>NZ_JBKEZV010000001.1:0-494911 GCF_053345265.1 Acinetobacter sp. M5A5_2a | reverse complement strand
AATATTACAATATACAATACATAAGATTGCTCATGCCGCAGCTGGGTGTGCTGCCGCAGCTGCTACAAAAGCAAGCTGTGAAGCAGGCGCAATAGGAGCCGGAGTTGGGGAAATTGTTGCAAGTCTAATGCCTAAGCCTATCAATGGAATTGAATATAATGATGAGGAAAAAGTAAAAATTAAAAATATGGGGAAAGTCGTTGCTGGTGTAGTCTCTGCTTATGCTGGCTATGATGTAAATACAGCAGCCAATTCTGCTGATATTGCTATACAGAACAATTATTTAACACATTATAGTAAAGCGAAATTTGTTGCAGATTTGACGAAATGCAAAGCATCTTCATCAAACTGCGATAATATTGTTCAAAATTATCAAAATCTTTCTAAAACTAATGATATTGAACTTGCAACAGTTTGTAATAATGCGGCTCGAAGTCAAGATTGCAATAATATGCTACAAGCTGCCTTAGACTATGCAGGTAGTGACTTTAACCAAATTTATGGAATAAATTCTTCAGCAATGGTTAATTTAAAAGCTGATCAGATTCGGAGTAGAGAGCTCGTACTAAAAAATATATTTAAAGATACTAATAACTGGTATAGCATGATAGATGATATTGATTTAAGAGCTGATTTTTTCAGTGCCATGTATGCTAAAACGGGAGCTGAATGGTTTAGGGTTGCTAATGAAACTTCACGGGCCGCTTTTGTTGGCTTGGGGGCGGAAGGAGCATATTCAGGAGTAACCTTTGCACTAGGTGGTGTTTTTGGCACGATAACTTCTGGGGGGTCTGTCAATTTAAGTGATGTTTATAACTGGAGGTCTGAGGCTGGTTATTCATTGATGAAAGCTGGCTACAACAATTTCAAACAGCTTTATGATGGTAAAGTAACCGATATAGTTGCTTGGAATATTGGTCAAATGCAACAAGAGCAAAAACTATTGCAACCTATACATGAAAAGTATTTTAAAAATTCTAAATTATGGGTACTTCAAACTTGGGTGCCTACGAAATTTCGTAATAATCCTGTTAACTTATTGGATTATAATAGCCGTGTAAAATATGGTTGTATAGAAATGGGATATACAATAGCACAAGGCTGTAAACCATGATTAATTCATCAATTATTATAAAGAAATCTCCAATTGTTATTATTGTTAAAGGTTTCTTTATTTTTGGGTTGGTTTGGACATTATCTTTACTTTGGTATGGGCTTATTAACTTTGAAAGCTATTACTCTTCAATAATTTATCTAATTAATTTTTATATTACTTATTTTGTTGGGTATTTTATATTTAAGAGTATGATGGGAAACCTTGATTGTAATGATGCCGATCGAGTGAAATATTTAAGTGTTATTCTATTTTTTATTTATTATGTAATAGTATTTCCTAGATATTATTTATTAGATGGTAAGCATGACTTATATGGTTTTAGACTTATGTTCGGTTTTATATATCCAATTTGGATACTGACACCGATTTTTATCACTAATCCGAAGAGTAAATTTTATGTTTACTTATGCGTTTTGCTATGTACTCTAGAAGTGATTTTTTGGATATTGTTTTTTAAGATGAGCGGGTCTGAATTTTATAAATGGACTTCCTTTGTTAGTGTGTTAATAAGTTCTCTTATATTCGCATTAACTTTTCCTTGGTATTTATCATGGTTGAGAAAAATAGATATTGAAAAATGGACTTTACCATTCTTTTTTAGAGAAAATAGTTTTATATCTAAGCTAATATCCTGGGTAGCAATAGGACTCGGTAGTTTCTTTATGTTTTCATTCTTTTTTTTCTTCTAATGGTATTAACATGCAAGATTAATTTAAAGTTTATCATTTAGAAAATTTGGAATTAAGCTCTTAAATATATTTATCTTATTGAACGAAGCCCATTTAAAATGGGCTTTGTTCAATAAAATATTTTTAACTCCCAACAATCCGCTTCTCAAGCATATCCATAAAAGTTTTTAAAATAATATTGTGGTTTTTGCCTTTATGGGTAATTAAACAAATTGGGGTGCTGTAATGCATTTTTTCCTTTGAAATTGGCTGCATAAAGCCATCTTCCACCCATTTTTTTGCATAGTGGTCGGGTAAAAAACCCAAAAACTTTCCGGTTAAAATCAAAAATGCAATTCCTTCACGGTCACTTGCAGTCGCTTTACACTCTAAAAGCTGGTGCAACTTTGCTGCTTCTGGAGTGATGGCATAATTGGGGAGTACGGCTTGCCAGGTTTTTAACTTATCTAAATTGAGGTTGCTACATTGGTTGAACAGTGGATGGTTTTTACCGCAATACAAAAATGAACTTTCACTATATAAATCAAAATAATCTAGACCAGACAAAGGGGTAACAAGGGGAATTGCTCCAGCATGTAAACGGTTGTCTAGCACACGGCATTCAATATCTGAAAGTGTGCTCATACTAATATTAATAATGACTTCGGAATGTTCTTCGGCGAGTTGTGCCAGCGTATTGGTAATGTAGCCGCTTGGCATGGTCACAAGGTTGTTAATAATACCTATATTAAATTCTCCCTTTAGACGGTTATGCATTTGATTAACTTTAGAGCGAAAGTCTTCGATAGATGCGGTGAGCACTTCTATATATTCTAAAATTTCCCGTCCTTCATCAGTCAATGCAAACCCTGCACGGCCACGCTGGCATAGCCGAATGCCCAGACGATTTTCTAAATCACTCATATGCAGACTAATGGCAGAACGGCTAATGCCAAGAATACTTTCGGCAGATGTAAAACTATGGCAGTCACAAACTGTTTTAAATATTTTAAGTAATTTAATATCAAAATCAGTCACTTGATTTAATTTTTTGGGTTTCATTTAGTTTCGTTTTTTTAAATCTAAACTCAAGATAATTTGAATTTATCAAAACTATATCGCTATGTACACTCAAAAAATAACCTCAAAACAAGAAGAGTGATTATGTTTGATATCGACAAATTAACTGATGGCGACTCTGCCTCGGAAACCATTCAATCAAATGCTCAGATGAGCTTAAATTATCACGCGCATTGGATGCCATTTTCTGCAAATCGTAATTTTCATAAAGATCCGCGCATGATTGTTGGTGCTAAAGGATCTTATTTAATTGATAGCGCAGGCCGCGAAGTCTACGACTCTTTGTCGGGCCTTTGGACTTGTGGTGCAGGACATACGCTTCCAGAAATTCAGCAAGCCGTAAGTACTCAATTGGCAAAGCTGGATTACTCTCCAGCATTTCAGTTTGGTCATCCTTTGTCGTTTCAATTGGCTGAACGAATTATTCAACATATGCCTGAAAAATTGCAGCATGTGTTCTTTACCGACTCAGGTTCAGAGTCTGCCGATACCGCAATTAAAATGGCGCGTGCCTATTGGCGCATTAAAGGCAAACCAAGCAAAACCAAGCTGATTGGGCGCGCACGTGGCTACCATGGTGTAAACGTTGCGGGAACGAGTCTTGGCGGTATTGGCGGTAACCGTAAAATGTTTGGTCAGCTCATGGATGTAGACCATTTACCGCATACCTTACAGCCAGATTTAAGTTTTACCAAAGGCTGTGCTGAAACAGGTGGTGTAGAGCTTGCCAATGAAATGCTTAAGTTAATTGAGCTACATGATGCTTCAAATATTGCCGCAGTCATTGTAGAACCCGTTTCTGGTTCGGCAGGTTGTATTGTGCCGCCGACTGGTTATTTAAAACGCTTAAGAGAAATCTGCGATCAACACGATATCTTGCTGATTTTTGATGAAGTCATTACTGGTTTTGGGCGAATGGGTAAATGGACGGCTTCAGAATATTTTGATGTTACGCCAGATATTTTAAATTTTGCCAAACAAATTACCAACGGTGCTATTCCACTTGGTGGTGTGGTCGCAAGCCATGAAATTTATGACGCTTTTATGCAGCAAGATTTACCTGAACATGCAGTCGAGTTTACCCATGGTTATACCTATTCGGCGCATCCAGTAGCTTGTGCGGCTGCTTTAGCAACGCTCGATGTTTTAGAAAAGAAAAATTTAATTCATCAATCCGCTGCATTGGCTCCAAGCTTTGAAAAACTTTTACACGAGTTAAAAGGCGCTCCAAACATTCTTGATATACGCAACTGTGGGCTGATTGGTGCTGTGCAATTAGCACCGCGTGATGGTGATGCAACGATTCGTGGTTTTGAAATTGGTATGCAACTTTGGAAAGTAGGTTTCTATGTCCGTTTTGGCGGCGACACGCTTCAGTTTGGCCCAATGTTTAATAGCACAGAGGCAGAGTTACAACGACTCATGAATGCCGTGGGCGAGGCAATTTATCAAGTCAAATAACACTGATCGACTTAAAACTTAATTGGAAAAGATGAATAGATACAAGGAATAAAGATGAACACTTTAGAGAATTTTGACAGCAACGCGATTGCCAACACAGACACAGATTCAAGTCAGCAAGCCGTTAAAGTAGTCGGGCATTTTATTGATGGTGGACTCGTAACTAAAACCATCAAGAAACAGCCTGTTTATAACCCTGCGACAGGTGAAATCACCAAAGAAGTTGCACTTGCAGATGCCGAGTTAGTCAACCAAGTGGTTCAAATTGCAGAGCAGGCTTTTCCAGCATGGCGCGATACACCAGTGATTAAACGCGCACGTGTGATGTTCAAATTTAAGCAATTACTTGAAGAAAATGCTGACAAGCTTTGCCAGCTGATTGGTGAAGAACACGGGAAAATTTGTCACGATGCAAAAGGTGAATTACAGCGCGGCATTGAAAATGTTGAATATGCATGTGGCGCGCCTGAGTTTTTAAAAGGTGAATATTCGAAAAATGTGGGTCCAGATATTGACTCATGGAGCGAATTTCAACCATTAGGCGTGGTTGCTGGGATTACTCCTTTTAACTTTCCTGCGATGGTTCCGTTGTGGATGTTCCCAATGGCGATTGTTTGCGGTAACTGCTTTATTTTAAAGCCTTCAGAAAAAGCGCCGTCGGCTGCGTTATTTCTAGCTGAACTATTAAAACAAGCTGGATTGCCTGATGGTGTTTTCAATGTTGTAAATGGTGATAAAGACGCTGTTGATGCATTATTGCATCATCCAAAAATTCAAGCGGTTAGTTTTGTCGGATCGACCCCAATTGCAGAGTACATTTACCGTACTGCAACGGCGAGTGGTAAGCGCTGCCAAGCTTTAGGCGGGGCCAAAAATCACGCCATTATTATGCCAGATGCAGATATTGATAATGTGGTGACTTCTTTGTTAGGCGCGGCATTTGGCTCATCGGGCGAGCGTTGTATGGCGTTATCAGTTGCTGTTGCCATTGGAGATGAAGTTGCAGATCTTGTGATTGAAAAATTAAAACAAGAAATGAAGCAATTAAAGTTTGGTCACTATGCAGATGAGCGTAATGACTTCGGACCGCTCATTACGCAAGCACATAAAGATAAAGTACAAGCTTTTATTCAAAGTGCCGAGCAACAAGGTGCTAAAATTGTTGTGGATGGTCGTGATGCAAAGCCGACAGGTTATGAAAACGGTTTTTTTGTTGGGCCAACTTTAATTGACCAAGTTTCACCAGACATGACAAGTTACCAGCAAGAAATATTTGGTCCTGTTTTACAGGTCATTCGTGTACAAACTATGCAAGATGCAATGCAACTGATTAATGACCATGAATATGGTAATGGAACGTGTATCTACACTCGTGATGGTGAAGCAGCACGTTATTTTACTAGCAATATTCAAGTCGGGATGGTCGGGGTCAATGTGCCATTACCTGTGCCAGTTGCTTATCATAGCTTTGGTGGTTGGAAACGTTCATTGTTTGGTGATTTATATGCGTATGGGCCAGATGGTGTGCGTTTTTATACACGCCGTAAAACCATTACGCAACGTTGGCCTTCGACGCAAGTCCGTGAATCCAAACAATTCGCTATGCCTACATTAAACTGATGAATAAAAGGGAAAACTCTGATTTTCCCTTTTTTGTTTAGTACTAGTTGGAGAAGTACATTTTAAGACGGTTTTAAAATCAGTTTGTCAATTTGAAGGAATCGAATATGAACAATGATAAAACAACAAAATTAGGTGAAGGACTTTCTAATCGACATGTCACCATGATCAGTATTGGTGGCGTTATTGGTGCAGGTTTATTTGTAGGCTCTTCTGCAGCAATTGCAAAAGCAGGCCCAGCCGCCGTACTCGCTTATATAATTACAAGTATTTTAGTTTTTCTGGTCATGCGCATGCTGGGCGAAATGGCCGTAGCACAACCAGATACAGGTTCATTTTCTACATATGCCCGTAAAGCAATCGGCCCTTGGGCTGGGTTTACCATCGGGTGGTTATATTGGTGGTTTTGGGTACTGGTTATTCCCATTGAAGCGATTGCAGGGGCTGAAATTTTGCATGCTTGGTTCCCACAAATTTCCAGTGCCGTTTATGCATTCGCTTTTATTATTTTACTCAGCTTAGCCAATTTTTTTAGTACCAAAAGTTTTGGTGAGTTTGAGTTTTGGTTTGCCCTCATTAAAGTCGTTGCGATTGTAGTGTTCATTATCATTGGGGCAATGGCTGTATTTGGAATGTGGCCTTTAGCAAAAAATGTGAGTGGTGTCGGCAATCTATTTTCAAATGGTGGTTTTATGCCACATGGTATGGGCGGTGTTTTATCAGCAATTTTAATCTCGGCATTTTCATTTTTTGGAATAGAAATTCTTTCTATTGCAGCGGCAGAATCTAAAAATCCCGAAGAAAAAATTAAACGTGCGACCAATTTGGTGCTCTACCGAATTATTTTATTCTTTGTTGTTTCTATTTTTCTTGCAGTTGCTTTGGTTGATTGGCGTTCACCAGACTTACAAAAATTTGGCACCTTTCAGTTTGTGTTAATGAGCCTGAATGTTCCTGAAACTAAACTGATTATGGATGCTGTCGTTTTTATTGCAGTTGCAAGCTGTATGAATGCTGCAGTTTACACCTCATCTCGCATGTTATTTGCTTTAGGTACACGTCAGGAAGCCCCGAGAGTTGTGACAAAAATTAATGGAGCAGGCGTACCGACTTCGGCTGTGTTTTTATCTACTTTGGTTGGTGTGGTCTGCTGCGCGGTTAACTATATGTTTCCGGGCCAAGTCTTTGGGTTCTTGCTCTCAACCACAGGCTCAATTGCGTTACTGGTATATTTGGTGATTGCATTTTCACAATTACGTTTAAGACATAAATGGGAAAAACAGGGTACAGCTGTATCTTTTAAAATGTGGTTGTTCCCATGGTTAACTTGGTTTGTGATTTTAGTCATTATGACCGTTTTAGGTTATATGTTCTTATCACCAGCCTATAGTTATGAAACCACTTTATCTTTGGGTGTAACTTTAGTGGTGGTCGCTTGCGGGTTGTTCGTCACGCGAAAGCGTAAAGCAACCAGAGCGGTTGCCATGAATTTAGATTAATTAAAAAAAGAGACTTTAGGTCTCTTTTTTCATACTCAAGATATATCAGAAAATGCTTTTATATCTTCGGCTTTCTTCCTAAGAATAACGCAATCATCGCACCTGTAAATCTAAGAATACATAATTACTTTAGGTTGTAAATTGTCTGCAATAGACATCGATAGGCTGCTCGATAGAGAAATATCTATCGAGCTATTATAAATGATAAGAATTATAAATTCGGGGCGGTGGTCAAGCAAATACGCGGCCTTAATGTTACTAGTGACTTATTGCTTCAAAGGAATCCAGCCGGGCATGCTTTGAATGATGGTCCATAGCTTCTCTGGGATATTGAGAGCATTTACTTTAGTTGGATCAAGTTCGACAACTATTTCTTGTCCTTCTCTAAGGCTATCAACCCAGTCTGGATTGATAATCAATCCGCGTCCAATCGCAACCATAGACAGTCCAGTATCTAGTGCTTGCTTGGCTTGATCTGGTGTGAGGATACCACCAGCGGCTAAGACAGGCACGCGATTGTCCACTCGATCAAGAATGTGGTTGATGATGGATGGCCCAGTTGGATCGTCGATAGGGCGGTCAGTCAACAGGTTAGCCAAAGAGACGTGGATATAATCAATCCCAAGGTCCAACAACTGATCAATAAAAGTAAGAGTTTGATTAATGCGGTATCCTTCATCTCCTGTCTCTTCGGGAGAAAGGCGAACACCGATGGCAAATGGACGGTCAGCATGCTGTGCTACGACGCGCTTGATCTCTGCAATGACTGCTAATGGAAACCGCATGCGGTTTTCCAATGAGCCGCCCCATTCATCACTGCGCGTATTAGTAGCTGGCGACAAGAAGTTTTGCAAAAGAAAACCGTGTGCGCCATGTACTTCTATCCCGTCGAAGCCAGCTTCGATACCGCGTCGTGCTGCCTCGCCGAATGCCTTGATTATTTCCAAGACTTCATCGCCTGCTAGTGCCCGAGGTGTCTGTGGTGCCATGAAGGGAGTAGCTTTCGTCATAATGGCGCTAGAGCTCACTACGTCTGCATTGGGAATCAATTGAGGCAAAGCCTTGTTGCCCGCATGAAATAGCTGAAGAATGGCTGGTGCACCACCACTTTTTGCAGCATCCGCGAGTCGTTTAAGGCTTGGAATATAACTATCATCGGCAGCAGAAAACTCATGTGTAAACCCGATACCATTGGGTGTAACTTGGGCACAGCCGCTAATGACCAAGCCCACACCTTTAACACGGAGCCGGTAATAGGCTTCCTCTTCGTCCGAGATTTGAAAATCATCAGTACCGGACCAAGTTGTCATAGGTGACATCACTATACGGTTGCGAAGAGTGATGCCTGAAGCAAGCTTAAGTGGATGGAAGAAATTATTGAGAACAGACATCAAATAAACTCTTAAAAAGGTGTGATGCTTAATGGTATACATTATAAACCTAGTGTCAATTAGGTACTTTAAGTAGCCTAGGTATCCTCGTGTAAACCATCTCTGCATGCATTTCGTGGCAATTACTCGTTGTGCAGTTATGATGGAATCTTCAATCAACTAGCTAAGTAGGAAGGCTGAAACCTTATTGTTCAAGCTTTGAGATTGGTATAAAATTTACACCTAGTACCATATTGGTATGTGGTTGATCGGAGAGATTCATGGAAAATTCGATGTTAGTTATTGAACCGCAGTGCTTTTCATCAAATTGCCCAAGCAGAGTTCTATTTGATCAGATTGCAGATAAGTGGTCGATGATGGTATTAGCCGTTTTAGATGACGGACCACATCGTTTTAATGCGATTAAGCGTCGGCTGGAAGGTGTTACACAAAAGGCTCTAACCCAGTGTCTTCGCCGTTTGGAGCGTAATGGACTTATCTCCCGTCACGTGATTTCATCTCCACTCGCTGTTCAATATGAAATCACGCCTCTGGGTAATACATTGCAGCAACCCTTGCGACAACTGCATGCATGGACAATTGATAAGCTTCCAATGGTTGAAAGCGCTCGAAATGTATTCGATCAGCAAAATTCGGTGTGAATACATTGCCGAACGAGTTCATATCCTAAGAAATAAGCCAATTTTTACTGAGGAGGTAGGGTAAAACTACAACTACCTCTAGGTTGTGAATTGTCTTCAATATGACCGTTTTAGGTTATATGTTTTTATCACCAGCCTATAGTTATGAAACCACTTTATCTTTGGGTGTAACTTTAGTGGTGGTCGCTTGCGGGTTGTTCGTCACGCGAAAGCGTAAAGCAACCAGAGCGGTTGCCATGAATTTAGATTAATTTAAAAGGCTTTACATATGAAAGGACGGGGGAAATACCGTCCTTTCTGAATTGCTAATGATTAGATTTATTTTGATAAGAGAGTTTTAATCCAAAAACAATACTGTCGTTATTTGTAAATCTTCCAACAATATCACCATTTTGGCGTTTAGCTTCAGCATCTCCGAGCCATAAATATTTGCCGCCAAATGAAATTGCCCATTCGGGTAAAAAATGATATTGGAATCCAAGTCCAACTCCCCAATAACCGTTAATTGGACCTAATGCATTTGCAGGGTCTCCAAGGCCTGAGTCCCAATTAATTGATGTGGATAGGACAAACTTTTCAGTCATTTTTCGAGCCAATCCAATTTGTGCAGACCATTGGTTCTCCTCATAACTAATTAATGGAAACCCAGTATGATCGGGACTTGCTGGTGCAGTTCGCTCTGCTAATTTACTAGGCTTTAACTCGAAATCTTTCCATGGTACCCAACGAACATTTGCAGTTAATAATGTTTTTTTATTCAAACCTGTTTGAAAATCAAAATTAACCGATTCTGGAGACGTAAATGTTACAGGTGAAATGTAAATATCATTACTTAATGCGCTAAATTGTTCTGTGCCTTCAGTTTTATGTCTAATTTCTGAACGATAGGTCAGGGCAGCTTTTAACCCTAATTCAGGCTTTTTGATATTTAACCCTACAACCCAACCAGTAGCATAATCTGAGTCTAGGTCAGCATTGTAATTTGCCATACCTTTATAGATGTGCCCACGTAATTGTACTTTACCTTGTATCTCTTCAATAGCAGGCCCTGCATAAATACCTAAATATTCATTAATATTCAGGCCAACTAAACCTGTCAAATTATGACTACTCAACGTAGCGTTAGTTCCTTGTTCTAGGTGATTTGCAGACTGAGAAACAAAATCACTTTGGCCATGATGTTGAAGATCTATACTAAAGGGTTGGTCATAAAGAAGGCCAACACTAATCTTTTCATTTAAATCAGTTTTTAATCCGCCTCTGAGGGATGAATAGTTGTTGGTAATATTCGGAATATGCTGTGAATTGCCATGAGAACTTAGACCAGTATCTTGCCCACTTATTTGTGGAATAACATAGTTATAAGAAAGGGAAGCATAGGTGCCATCTTGAAAAAAATCAGTCACTGGCTGCCCAGATCTATCCAAAGCAGCAGCAGATGCTGTATTCATAAATGGTGTTGTTGCTAAAATAAATAACGAGTAACGAGTAATGCGTGAATACATGAGAGCCTCAAATTCCTTTTGGGGCATACAACATTCTAATTAATTTTTTTTATTAGAACGCTGTATGAATATCATCAATATGGTGATTCCAAGCTAATTACTTATGCTTGATTCAGTGTTTATGAATTCTTTCTTTTAACCTTCTCCTAGTGAGTTATTCATTTTTTACTTTTATATTTCAGTTATGCACGGATGACACATCGAAAACCTATATGACTACTAGAAGTGTCGACAGCTTCCGGATGTCTGGCAGCTGGTCTGTATCGTCGACAATAATTAGGGGCGCAGAGGTGAGAACCTCCTTTAAGTACTTGCCGAGGGATAGAAATCTCTGGCATTGCTGGGTCATAACTTTGATTTTTCGCACCGCCGCGTGGATTGTGTCGTATACAGCAAGGTGAAACCGATTTAAATTGGTGGGTTGGCGACCAAAAATCTGCTGTCCATTCCCATACATTTCCAATCATGTCATATAGCCCATAATCATTTGGGGGAAATGTTTTTACAGGAGACGTTCGTGAATAACCATCTTCCATTGTATTTTCATAGGGAAAGTCTCCTTGCCATGTATTCGCCATATGTTTGCCAAGAGGAGTGAGTTCATCACCCCACGCGAATTCACAACCTTCAAGAGTTCCTCTAGCTGCATATTCCCATTCCGCTTCAGAGGGTAGTGATTTTCCACGCCATGAGGCATAAGCCAAAGCATCGCAATAAGCAATATGAACAACAGGATGATCATCTAAACCATGAATAGTTGATCTAGGACCTTGTGGATTACGCCATGTCGTTCCAAATTCAAATTTCCACCAAGACCAATCTGTTAAATCAGTTGGCTTTAAAGGGGGAACAAATAGTAACGAACCCGGTTGTAACATGTGAGCTGGAGCCCCCGGATAATCGTTTGGATTAGGAGGGAGTTCGGCAAAAGTGATATAACCGGTTGCTTCAATAAATTGTTTAAATTGCAGGTTTGTAACAGGTGTTTTATCAATCCAAAAAGGAGAAACACTAACCTGATGTGCTGGGGCTTCTTCGGGGTAATGGGTGTTTGAACCCATTAGGAACGTACCACCATTGAGGTAAACCATATCATTCATATCAATATCTATTAATAGCTCGTTGTTGGTCTGTCTTACTCATTATCTAAATGGCACAGGAGTCTTATATCTTTTCATGGTTTCTAAGTGCCTCATTACAGCTTCTTTTAAAACTGGAATTTGAGGTTGCTTAAGAGGAGCCATTGCGTGCTCTTCTTTCGGATCAATAAGTAAGTTGAAAATCTTACCGCCGTATAGCAAAGGTTGAGCCGTACCCTGAAAAGGACTCGCTTGTGGCCATGTATCAGGGATATTAAAGCTTTGTTCTTTAACTAATAATTTATATTCGGCAATGCGAACACCCATGAAATTATCATTTGCCCAATAATATTGGACTCGACGGCGTGATTTTCCATCGTCAGCAACGAGGAATGATGACTGATCGATAGTATCCATATAGCGATCACTTGGCATGCTATCCGTTGCACCAGCTAAGCCTAAGGCAGTCGCGTAAATATCTGTCAGATCAAATAACCCTTCTGATATACGTCCAGGTTTTATTACTCCAGGCCAGACGGCAATACCGGGAACGCGGACACCTCCTTCAAAACTAGTCGCTTTTGCTCCACGAAATGGGGTGACCCCTGTATCTGGAAAAGCTTCTGTAAATGGGCCATTATCACTAGCTAAAATAATCAGCGTATTCTCTGATTGTCCTGACTTTTCTAATGCTTTTCGAATCTGTCCTATTCGATAGTCAATTTCCACTAAGGCATCTTTATAAGGATATTTAGCAAGTGATTTGCCTACAAAATCAGGATGGGGATAATTATCATTGTGACAGCAACGTGCGCCCATATAGAGGAAAAATGGCTTATTACTATTTTTTGAATCATTAATAAAGCTAATTGCTTTATCTGTTAGTTTTTCATCCACGAGACGGATTGAATCATTATCTATAGGAAAAACAGCTTTAGCCTCTTGTCCTTTAGACGCTTCAACAATCGCCATTATTTCGCCTTCGGCAGCCCATTTTTTTCGAGCAGGATCCAGCATTAACTCTGGATTACGCCAAGGTTCTCGCCACGCCGTATAATCGTCAGATGAGGTAAGAATTCCATAATAATGATCGAAGCCCACATTTTGGGGTTGAGCTTCTTTAGTTGAACCTAAATGCCATTTACCTATTGCTTGCGTTACATAACCAGCATCTTTGAGTTTTTGGGGAAGGGTTGTATTGGGGTTAATACCTCTTTCATGAGCACCTTCGCCAGGTAGCATTGGACGTAATAGTCCTGTTCTGATGGGGAGTTGTCCAGTTAAAATTGAAGCTCTGGTGGGTGTGCAGGATGGTTGTGAATAGGCATTCATTAACTGTAGACCATCTTTAGCCATACGATCCATGTTTGGTGTAGCAGCACCAGTAGAAACCCCTCCACCATATACTCCAAGATCGCCCCAACCAACGTCATCTAATAAAATAACGATAATATTAGGAGCGTGGCCAAAACGCTGTTTAAGTACATTTAATCGTTGTTGGGCGGATGACTCTTGTTTAGCGCGAGTAATGGATGGTTCTTGATTTGGGTGTTCGGCTTTAGTTTGAGCTAAAAATGTATCATCCGTCATCGCTGTAGTTTGAGCATTAATATTTTGTGCCAATGTCGATAGGGCGAATGCGGAAATTAGAGCTGTACTCATGCGTAATTTTGTGGTCAAGGGCATGATATGTTCCTGATAATTAGGTGATATCTCTAACTTTTAGCTACTGTAATGTTGAGCTTAATCATTAGGAAATTAGTAATAGAAGAGCGTTGCATTAAAATAGGTGACCTAAATTAATTTACAAATCAATCCCTTAAAGAAGAGGAAGCCCTGAACGATAATTTTTCTTCTTCAAATGATTTTTTAAGAAGTAAATAACTTTAAAAAAAATAGATGGCAATCCAAAATTGAACATAATTTATTCCTTTAATTAATCTATTCGGAATTCCCCAAATGTAAAAACTTAAGCTGGATTTGGAAAATCTTTAACGTAAACTATATTTTTTATAAGTAACTTTCAATTGATGGAAATTTATAAAAAATATATATCCATTTGATATTAAATGTTATTTTTTAAAAATAGACCTAAAGCAGAAATGAAATGGCATAAATTAGAAATAGAGGCTTAGTAAGGGGATAGTATTCCAAGAGAGGCTATCGGGAGTTGTTGTAATAGAGTTGAAAAAATAAATGGAAAAAGCTAACTCTGTATGTAAGTTATTGTTTAGTGTATGATAAATTTAGGATTAGAAGAGTAGTAATTTATATTTTACTGAGATAGTTTGTGATTAAGACTTTCAAAATATTTCTCAAAGTTTCTTACTAAAATTTATTTATATTAATATGTTTTATTGGTGTAAAAGTGAAGGAAAAAATTAATACAAATGGGAAAGTTCGAGTTGGGTTAATTAATCATATACTAGATAATTGTGATTTTTTTAATATTACCCGTGAAGAGTTAATAGATAAAATTAATTTAAATGAAAATCTATTGATAGATCCCAATTCTTTTGTTTTATTTGAATATTTAGAAAAAATAATACTTTTTTTATTTTCTAATTCAGATGATCCATTAAGTATATTAAAATTTATTGAAAAAAATAACTCTGTAGCAAATGGGGTGTTAGGTTATTTAATTGAAATTAGCTCATCCTTAGAGGAAGCCATAGAAACTTTTGAAAAGTATTGGGAGTTAAATGGTAGAATTGGTAAGGTTTTTTTGACTGAAAAAGATAATTATATTTTCTTAGAATGGGTATGCCTATTAGGCAGTCCTAAATTTATACAATATGCAACGGAATATAAAATTGCTTGGTGGGCTAGTATTGTTCAACTCGTAAAAAGTAATGAACAAAATGTTTTACATTCAATACATTTTAAACATGATATTTTAAAAGCTGAAGATGTTATCTTCTATAGAAATTTTTTTAAATGCCCTGTGTATTTTAACCAGCCTGAATCAGCAATTATTTTATCAAAGAATGCGTTAAAACTACCTTTAAAAACAGCAAACCGTAGGTTGTATGAAAATGTTGAAAATTATGCAAAATTAATTATTAAAGAATCAGTAGGTAGTAGTGAGTTTACTAATGGTGTGCGTTCTATTTTATATGAGCAGTTGCATATAAGTGGAAATTTTTCACGTGAATATATCGCGGAGAAATTAGGAATAAGTGTACGTACATTAAGTAGAAAACTACTTGAAGAGAATAGTAAATATAGTGAAATTTTAGATGAAGTTAGATTTGATCTCGCAAAAAGTTATTTGGAAAATAATAATTTTAAAATATCTCTAATTTCGAAATCTTTGGGTTTTTATACCAGTAATGCTTTTATTACTTGGTTTAAATCTCGGACTGGTAAATCACCAAAGAAATATCGGGATGATTTTATTTGATCACACTCTTCTTAACACTTGATTGCTTGGAGGATAAGAGACCGTAAATGGTCTCTTTTTTCTCTTATCCCAAAATATAAGTGAGTTATTTCTGAGTTGTATCAACCGAAACTAAAACAGATAAACCAGGGCGCAACAATTTGATATCCGGTTGGTTCTCAACGAGTTTGATGCGTAAAGGAAGACGCTGAACGATTTTGGTAAAGTTACCAGTCGCATTGGTTGCAGAAATTGGTGAGAAAAATGCGCCCGTAGATGGTGAAAAGCTATCTACCACACCTTTTAATTCAACGTTATAAGCATCGACATAGACATTAACAGGTTGTCCGATTTTGATTTGTTTTAACTCAATTTCTCGAAAGTTTGCTTCTACGTAGACTTGATTTAAAGGCACAACAACCATTAATGGATTACCAGCGCCAACAAAGTTACCGACGTTGGCAGACTTCTGACCAATCATGCCATCAATAGGCGCTCGAACTTCTGTATAGCTCAAATTCAGTTTTGCTTTATCAAGTGCTGCTTGTGCCTGTTTAAGAGCAGCTTGTTTGGCTTGTACCTGAATCTTGTATTGGTTTAATTGATATTGCGCATCGATTACTTTTTCTTTGCTACTGTCTAAGTCAGCATATTGCTCGGTCAATGTGGTTTTTGACTGCTGTGTAATTAATCTAGATTCCGCCCCAAGAGCTTGTAGCTGCTCATAACGCGCCGTGTTGTCTTTAGTAAGTGTAATTCCTGCTTCTACTTTTCTAAGCTGAGCTTCTGTTTCTCGAATAACAGTCGGTTGTCTATCAACTGCGAGCATTGCTTCGCTTAAGTCGGCTTGTGCTTTTGCATAATTAGATTCAGCTTCAGCCAAAGCAGCCTGATAATCACGTGCATCAATGCGTGCTAAAAGTTGTCCTTTTTTTACAGTTTGATGATCTTTAATATAAATTTCTTCAATATTGCCAGACACTTTAGGGGCAATGGTTGAGTACTCTACATCTACACGCGCATCGTCTGTTTCAACAATCGAAGACGGTAAAAATATGAGTTTTAAAACCCATAAAATGGATGCTAAAACGATGATGAATGCGATAACCATAACCCAATGCTTTTTGAGATATTGCACCTTTGTTAACTTGGGTGCTTCGGGGTTGGTGGTATCTTGGGCTTCGAGAGTACTCATAAAGATTTTCCTGAGTTATGACTATTCATTAACTTAATGAGAGCAATGCGTGGCGGATAAGTTCTAACGGACAAAATCAGCATAACGATCAATAAAAACGCAGCCAATCCCGCTAAAATCAGATATTGATCGCTAATGACTAAAACAGATTGCTGCGCTTGAATCGCAGAATTTAGGGCTGATAAACCACCTGAAACACGTTCTGCGCCATTTTCAGTCAGTACAGGTGGGGTAAGAGGGTTAATAACAGGGCCTTGAATATTTTGGAAAACATGTTGGGCTGTATTTTCAATCAGTCGTGTTGAATGGTATTCACCGCGTACTCGGTTCACCCAATCCAAAACACAAACACCAAGTACGCCACTAATGGCACGTGGGGTATTAATCATCGGTGAAGCGTAAATCGCCATGGTTGGATGTACGCTGTTTGTACCCATCATGAGCAACGAGAGCACTACGCAGGTTTGCCCTAAACATGAAATCGCGTGCCAAAAATAAAATTGATCTTGATTCCATGTGGTGTCGAGTTGACTTGCACCTAAACAGCCAGCAATTACTAGAAGCAAACCAAAGCCATGCACATATCGACTATCGACCCAAGCTTGATTTAAAAGCTTAACGACAATGGGAATATAGATAAATTGCAATGCCGCAATTTGTAAACCAATCCACATGGTTTGGGTGGGTTTATAGCCGTGTACAGCACTCAGGTAATTGAGTGGTAATGTACTTGTCGACATGCCAATAATCACAAAGCAAAACAGCGCAAAAATGGCATAAGCAAAATTTCGTATTTCGAGCATTTGCGGTTTAATTAATGGGGATGGAGAACGCCATTCATGTATGAAAAATAACGGTAAGGTGATAGCACTTGTTAAAGCCAATACACAAATTAATTTAGAGTGGAACCAATCTAGATGATTGCCATGTAATAACATGGTGCTCAGGCTTGCCAAGCTAATAATGGCTAAAATAGCGCCTGTCCAATCGTAAGTTTTTATTCTTGAATAATTTAAAGGATCTTGAGGAATACCAAAATAAACCAACGCAGCACTTAAGGCACAAAACGGAATGGTTTGAAAGAAAATCATCTTCCAGCCAATCACATCTAAATAAAAGGCAGAAAGCGCAGCACTTAAGTTGGGAAAGAAAGTCGCAGTTAATGCGTAGCAGGCTAGACCCCATAGTCGAATATCTGGCCCCAAAAATCTAAGCGCACATGCCATGAGCAAAGGAATGGTTAAACCATTAGCTAGACCTTGTAGGGCGCGTAATAAATAAAATATTTCGATATTTGGACTAAAAGGAATTAAAACACTAGAGAAGAGGCAAAGCCCTATGGCAAAAAGAAGAACTCTCCGCATAGAAAAAATGACCGCCCAACTGGTGGAAAGTATCATTCCAATAATCATGGCACTGGCATAAATACTGTTGACCCAATAACCCGAGTCAACACTAATTCCCATAGCTCCACGTATGTCGGCTAAGGTAATGCTGGTGATGCGGTTATTAAATTCGACAGTCATTGCAGCAAATATTGCACCTGCCAAACCGATGAGGGGGCGTATATTCATCTTTTACCTTAAATCTTAAACACAAATTTATGCAGGTAGCAGATATTGCAATTAACTGTACCGATCGGTACTCTACTCTTTAATTAAATTTACGTCAATTCTCGATTTTGAACTTTTCGATGAGTTACACTACAAACGAAGTCGCTAAAATTGTTATAAGGTCACTATGTCTGGTTCAACTAAAGCTAATGAAAAAGATCAAAAAATTCTGGATGCAGCAACAAAATTTTTTCTGACTCATGGTTTTAGTGGCACCACAACAGATATGATTCAAAAAGAGGCGGGTGTTTCAAAAGCAACCATGTATGGCTGTTATAAAAATAAAGAAGTGATGTTTGCTGCCGTGATTGAACGACAATGCACGAACATGCAAGAGCAAATTATATTAGTCGAGACAAAAGCCGAAAACCTACGTTCTGCTTTAACTGAAATGGGGAAAACCTATCTGTGTTTTATATTATCGCATTCGGGTTTGGCTTTTTTTAGAGTATGTATTGCAGAAGCAGTCAGGTTTCCAGAGTTATCTGAAAAATTCTTTCAAGTTGGCCCACAGCGTCTTGCTAATATTATTGCGGGTTATCTTGAAAAATCAGCTAAAAATGGTGAAATTGAATTAAATTCTTCTTCAGATATTGCTGCGAATATATTTTTAGCATTACTACGAAGTGATGCACATCTTAAGTGTCTTACACATCCTAATTACATCATATCGGATAGTGAAATTAGTTCTTGGGTTGAATATGCAGTTGGTTTTTTTCTGAAAAATATCAATTACAATGAGAAGTTAAAATAAGTTTATAAGTACTTCTGGTCGCAAAAGTTGGTAAGAATAGTTTCTATTTTTTGCTTATTTAAGAGTAAAACAACTTGATATTTAATCTATATGGATTATTCTTTTTCTCTAAAGGTTAATGCCTAAGAATGGGGATATTTTCTTAAGTTAACACCATTAATTTTAACTTGTACTGTGGAAGCTAATGAGTAAACAAACTAAAGAAAAATTGATAGAAGCAGCCATCATTCTTTTTTCACAAAATAATATTGAAACGCTATCGGTACAAAGAATTAATGAAACTGCTGGAGTTGCAAATAAATCAGCACTTTATTACCACTTTAAGTCAAAATGGGGACTCGTGGAGGCTGCATTAGATCATGTCATGCAGCCTTATGTTATTGATAGTTTAGAGTTATTAAATGCTATTTCATCTAATAATGTACAGGTTTCTGATGTTGTAGATGCTCTAATGAAACCCATGGTAAAAATACTTTTACAGAATAACGGAATTCATTACATCAAATTTTTCTCTAAAACGATTAGTGCCGGAGATGAAGGGCGCGTTATTGTTGCAAAAACTTTAGTACCTATTGCCAATAAAGCCGTAGATTTATTACAGCAAGCTTTACCTGATGCAGACCCTAATGCGATTTCACTTAAAGTACTTTTTACTTTTAATATTATTTTAAATGTGATCAGTGATATTGGTCTTGAGCATTTTTGGCCAACAGAGGTTAAAGACCATAAACTACTCGCTAAATATTTAAAAGATTATATTGAGGGAGGAATTCGTTTTAAGGCAGAACATTTTTATTAATAAACCTAAAAAATTTCCTATCTTTTATTGAGTAAGCATTGCTTCATCTCGCCCTACATTTTTATAGAACCAGTTTAGACAGTACGGTTTGAACTCTATTCACTTGTGTAATCAGAATTGATCAAACTTTTTCTCTAGTGTTGTTATTTTAATAAATATTTATAAGTATTTGATTTAATTTTAAAAAATAATTTTCTTCATGGTTGATAAAAATAGCTTGATATTTAATCTAGTTGGATTATTATTTTAATCTAAATGGATTAGGTCTCGAAAAAAATTCGAGATTAAGAAATATAACAAAGAGATCAAGAGATGGAGTTTTTATCGCTTGGTCAAGATGGAAAAGTATTATGGAAAAATTTAATCAGTTAAGGATTGCAATATTATTTACGGTTATTGGCTCTGTGGGCTTGAGCGCGTGTAATGATAGTGATGATTCTACTCAGGGAAATAAGCCAGTAAATCCAGATACTGAGTTAACGGATTGCATGTGGCAAGATTCTGTAACAAGTAAACAGCATACGGGAGAAGACCCGTTAAATTATGCCTTCCCAGATTCTAATGTAACGTATTGGTCATCAGAATTTACGGTTCCAGAAGGTGCAAAAGTAATGATTGATGGGGATTATCCTTATTCACGTCACTTTTCATTGGTGAGCTATACCGCAAAAGGTGAGAGAGTTAATTCATTATTAGATGCCGCTATTTTGCCAAATCAAGGTTCAATCAACCCGTTTGTAGTTGGGAATAACCGTATGGGCAAAGCGCGTAGCTACTCTGCACAATTGCAATTAGGAGATTTACCAACAAATCCTTTAAGTAATACGTTGTATGCCCCTAAAACAGTTGATGGCAAAGTTGCCATTTTATATCGTGTATATGTACCTAACAAAAACATGGATATTAAAGGAAATGTGAGTTTCCCTCGATTTAAAGTTCAACTTGCAAATGGGGAAGTTAAAAAGGGTCAAGATGTTTGTAATGTTCTACAAGTAAAAAAAGCACCGATTGATCGTATATCAACAATGCCATTAAAAAATACTGTAGATGCATTTAACCAAAATAGATATGAGGGTTTTCCTGCACAACAGGAACCAAAATGGTACAAAGCCTTTAGTGCTCTAGATAGCTTCAAATGTATCTATAAATTCGACCCTATTACAAAACAGCCTATCGATAAATGTGAAGGTTTGGCGGTCACCCCTAAACTGGGTTATTGGGCTACACCTGACAATGAATATGTGTATGCGGCGGTAAGTAGACGATTAGGTAAAGTGATAGAACTTCGAGGTAAAGTTCCAACTACAGAAAAAACTTTTAATAATGATCAGTTTGTTCAAAAAACAGATGTACGTTATTGGTCAATTTGTACAAATGAAGTGATTTCAACTGCGACAAATTATTGTCTCTATGACGAAAATATTCAAAAAGTAGATAAAGACGGTTTCTATACCATAGTTGCTTCGTTACCAGAAGATCGACCAGCAAATGCACGAGAAGAGTGTGGGGTATATTTCCTTGAGCTAAGTCCTCGTGGTTCAGGCTATACAGCTGAAGATGGTAAAGCTTTCGGTCACTCAGACTTTGGTTTATTTATTATGCGTAATTTATTACCTGATAATGCCTTTGCTCACGCCGTTCAGAAGGTGAAAGTACCGGGTGAAGAAAAAGCAGTAATGGGTGATTATTTACCAGATATTCGTTACACCTCTAAAGACGCCTTTGAAACAAAGGGTTGTTCTTAAAATCTAGCTATAAAGAAAATCAACCAATCTTTTAATGAAAGATTGGTTTTTTCTTTAGTACGCTAAAAAGTTCTAATTCAATAAAAATATTCCCCATCTTTAAGGGATAAAAAGCATATAAAATATTAAGGAAATATTATGAAAATCAAAGTACTAACGGTCTCATTATTATCTATTTTGTCGCTCAATGCATTTGCAGAAAATAAAGTAGAGAAGTCTGTTATTGACTCAAATGCCTCTTACAGTAGTAAGTACAATCTACAAGATGCTGATGAGTTTAAGAATGCTGAAAAGGGTTTTATCGCTAAACCTACTGGCCAAATAAAAAATGCGCAAGGAGATGTGATTTGGGATTTTGATGCATTTAGTTTTATTAAAGATCAAGCTCCCGATACTGTAAATCCAAGCCTGTGGAGACAAGCAAAATTAAATAATAATGTTGGTTTGTTTAAGGTTACCGATCGTGTCTGGCAAGTTCGAGGCTTTGATCTGGCAAACATGACCATCATTCAGGGTAATACAGGCTGGATCATTGTTGACACGTTAACATCTAAGGAAACTGCTGAAGCGGCTATTAAATTTGCAAGACAGCATTTAGGTGACCAGAAAATTTCAGCGATTGTTTTTACGCATAGCCATATTGATCATTTTGGTGGGGCTCTCGGCGTTATCTCTGCTGAAGAATTGAAGCAAAGAAAGATACCCATTGTTGCTCCTGAAGGATTTATGGAAGAAGCGACTAGTGAGAACATTATGGCAGGACCAGCCATGACTCGCCGAGCAACCTATATGTATGGTACATATTTACCTAAAAATACAGAAGGTTTGGTTGATAATGGTTTAGGTAAAGCGGTAGCAGTCGGACAAATCGGAATTTTAGAACCGAATCAGTTGATTACGCAGAAAGAACAAAAATTGAATATCGATGGTTTAGATTTTGTATTTTATAACGTTCCAAGTTCAGAAGCGCCGTCAGAATTAACTTTTTCGATTCCGTCACTTAAGCTTTATAACGGCGCAGAGATTCTCTCCCATACGCTACATAATCTTTACACTCTAAGAGGGGCTAAAGTACGCGATACTTTAAAATGGGTCGGTTATCTGAACCAAGCTTTAGAGCAAACCCAAAATTCAGAAGTTTTTATTGCCCAACATCATTGGCCAGTTTGGGGTCAACAAAATATTCAAGACTTTATTAAGACACAAAGAGATGTCTATAAATTCATTCATGATCAAACTGTTCGTTATATGAACTCTGGTTTAAATGGTGCTGAAATTGCAGAGAAGATTAAACTGCCGCCTGAGTTAGACCAAAAGCTATATGCTCACGGCTATTATGGAACCTTAAAACATAATGCGAAGGCTGTATATCAATACTACATGGGCTGGTTTGATGCCAACCCATCAAATTTAGACCCTTTACCACCTAAAGATGCTGCAAAGAAATATATTGAACTGGCAGGTGGAGAGGCGAATGCTTTGAAAAATGCTCAGCAAGCTTATGACAAGGCTGAATACAGATGGGCTGCGGAAGTTCTAAAACATTTAGTATTTAATAACCCAAAGAATTTTCAAGCGAAAGAATTGCTGGCAAAAACTTATCGACAATTAGGATATTCCGCTGAAGCTGCGACTTGGCGTAATTTCTATTTATCGGGTGCACAAGAATTACAAGGCGTTACTCCAGTTAAGAATACCTCTGGTCGTTTAGGTTTACTTATTCATACGCCGACTGAACGATTTCTTGAAGCGATGGCAACCAATCTGGATGTTGAAAATTTAAAAAATGAAAATCAGTGTATGAACTTAGTATTGACTGATACACAAGAAAATTTTTCATTACGGATTGAAAACTCGGTCATGCTCTTTGATAAATATGATAGTGATCGTTTACCAACAAACTGCCCAACGTTGAAGTTGACTAAACTTTTATATTTAAAGTTAATTACCGGTGAAGTAGATGCTTCGAAAGTTTTATTTTCTAAGGACAGCGAAATAAAGGGCAATCCGTTAAAAATTGGCAAGTTCTTTTCTTTATTTAAAAAGTCTAACAATGGTTTTCCCATTGTGACTCGTCCAGAAAACTGAAAATATTCAAGATAGAGCCATAGGAAATTCAAGCTAAATTATCCTTTAGCAATGATTTCAACCTAGCAGCACTTGATAGAACCTGACAATCAAGTGCTGCACTTTTAACTTTATATAAACCAAATTATTCGATGTGCTAGTGTAAATTTGGAGGTTCTAACTTCTAGTCTCTTTAAAAAGTGAGCGTTACGTGAGAAGAGTAATTTTAGCTGCTACATTAAGTTTTGCCGTACTAAGTATGCAAGGTTGTCTTTCTTTGCCTAATAAAGTTGATGAAAAACCTGCTGAAAAGAAAAACGAGTATTTTTCAGAAATTGTTAAATTCAAAGGTTTAAGCCAAACGCAAATTTATGATGCTTCTAAAAACTGGCGAAATAATGTTGTGGATTATGTTTCAAGTCGAAAAATTATTCAGGCAGATGACAATAATAAAGTACTGACAATTAAAGGACATGCAGGGCTAAAATTTGATAACTGTATGGACTGTCTAAGCAGAAATATGATTAAGGTCGCAGATGATTCCTTTAATTATATTTTGAAAATAGAAGTTAAAGATCATCAAGCTAAGCTTACTTTTAGCAATATAGAACCTCGTGACAATCGTAATAATCATTTTTATAAAGATAAAAATGCAGCCATAAAAAATCAATTAAAGAACATTGTGGAAGGCTATAAATTTCATATCTTACATCCGAATGCTCAACCTGTAGGTGCAAGTCCAATGTAGTTTTCTTACATTGGCTTATAAAAAATATAGTTAAAGAGTCAGATAGGCCTATGAGAGATAAATGTCTAACTAAAATAGGCATTTATCTTGGCTAAGTAGGTGATGTATATCTCTTTAATATAAAAAAAATAAATATTGCATATAAATATCTTGAATAAATGTTAATTTCCTGTATGCTTAACTTAACTAGAAAAAAGACTTGTAGTAAATCTTCTTTAAGTATCGCAGTTTTAGTCATAATCCTTCGTTTTTTTCAGATCTTAAGCTCAATTCGTTATTATTTTTTCAAAGTTATATTTGTCATTTAAAATGACTCAAATTATTAAAATCAAAGGATATATTATGTCTAATACAAGTAATGGTACAGTAAAGTGGTTTAACGAAACTAAAGGTTTCGGTTTTATTCAACAAGAATCTGGTCCAGATGTGTTTGCCCATTTTAAAGAAATTGCTTCTTCTGGCTTCAAAACTTTATATGAAGGTCAGCAAGTAACTTTTAATATCGCTCAAGGCCAAAAAGGTCCAAGTGCTGTGAATATTATTCCACAGTAATAAGCGACAAATAAAAAAGCCCTGAATCATCAGGGCTTTTTTATTTATTGTGAATCAACTTTTACCTGACGATGAATTAATCTTAATTCTAAATTTTCCAAGCCCACGACCTGATCATTTGAATCAACCAGCTTTAATTTAAGTAAATCATTCGTATTTTTGTGGAAAACTTTAACCACATCTTTATCAGCTTCAATAAAGTTGCTGCCAGATTCAAGCATTGCAAGTAATACAATATTTAAGCTTCTACCTTTTTGCGTGAGTAAATACTCTTTGCGCTCTCTAACGCCGATTTCCTTATAAATAGATAATTCAAATATTTCTAATTGAATAAGATGTTTTAGTCGATTAGATAAAATTTGCTTTGATATGCCTGTATTTTCTAAAAATTCATTAAATTTGGTTACCCCATAAAAAGCTTCTCTTAATAAGAGGATGGTCCACGTGTCATTCAATATTTCAGCAATTTGAAAAATCCCGCACACATCTGCCGAGAATTTATTATTTGGAATAATTTGATTTGACATTCAGTGGGGCTCCAATTAGCATGAGTCTACAATTTAGACCTAGGGTTAATTCAGGTAGCATTATGCCATTTATAAATATACAAACAATAGAAGGCTTACTAGATAAAGAAAGTAAGGCTGAGCTTTTTAAGCGAATAGCAGATTTATTTGTAGAGATCGAAGGAAAGGGAAATGCTGCTTTTCGGGAGCACGTCTGGATACGAATTGATGAATATCCACCTGAACAGTGGCAATTAGGCCACTTACGACCAACAAAAGAGATGATTGAAATAATATCTAAAGCTAACTAATTAACTTTATGGTTATTTTTCCAAAGCAGTATTAAAAAATCATAAGTAAATTTTTTTTGAGCTGTGCATCTTTTTAGAAAGGTGTACAGCTCATAGCTTTAATAACAATGTGAGCGTAGCTATTTATCTGAAAAGCATTATGATTTTTATTTCTTATTTATTTGAAGAAACTTCGATCACAATTTTCCCAAATGCGCCTCTAGAAAGATGGTTAAAGGCTTCAATAGCTTCTTCAAATTTATATACATGCTCAATAACCGGTTTAATTTGATGTTCATTTAGAAACTTGTTCATACGTTCAAATGAAACTCTTGGTGCTACGGCTATTCCCCGAAGTTTGGTTTGACGGAAAATGAGTGGCATTAAATTTAATTGGGTGGTTTGTCCAGTTAGAAAGCCAACTTGGGCCACAGTGCCAGCTACTTTTGTGGCTGCAATAGATTGATTAAGACCATTACCGCCTGCAACTTCAATTGTTACATCGACACCTTTACCATCAGTTAATTCTAGTACTCGCTCATCCCAATTTGGATGAGTTTTATAATTGATTCCTTCATTTGCACCCAAAGCTCGAACTTTTTCTAAATTTATATCATTGCTTGATGTAGCGATAACTCTCGCTCCATAGGCATGAGCTAATTGGATTGCAAAAATAGAAACCCCACCAGTCCCTTGTACAAGAACATTTTGTTCTGGCTTAAGGTTACCTATATCCATGAGTGAATACCAAGCTGTTAATGCAGCAATAGGTAATGTAGACGCTTCAGCATCAGACATATTATCTGGAGCTTTTACTGCACTTTCTTCATGCAAGATCATATATTCCGCAAGACCACCTGGTAATGGCATACCTAAACAGTATTCCGGTTCATTGGGTCCAGGTTCTTCATCAATCCAGCGAGAATAGAGAGTAGTATTGACTCGATCACCTAGTTTAAAACGCGTTACTCCTTCACCTACAGCCACGACTGTACCTGCTGCATCGGATACGGGAATTAAAGGTTTTGGAACCATATGAGGTTCATAAAAACCTTCAACAATCGCTTTATCTCGATAGTTTAAAGAAACCGCTCCAACTTTAATGAGGAGTTCACCAGCTTTTGGGGTTGGGGTTTCCACTTCCTCTAATTTTAAATTATTTAAACCAAAATCTTTTAGTAACCATGCTTTCATCATCTTTTCCTCTTAAAAGAACTTGATAACTTTCTTACTTAGCTATCATTTGAACTCATCTTAATTCAAGAAAATAATTTTATTAATATGATAAAATTCTAGTCATTGTGGAATAAAATTCCTTAATAGGTGCTTTATGGAAAGTAAGTTTTCAGGAATACTTGAGTTTGTTACAGCTGTAGAGCAGGGAAGTTTTACTGGTGCAGCAGAAATACTTGGAATTACCGGATCTGCGGTAGGAAAAAGTATTAATAAATTAGAAAAAAGATTGGGTGTCCAACTTCTTCACCGCACAACCAGACGCATTTTTTTAACTCCAGAGGGGGAAGCATGGCTTGTTAGTTGTCGCCGTATTTTGGAAGAATTAGATCAAATAGAAACATTACTTTCGACAGAAAATTCATACCCTATAGGTCGTATAAGAGTTGATCTTCCTACAACTTTTGGCCGTCGATATATTTTTCCGATTTTATTAGATTTAGCTCAGCAATATCCGCAGTTAGATTTATCTGTAACCTTTCAAGACAGGGCTGTAGACATGATTAGTGAGGGGGTAGATCTCGTTGTCAGAATAGGTGACTTAGAAGATTCTACTGACTTAATTGCAAAATCACTTGGACACCAAACGCTTTTAATTTGCGCCTCGCCAGCCTACTTAGAAAAGAATGGTTATCCCTCCAATAAAGAGGATTTAAAACATCACAATTGTCTAATCGGTTGGAGAAGAAATTATAAAGGGCAATGGTTTTTAAAAAATGCGCTAGGGGAAATGGAAGAGTTCGAAATTAATTATAGACATGAAATTCCAGATGGTGATGCTTTACTAAGCGCATGCACTTCCGGTCTTGGTATTGCACAACTACCAAGTTGGTTAGCTTTTGATGCATTAAGAGCTGGAAAGTTAATTTCTATTCTTCCAGAGGTATCTAGTGTAGAAATACCAATTCATGTACTATGGCAAAAAAGATGGCATTTACAACCCAAAATAAGAGTCGTAGTTGATGAAATAACAAAGTTCACGCATAACAAACCTGAATTATTTTTAGGATAATTCAGGTTATAAAAAATTAATCTGCTAAATGCTTGTCTATTTTTATACGCTCTTTATATCCACCGACGGCGGAACGCCAAAAAAGCGTTTATATTCTCTAGAAAATTGCGACAAACTTTCATAGCCTACTTGCATGCTTGTAGATGAAATATCACATTCTTCAGTGATTAATAAACGCCGTGCTTCGGTCAGCCTCATTCTTTTTTGATATTGTAAGGGGCTCATTGAAGTGATATCACGAAAATGCTGATGAAAACTTGAAGCGCTCATCCCCATTGTGCTTGCAAGTTCTTCAATGCTAAATGATTTTGCAAAATTTGTTTTCAACCATTCAATGGCTTTCACAATTCGATGACCTGTAGTTCCTGCCGCTACAATTCGTTTAAGTCGGTCACCTTGTGGACTCATTAATAAACGATAAAAAATTTCCTTAATAATAAGAGGAGACAAGATGGGTATGTCTTGTGGTGTGTCTAGTAGTTTTAATAACCGTATAAAAGCATCATTCAGTTCCGAATTTACGACCCCAACAGCCATTCCTTTTTTTTCAGTATTTGTATCTTTAAAAGGAATATGAGCTTCAAGCATGATTTGGGCAAGTACATAGGGGTCTAGTCGTAGCACTATTGAAAGATAAGGTTGTTCAACCGAAGCCTCAAGAACTTGAGCAATTACAGGCAGGTCAATTGCAGTAAAAAGGAAATGATTTGAATCATAGGTATAGGCTTCTTCGCTAAGAATCACCTGTTTTTTCCCTTGAGCAACCATACATAGACTGGCATCCATCATGCTACTCGTTGGTTGGGTCAGTGTTTCAGCACGAAATAAAGTCAGTCCCATAATAGGCGTTTCGAATGTACCTTTTTCACGGGTCCATTGATCGATAAGTTGAGCCAGTGTTTCATTATTGCCTAGAGACATATTCGCCATTCAGATTTCACCTATTGCCATCTGTGTTTTTATTGTAGGCATTTCAAATCAGAAAAATAGAGAGAATTGCAACAATTCGGAGGATTAGGCAAATCTGTGAGAGGAATAGAACAACACCTTACAGCTTTCATTTTTATACTGATGAACATGGCAAAAAAGTCGATTGATTAAAGCCTGTTGATTTACTGTTTCCACAACGTATTCACTGCTTTTCAAAATCAATAGCCACCAATGAAGCCCCAGCCAAGAAATCGTCTTTATTTAAACATTAAACATGAGAGAAAAAATATGACAATTGAAGTTTTAGGCTATGCCGCGCTGTCATCAGAAACTCCTTTAGTTCCGTTTAAGTTTGAACGTAGAACTCCACGTGAAGATGATGTTGTCATTCAAATTGAATATTGTGGTGTCTGCCATTCCGATTTACATCAAGCTAAAAACGATTGGGGATTCAGTGCTTATCCGTTAGTGCCGGGTCATGAAATTGTAGGTCGTGTCACCTCAATCGGTGCCAAAGTCACGAAATATAAAGTTGGCGACCTCGTAGGTATTGGCTGTATGGTCGATTCATGCCGTACTTGTTCTGCTTGTCATTCAGGGCTAGAGCAATATTGTGAAGAAGGTAATATCCAAACTTATGGCGCTGTAGATCGTCATGACCAACGACCAACCTATGGTGGATATTCTCAAACCATTACTTGTAGCGAAGATTTTGTATTAAAAGTACCTGAAAATCTGGATGCTCAGGCTGTACCGCCGTTACTTTGTGCAGGAATTACCACATGGTCACCACTTCGCCATTGGAATATTGGAAAGGGCAGTAAAGTTGCAGTCGTTGGTTTAGGTGGCTTGGGCCATATGGCAATTAAACTTGCAAATGCTCTAGGCGCTGAAGTGACATTATTTACCCGCTCAGCCAACAAAGAACAAGATGCAAAACAACTCGGTGCGCATCATGTGGTGTTATCAACTGATGAAAATCAAATGCAGTCAGTCGTAAATCAGTTTGATTTAATTATTGATACTGTGCCTTATAACCATGACTTGAAGCCTTATATTCCAACTTTAGCTTTAAATGGAACAATTGTGTTGGTTGGATATTTGGGTGAAATTAGCGCAAATTCAGTACCTATGATTTTAGGTAGAAAATCAATTGCTGGCTCGGTGATTGGCGGGATTAAGGAAACACAAGAGTTACTTGATTTCTGTGGTGAACATAACATCGTTTCTGAGGTCGAGATGATTGATATGCAAAATATCAATGAAGCTTTTGAGCGTATGTTAAAGAGTGATGTGAAGTATCGTTTTGTGATTGATATGAAAACTTTATCTGATCATTAATCTGGTTTGAGCTTGGCTGTGCATTCCGCCTTAGGGTGCACAGCTCAGAAAACTCTCTAAACAAGACAATATTATTAAGCCAATATTTAAGGTTTTTCTTAATTATGTAATTAAATGAAAAATAATAATTAATTAAATATTTTCTAGCCAATTTTACATTGACACCTTAAATATTGAAGATTACCATTTGCAGGCTGGCCTACATTGCCAGTCGGTTTTAGCAGACCGCATGTAATACCGCATCAGAATTATTCCTTTCTGAGGGATAGTTTTGTGTGTAAGCTCCTAGTCTCCTCCCGTAGCGGTAGGACGGGAGAGGGACACCCTCGGGTGTGCTTGTGTATTACCAAGTCTGCTAACCCTCTTTCGTTCTGCCACCATAATTTATAATGTTTTGGCAGAACTCCCAATAAAAAGGAGTTGGCTTTGCACATTCATTATTTCTTGGCAACCATTGCCAAAGTCTATATCGACACAACTTAAACTTTTTAAAAAGGTTTGATCGCCGTTAAGTTTTTCAGGCTTTAAATCATTATCACTTAAAACTTAATCAACAATAAAACTTGAGATGTGCCACGCACAGTCTTTATGGCTTTGCTATGCCTTTTTTTAGTTATTAGAAAAGTAGCCATGCTATATCTCATTTATATACAACAATAATTTATTTTAAAACGGTAAAACTATGCCACATTCAGATCTCCCATTTCGTGCTTTAAGCGTGCTTCATACATCCCGTTATCTTTTTAATCAATATGGCTTTCATAAAGTCGGGGTAGACCGAATTATTGAGTCGGCAAATACTACCAAAGCCACGTTTTATAACTACTTCCACTCAAAAGAACGCCTCATTGAAATGAGTCTAACCTTTCAAAAAGATGGTCTTAAACATGAGGTGCTTTCTATCATCTACGTTCAGAAAGACTTAAGCGTAATTGAAAAACTTCGCAAAATTTACTTTTTACATGCCGATTTAGAAGGGCTTTATCATTTGCCATTTAAGGCCATTTTTGAAATTGCAAAAACGCATCCCAAGGCTTATCAGGTTGTAGTTAACTATCGAAACTGGTTGATTAATGAAATTTATAATTTGCTTTTAACAGTAAAAAGTACGGCCTCAAAACCCGATGCCCATATGTTTTTGTTTGTGATTGATGGGGCGATGGTTCAGCTTTTAGATTCAAATAGCGTGGATGACAGGGAAAGGTTGCTGGATTATTTTTTGGTGCAGATTGCGTAATTCTTTGATTATATTGCTGTAGTGATATTGCTCTTTTCTTGATTGAGTGCGGGTTCAAATAAAAAACGCTAATGATTTGAATGAAATTATGTTATTTTCCGACCTACATTAATGAGAATAAGTTTTCATGTATCGGTTTGGGACCATAATTGGCTTGCTAGCAATATTGCTACAGAACTTTGTGTTCTGGCAAAGCCTATTACCCAATGAAATACATCAGCAAGCGGTGTGTGAGCAAATTGTAGAAGTGATGAATCATTCAAAAATGAGCTCGGAACTACATTCTTCTCATCATCTTAAAAATGATTCAAATAAAAAGCTTCTAGATAAAAGCACTCACCACGACTCAAACACAGGTTGTCATTTTTGTTATTTGTATAGCCATATCGCCACAATTGATGGCTTCAAATTATCTCTGTTTGAAATTGGAGTGACGGTTCGCTTAATTATATTGGCAACCCTCACTTATATATTATTTTATTTACGGCGTTTATTTCTCTCGCCTCAAGGCCGTGCTCCACCTCAACAACTTTGTTTTGCTTAATTGGTTAATGGGTACAGATAAGTCCCTCATTTATTACTAAACAGAGTTTGTCATGTCTAAATTTTTACTCAATCCACTTGCGTGGAGTATTTTATTTGCTCAATTTTCGATGTCGGCAATGGCGCAAAGCCAAACTGATCAGCAGATTGCTGAGTTAGAGAAAATAACAATTAAGGCTGAAGATGTTGCCGAGACCTCTATTTCTTCAACAGCGTTAACTCAATTTGAACATAGCTTATTGAGCGTTCCATTTACCAAGTCCCATGTGTCGGAACAAGATATTAAGAACAATAATATTCAGCGGGTGAGTGATGCATTATCACGAGTGAATGGCGTGGTTTATCAGGATAGTTATGGTGGAGGTTTCTGGGATAACTACTCATTCCGTGGCTTTAGCACCGACCCCAATATGGGAACCAGCTATTTACGTAATGGTCTGAGTTCTTTAAGTGGCATCCATACTCCACGAGACATGGTCAATATCCAAGCAATTGATTTCTTAAAAGGTCCAATGGCTGCCATGTATGGGCAAGGTGCTATTGGGGGCATTATGAACATCACAACTAAACAACCCGAGTGGACGCAAAAAAATGAGGCGGGCTTAAGTGGCAGTACCTTAGAAGAATATCGGGCTTCTCTAGATAGTACAGGCGCATTAAGCGATGCCGTGGCTTATAGACTTGGGCTGGCTTATGAAAATAACCAAAGTTTTAGAGATCATGTCGATAGTCAGCATTACTTTGTTGCTCCACAGCTCGCATGGAAAATATCGGATCAAACACAACTCAATCTCGACACCGAGTTTTCCGAACACCAAGGTGTTTTTGATCGTGGTGTCCCGATGGTTAATGGGCAGTTTGTTGTCAATAAAAAGACCTTTTTAGGCGAGCCATCGGATGGTGATATTAAGGTTAAAGATCAGATGTATCAGTTACGTTTGAATCATCAATTCAATGAAAACTGGAATAACACGACCGCTCTTAGCTATAACCATGGGGAGCGGGCAGGAACCTCAACTGAAATTTCAAGCATTGCCGCAGATGGACAAACCGCAAATCGTTTTAGACGTTACCGTCAATTTGAAACAGATACATTTCAGCTTCAGTCAATTCTGCGCGGGAAGTTTAATACAGGAGCGGTAAAACACGAACTCGTTGCAAATGTCGAGGCTGGACACTACACCATAGATCAAATTCAACTGCGTAATGCCGTGGGTACATCAAGCCCTATTAATATTTACAATCCAGTGTATGGGCAAAATATTTTAGCGTTGGCTAGAACTACGAAAAATACGAAAGAAACTCAAAATATGTTGGGAGTGAATTTACAAGATCAGATCTTTTTAAATCCTCAATGGAATGTACTGATTGGGGGACGTTTTAACCGTCTGGAACAACAAATTGATGACTATAAAACAGGTCTTTCAGATCAACAGAGTTTTACGCCGTTTAGTCCACGTGTGGGTGTGAACTACCAGCCTACGACAAAGCTTTCCTTCTATAGCAACTGGGGTAAATCTTTCGAGTTAAATACGGGGCTTAATAAAGACAATCAACTTTATGACCCCGAGAAAACTCAAAGTTGGGAAATTGGAGCCAAATACGAATATCTACCGCAAAGCTGGTTTGGACTGACCTATTTTGACTTAGATAAACAACATCTATTGACTGAAGGTATTACCGATACGTATGTAGATAGTGGTCGTGTACAGAGCCATGGTGTAGAAGTCGAGTTAAAACATCAATTCAATGATCATCTTCGTGTGGGAGCCAATTATACTTTTACAAAGGCATCGGTCATTGAAAGCGAAGTTGATACAAAAGGTGCTCGTCTTAAAAATATTCCGAAGCACACCGCAAATTTAAATGCGGACTACCAGTTTGAACTATTGGGAAGAGAAGCAGGTTTGGTAGGAACGATCAACTATTTTGGCAAACGCAGTGCGAACTACATAGATAATGGAACCAGTTTGCCAGAATTTACGGTGGTGAATGTTGGGGGCTATATGCAAGTTCATCCTGATCTGCGAGCGCAATTAAATATTGATAACGTGTTCGATAAGGATTATTACGTTTCGAGTTATACGGATGAATGGGTACAACCCGGAGAGCCGTTAAAGGCAACTTTATCTTTGACTTGGAATTTTTGATGAAAAAGGAGTTAGGTAAATTTTGAGCCTAGCTCCTTTTTTAAGATTTATAGATTTATGGTTTGGAAGGAATATATTTACGTATTGCAAGGATGAATAGCGTAAATAATATGCTAAAACCAAAAACAGGTAAGCTTAGCCCTAACACTAGACTCACCGATATTAACGATAACTTTTGTTGGCCAGTTGCACGCTTCCAAATAAATAAGCTTTGACCAACAAAGTGAGTTGTCATGAGTTTTAAATTTGAGTTTTTAAACGCAGCCCTGTAGGCATAAATAATCATAACGCAGAGTGCCAAAGCATAAAGCGCCAGCACCAATTGGTTTATCCAGCCAAATAAAATACCAATATGGGCATCAACTCCCCAACGAGTGAGTTTTGCCACCAGTGAATAGTCTTTAAAAGCAAGTTGATCGATGACTTTATGTTGTTCCATATCAATTGCGATGCTGTCAGCTTGAGTTGGCCATTTGCGTTGAATCTCGGCGACTTCCCAAGCTTGATTACCACTGGTAGGTGGTTTGATTTGTATTTGTGCCGCGTCAATGCCATGTGCTCTAGCTATTGAAAGAACGCTATCAAATTCACTTGGAACAATATTTAAATTAAGATTTTCACTATGTGGCATGTCGTGATGTTCATGATGCATCACTGTAGGTAAATTATCTGTTTGAAGGGAAGTTGCCAATGTTGGGGTTTGCCAGTTAAGCCATTGACGAGCAACCCGAATATTATCTCCGGCCCACTCGGACCATGTTAGCCCCGTAATGGCGATTATTAATAAGAGTGGAAATAAGAATAAACCCAACGTGCTATGCCATTTCAATAATCTATTTTTGTGTGTTTGTCTAATTTTAAGATTTTGACGACGTTTCCACCAATTATACAGTCCAGTTAAAGTCAAAATGGCTAACCAACTTGCTGCCAGTTCACTGTAAAAGCGGCCCCATTTTCCAAGTAATAAGTTGCTATGTAACTGATCGAGCGTAGTTCGAAACGGTAGAACTCCACTGGTCCCATAGACAGCCAGATGGCCTTTGGCTTTAAGCGTAAAGGGATCAATGAAAACAGCTTCACTGGTAAAATGATGGATCGGGTCTGAGAAAATGACACGAGTTGTCTGATCAGCGCTTGGGGCTGGTCTAACTTCAATTACCTGTGCAGACTTGGGCATCACTTGCTTTGCGGCTTCAATTTGCTGACTCAGCTTATATTGCGCCTTATTTAGCGGCTCAACATACAGAACATTTTTATACATCGCTTGTTCAAGTTGAGGTGTAATCGCATAGAGTAAGCCGGTGAATGCTGCGACCAATATAAATGGTGCAATAAAAATACCAGCATAAATATGAATTAAACGGTAAAGACTACGCCAGAAGGATGAATGGGTCAGCATCAGAAGATAATGTCTATCAGGTGTTGGGCGGATTATAACGACTTATTTCTCTTAATGTTGATTGAGCTGTAACTGCTATTAAATTATTTGAGTAGCTCTTATGCAGACTGTTTGGCCTAATAATTAAACAGTTTTTATTACTTGGTAAATTTTATGCCTTTTTAAAATTACTATTTAAGGCCTTATTTGATAACTCTACAACTTATAATTCAAACTGTTTTGCTTCCTTATTAGTATTAAAAAACCGCTTATTTTAATATAAGCGGTTTTATTAGAATAAAGTTTTATTGCAGTCCAAAACTAGTGATGGCCTTGGGAAACGCCACCATTCCCATCAGGAAGACTAATTCGAATATTTTGCATCATACCTTGATCTTCATGATCTAAAATATGGCAGTGCAATACAAAGTCACCGATGTAGCGTTGGTACTTGGTTCTCACAACGACTTTATAACTGGCTCCTTGTGCGTTTTTAACCCAGATTGTATCTTTCCATGTACCTTTTAGCCCACGATATTGTGGGTCGGGAGCTGCCGTTTTGTCATAGTCATCCACGGCGTTTATATCGCTTACATCTTTACCGTTAGGGTCATATACTGCCACCACTTGAAATGGGTTTACATGAATATGAAAAGGGTGGCTGGCTAATTTAGAGGTGAGTATCCATTCATCGGTTTTACCTAACTCGAGCGTACGGTCAATTCGGTCTGGTTTGTATGGTTTTCCATCCACCTGAAACTGAGTTGGATTAGCCTTAGTATCAATATTAAATTCTAAAAATTGTCTATTCGATGTTGCTGGTAGGTCCTGATGAGGAACAAAGTGGCTGAGCTTTAGATTTTGTTCTAAATCTTGAAGCACTGCGGGACGCATATCTGGGGCAATATTTCGGTATGCATTATTGCTTAAAGCCGTTGTTAAAGACTGCGTAGCAGAGCTGGCTTTATTGACTTGAACTATACCAAGTAAGTGTTTCTGTGAAAATGTACGATCCACGTTAGCAGAAGCCGAAGCCGCTTCATCAATTAAACAATAACGACCTTCTTGAGGGAATTGAATTAATGCATCGTAACGATAACCTGGTTGAAAGACGGTTACTGTTTTGTCCATAACTTGTTTGAGGGTTAGACCGTCGGCTGCGATGATGTGTTGACTCACAATAGGTCCTGTACAACTTTCACTTAATAATTTCTTTTCACCCATTGGTGTCAAATTGAGTTTAGATGGGATATTTTGCATTTGACGAACGCTCAGGTTGATACTGTCGCGGACACCTGCATGTACCATTCGCCAACGCTCAACTTGTCCTGCAACCGCTTGAGTGATGAAGGGTTGAACTTCTCCATTGATGCTCGTATATCGTCCTGATTTTCCCCAATCGCCAGGGCCAAAACCTTGATAATCTCTAATTTCACCAATTTGATTGTTTTGGCAAATATAGTTGCCATTTTGATCAGTTTCGATTTTTCCGTTAGCATCGTAGCAAGCATATTGGATTTGCTGAAAAACCAGAGTTCTTTCTTTGAAACCATAGGTGAGTAAATCTAAATCACCTGACTTATTTGGGGTAGGCTGGCGATATCCGCGAATAATTAACGCACCCGCCATGCCACTTGCAACTTGAATAGCAGTTGAACCATGTCGATGAGGATGGTACCAAAACGTTCCGGCTGGATGATCGGGCGGAATGTTGTATTCATATTGGAAATTAACACCCGGATTAATTGAAACTAAAACGTTATCACTATTTCCTGCTGGATTTATCCATAAACCGTGAGTGTGCATGTTGGTGCCATCAAAACAATGTGGTTTATTCACATCAAAATGATCGCCAGTACAACTTGGATCTTTAGGAAATTTTTTGTGAGTAATCGGGTCTATATCAAGTTGATTATCTAAATTTGCCCGTACAGTTTCTCCGGGAAATACTTCAATCGTCGGAGCAATATAAGGCGTATTGGGCTGCGTATTTGTACCTTGATAACTACGTAAAAGGACTTCGTCATAACGATTTGTCGCTGGGTTCCAAAGTCTGTTCCTCGTTTTTTTAACTTCCCAAGTAAACAATGCTTCATTTGAAGATTGCATTTGCGGTGCATTTGTTAATGACACAGTAGGATTCGGTGCAGCAAGTAATGCGACATGATTACGTGTAACAGCCATATCGGGTGGGTCTTCTAATACACGTTCAGAAGAATCATTTGCTGATGCAGACCAACTAAGCAAAGTTAGAGGCGTGCACAATATTAAATGAGCTATTTTCATAATGAATATAGGCCTGAAAAAATCAGGCCTCTCCCTTAAATTATTATTTTGAAGTTTCTAAGCGAACCTGAGAAATACTGAGTCCTTGAGAGCTTAATTCTTCTTTCACTTGATCAAGCGTTAAATCAGTAGCAACAAACTGAACTTCTAAGTCTTCAGCAGGCATGCCTAATTGCTTAACCTGATCACTAACTTGATAGACCAATTGACCCATAGCACCTTTACTCGAGTGTCCGCCATGGTCATGATCTAGTACACCGAAATAGTTGATTGTAGAGACGTAAACCTTTTGCTCAGGTTTATTTTTAGAAGATAGATAAATCTTATAAGTTAGATTTGGAGTACCAATCATTTGAACATTGTCTAATATTAAATAGGTTTGTCCCGATGAGAGCGTTGTTTGAGTAAGTTGACTTGAGTTCTCTAAGAAACTTGCAGTTTGAGGGTCTAAGGCTACTGTTTGAGTTACACCCATAAGTTTAATAGTTTTATTGCTGCTCACTGGCTTATGATTCATTTTAAATAAGTTTGCTTTTCCTGCACTTTGACTACTCATAACAGGTGCTTCAACTTTACAAGCATTTTCATTGGTATATCGAACTGGGATTTTACCAGGGGTGAATACATCAGCAATGGTCATGGTGACTTTGTTGCCGTTTTCATCTGCAAAAGTATATCGGGTGTCATACCAACTATCTGGCATACCTAAATTTTTCTTTGCCCACTCAAGTGTAATCGGTTGCCCATTCGCTTTTTTATTTAGCCAGCATTGCCACAAGCGGTCTATATTGGCATGGTGCATATAAAATACGGGGTCTAAGCCTGCAATAGGTACAAATCCCATATCCGGTAGCACACAGTTTTTACCTACAGCACAGTGCATAATACCATGAGGTTGAGATTGTAACTGTTTCGAAAACCATTGAAAATTATCAGATTTAAATGCTTGAGCAGCGCTGGCATTATCTGGATCTATGGCACTGATATTTGTATTTAAACCAGGGGTACGGAACTGATCATATAAAGTACCAGCTTGTTTACCGCGGACCAATTGAGGCAGTGCTAAGCCTTGACCATTAGCCGCTTTTTCTTCGTAATAGTCCCAATAAGGAAGGGAGTAATTTTGCCCCACATATTTACGTACTGTTCGCTCGTAAAAATAAAGCATTATACGGTGCCACGGTAAGAAGTTTAGATTGTCGTAAGTTGGAGTGCTATGTTGGCACGTGCCCCAAACTTCGTCGGTAAAGCCATCATTTGGCACTGTTGAATTTTGAATATGTTTATAGTAACTGTCACATACTGCTTTACTATATACCTGTAAGCACTGTGGCATACGGTATTGATTAACATAATAATCTTTGTCTGTTGCATGTGTACCTGTACCAAAATAACCATGCGTATTGGCCCAGTAATTAAAGCTTGTACGAAACTCCGGTGATAAGGGAGGAGCATTATTATTTGCTCGCATTTTTTCCAAACCTTTTTGTAATGCACTTACTTTGGCTGGATCTTTTGCAAACTCCGTCGCACTCATTCGTAGTGAGTCAGCATGAGTTGTTAAGCTCATGCTAAATAATAGAGTGCCTAAAATATAATAATTTCTCTTCATGATTTTAAATCCTTGTCATGTTTAATGTTCTTATATTTGATTATTTGTAATGTATGAATTTACCCTTAGGTTGGGTAATTCTTAATCATTAATCTAGCATATAAAATAGTTATTATTAAAGGTTTATGTTTAATATTAATAATGATGAAAGTTAATTTTAAATCCTGTAATTTTTTAGAAAAACTTAATTGTTTAATGTGTTGTTTCTCATTGGTATTTAAAATATTTTTAAAATAAAATTAATTATATTTTTGTGTAATGTGTTTTGTTTTTTAAATTTTATGGTTATGCAGTCTCATTATTTTTTCTGAATTAAATTTTTAAGTATTAAAGCTAAAACTTTCTGATTAAATTTAAATATTGAAAAATAAGTGATTTCAGTTGAATGGTTTAAAGAAAATTCTAAAGATTTTGGAAATAACTACCTATCTTTTGAGTTTTAAAAATCACAATCACATGATTATTAAGTTTATTTTGTAATTCTGGCATTTTTATTGCTTAATTACTCTTATCTTCAGCACAACACTTGATTTGACTGCCGTATTACTTATGCTTCAAATATTCTTGATCACTTATGGTGTGTTTTTCACATGAAAAATGCACCAAATAGACACATCTTTTTATTTTGCACTGTATTTGTGCGTTGGGTGCTGTAATGAAGTTTTTGGTTTCAATACTCACTTTACTCACTCTATGTGGATGCTCTTCATCTGAACAAAAGGCAAAAACACAAGAAAAGTTAGCGGTCCATTCAATATGTGTGTTTGATAGTACAAATACAAAAGTCTGTGTAGCCAAACCAGCCCAAAGAATTGTGTCTTTGTTTGAGTCGGGTTTAGATGGCTTATATATGCTGGGGCAAGGTCATAAAGTAATTGGCATACCGGCCGAAGTATACATCCAACCATTATTATTTAATGCCTATTCAAAAATCGATCAACGTATTGCCAATAGAGAGCTTGCTACACCTTCGCAAGGTGCAAATGCCACCAATATTGAAAGTCTCGTGCTGTTAAAACCAGATCTGGTGATTTTGGGGAGCGGACAAACCCAAACAATTGAACTGTTAAGGCAGTTTGGCATTGCTGTATATGTGATGGAGTCCGGCACTTACCAGCAAGTGAAAGAAGAACTTTCTGAAATTGCTGTACTTAGTGGTGCCCAAAAGCGTGCTCAAGAAATTTTAAGTTTTTCTGATGAAGTTGTGGCAGAAGTCGCAGCTAAAACTGCACGTCAGTCAAATAAACAATCGATTTACTATGCATGGTCAGGAGGGCGAATTTTTTCTACATCGGGACGTCAGTCTATTACTAATGACTTTATTGAGCTGGCGGGTGCGTACAATGTAGTTCAGACCGATGCAAATCAACCCAATGTGAACCCCGAGACCTTAATTGAATGGAACCCAGACAATATCGTGCTTTGGAATAACAACCCAAAACTAATTTATGAACGAAAAGAATTACAAGGCTTTAGCGCTGTACAAAACCGAAAGGTATTTAATTTGAGTCCCGCATTTATATATAACCCACACACCATCAAAATTATTATTACGGCGATTTATTTGAATCACAGTATTTATCCTGAACAGTCCGATTTACCTGTAAGTGCTTTACAACAGCGTATTTTAACTAAGTTGTATGGTGAGCGCCTTGCAAAAGCGTTGGTGCAATGAATATGCAAAAGCTGAAATATTATTGGTTTTACCCGTTACCCGTCGTGATGATTTTTATCTCGCTGCTCATTGGGCCAACTCAGACATTGAATGCATGGGACTATTTGCGGTGGGGTGTGCAAGCAGTCTTTGGTACACCATATTTTGATGCTGAACAATTTAGACTAATGCAAAATATTCTTGTGAATGTCAGACTACCCAGAATTTTACTGACCTTTATGGTGGGGGCTGCATTAGCAACAGCCGGTAATGGCTTACAGGCATTGTTTCGTAACCCCTTAGTTGACTCTTATGTACTTGGTATTTCATCTGGGGCGGCGTTCGGTGCGGCTTTGGCACTTTCTTTAAGTTGGCTTTCGCCCAATCTATCCGCCTTTATTTTTGGTGTTTGCGCCGTTGCCTTAACGTATTTATTTGCTCATCAAAAACATGAAAGCCAGACGTCTTTAGTGATGGTTATTTTATCGGGCATGATTGTTTCTGGGCTATTTTTGGCTGGTCTCACGGTGATTCAATATTTAAGTGATCCATTTAAATTGCAAGCCATTGTGCAATGGACCATGGGCAACTTACATCAAGCTTCTTGGCAAAAGGTTCAATACGCCGTACTACCGATTTGCATTGGGCTTGCTGGATTATTTGCTATGCGTTGGCGCCTAAACTTAATGGCACTTGGTGCTGAAGAAGCACACGCAGTTGGTGTTAACCCTCGCTGGGAACAGCTGGTTTTAATTACTTTGGTGACCGTTTGTACTTCAACTTCAGTTGCTGCGGCAGGCATTATTAGTCTATATGGGCTGTTTATGCCGCATATTGTGAGAATGTTGGTTGGGCCAGATCACCGCTACAGTATTCCTGCCAATATGGTGTTGGGTGGTAGTTTTCTACTGATGATTGATAACTTTTCTCGGGTTTTACTAACGTTTGAAATACCGATTGGTATTTTTACCATGCTACTTGGTGCGCCATTTTTCTTATTATTAATGAAAACACAGAGGACTCATTGGGCATGATTCAAATTGATCAGTTAAATTATGCCTATGGGCACAAACAGGTTCTTAAAAATATTCATCTGGAGTTTCCTGAAAATCAGTTTTCAGTCATTTTAGGGCGTAATGGTTGTGGGAAATCGACACTTTTTAAATTGATGGCTGGCCTAGAACCCGTAAAAGATGGATTAATCCGTTATTCGGGAAAGCCATTATCGGACTTTAAAGGTAAAGATCGGGCTGCATTACTTGGCTTTTTACCGCAATTTCACAAAACCGTATTTCCATTTTTGGTTAAAGATGTGGTGATTACGGGACGTGCTGCTTTTAGCAGATATAGACCTTCAAAATCAGATTGGGAACGTGTTGACCAAGCTTTGCTTGATTTAGACATTGAGCATTTACGTGATCGTCCTTATACCGAGCTATCGGGTGGTGAAAGGCAATTGGTCATGATTGCCCGCATTTTAGTACAAGCACCGAAAGTCATTTTGCTTGATGAACCAACTAACCATCTCGATGTTTATTATCAGTCTTATTTAATGAAAAAATTGCGTCAGTTGTCGCGGCAAAATTTTACGGTGATTGCGATTATGCATGATCCAAACTTGGCTTTTTTATTTGCAGATCATCTATTTTTCATGCGCGAACATGAGGTAGTTAAGCCTGAGTCAAAAACTCGAATCACCGATCCGAAGTTTTTAAAAAGTGTCTATGATGTCGAGTTCCATGAGGCCATGATTCAAGACAAAACCATTGTTATCCCTGATCATTCTTGGCTATAAATATGACATTTCACTATCAGCTAGCCGACAAATCAGACTATGCCTCTGCGGTAGAGTTTGCACTTTATACTAGACAGCTTTTATTCCCAGAAATCTATCATGGGCAAGTTCCCAAAGATTTAAAAAATTTTGGGCAATATTATGTCAATGATCCATTAGGTTGCTTTATTACGGTAAAAGATAAAAACCGTATTATTGGCACCATTGCATATCGGGCGTATGACCATCGTTTTGATCTAAATTTGCCGTCCAATACGGCTGAAGTCGTCAAGTTGTTTGTATTGCCTCAATACCGCCGTAATGGCATCGCAACTCAACTATGTGACATGTTGTTTAGCCATGCAAAAAAGAATGGAATTGCCACTTTGTATTTGCACACTCATCCATTTTTACCTGCGGCTGAAGAGTTTTGGACTCTACAAGGCTTTGAAGTCATTAATCGAGAATGGATCGAGACGTATGACACCATTCATATGAGTAAATCTTTATAGCATTTCATCTTGAGTATGAAATCTTTTTAGAAAGTGGGTAGGCGGATAGCCCATAATCTTGCTAAACATTACGCTAAAAGCTGCCGAGTGTTCATAGCCCAAACTAAAGGCAATTTCAGTAATTGAGATATTTTCTTTTAAGGCATTTAAAGCATAGATGATACATACCCGATTACGCCAAGCCTGAAATGACATGCCCGTTTCAGACTTAAACCAGCGATGAAAAGTCCGTTCACTTTTATTGTGACCATGCGCCCAATCTTTAGGGCTGCTATGAATATCAGGGTGTTCCATAAACTCAGTACACTGTTTAGATAGTAATGTGTTGTGAGGTAGTGGAATAAACAGAGGCAGGGCTGGTGCAGCTTCTAGCTCATATAACAATAAATCGATAAGAGCGCCGTCACGGCCTGAGTGTGAGTAATTAATAGATAACTGGTTTGCCTGAATCAGTAACTGATGCAGTAATGGTGATACTTGTACAACTTCGCAGTATTTTCCCTGTCTTAGGGCATTGCTCACTTCTATATACAAACTATAAGTACTGACTTTAGACAACCATACCCGATGTGGTTTGCCTGCGGGTATCCATACACCACTATAGGGCAAGACGAGCCATTGGCCATCTTCAGTTTCAACTTTCATGAGGCCTTCGGGTGCATATAAGAACTGTGCACGGCGATGGCTATGCGTATCTAATAAGGTATCAGCTGGATAGTCTGATCCTAATGCTAGAACTGCTTGTGGTAGATGATCTACATCGTTAATTGGAATATTACGCATATATTTTTGGCTGAAATAAATAAAAATATGACTTTTCTACGTTAGTTTGCCACATGGCTATTTTATATCATGCCTCTATAAATGTGAGGAAGATGATCATGCTATATGAGCTATTTTTATTTGGACTACTTTCGGGCGTAACCACTTGGTTATTTGGCTTTGGCGGCGGCTTTGTTGCTGTGCCTTTGCTTTATACAGTCATTCTTCAAAAGTGGAGCAACGAAAGTAGTGTCAGCATACATGCTATGCAAATCGCGGTTGCCACATCTGCATTTGTCATGCTGTGCTCGGCAAGTTTTGCAACCTTTCGACACTATCGGTCTGGACAGATAGATTGGCAAAAGATCCGCTTTTTATGGGCTGGTATCGCATTTGGAGGAGTTGTTGGTGCGGTAATGGCCTCATTGTTTAATGGAAATTGGCTTCGCTGGATATTTATGGGTTATGTGTTCGTAACCATTATTGATTGTTATTACCGACCAGGGTTTATGGTGACATCAAGACAAAAGCAACACTATGGTCAAAACAGTGAACTCATTAAAGGTGGAATTATTGGCTGGGTTGCAGCACTTTTAGGTGTTGGAGGAAGCGTAATGACGGTTCCTCTATTACGGCGGAGGGGTAGTTCTATGGCAGAGGCTGCGGCTATGGCAAATATTCTCACCTTACCATTGTCTTTAACAGCAACGCTTACTTACTGTGTATTGTCGCTTTGGCAATCTACATGGGCACCAAGCGGATTCATTGGTCTGATCTGGTTTGAAGCTGCATTATTCTTGGTTGTGGGAACATGGATCGGACTGTATTTTTCAGAAAAATTTATTTCAAAACTACCGGATGTATGGCGGGCAAAGTTGTATCCATTACTTTTAATCATAGTTCTACTTGTAATGATTTTTGTAAATTAAATATTTATTTCAATGGTTTAAATAATAAATTTAATTAAAAAACGAATTTCTAAACGCTCTAAAACTGCAAATTTCATGTCTTAAATGGCTTTGAAAAAAGTTTGAAAATTAGACTTGAAATATATAGTGGCTTTATGCCACTATATATTCATCGAAGGTCATCAGACAAAAAAGAGGATGATATGGCTATCCAGCTTTTAGATGCGGCAAGCAATGAAATTCCAGTGAAATTTACGCAGTTTTCTGCTGGAGAGCGTCATGTTCAAATTGATGAGACAACGTTAGGTTCACTATCTGGCAACGTATTGGTCCGTGCGCAAATGACCTCAAGTCACGATGTGATGGACTATTTGTTACTTGAAAATATATTGCTGACTCAAGGCTTAACTGTTGACCTAGAAATTCCGTATTTCCCTTACGCACGTCAGGACCGCATTTGTGCAGTAGGCCAAGCATTTTCACTTGATGTTATGACGAAGTTACTTAACATCAATGCAGACAAAAAAGCGGGCAAACAACGCAAGGTGACTGTATGGGACTGCCATAGTGAAGTAACTACAGCATTACTTGCTGCCAATACTTCTTTTAGCGAAGTTGTAAATGTCAGTTCAGTCGACATCATCGCAAAGAGTGAAGCGCTGAGTGCATTATTAAAAGATGAAAAAACAATACTGATTTGCCCAGACAAAGGTGCAAAAGCACGTACACAAATGGTTGCAGACGCTTTTAATCTTGAGCGTAAACAACCAATCACTATTGTTCAGTGTGATAAAAAACGCGACCCAGTGACTGGCAAAATTTTAGGTACACATGTACATGCGACTGATTTATCAGGGTTGACTGCGGTCATTACCGATGACATTTGCGATGGTGGTGCAACATTTATTGGTATTGCCAAAGAACTCCGTCGCCTCAATTGCCATAAGGTCGTTCTATATGTGACCCACGGTATTTTTAGTAAAGGATTAGAGGTTTTTGATGGGCTGCTAGATCAACTGTTTACTTCAGACAGCTTTCCACAACAGCCAACAGACAAAATTTCAGTAATTGCTTTTGCAGCAAAATAAAGAGAATAAAGATGACTATTAAACTTAATCCATTAAACGCTATCGATTTTTATAAAGCTGATCACAGACGTCAGTATCCAGTAGGTACAGAGTACGTGTACGCAAACTTTACGCCGCGTTCATCTCGACTCGCTAAAATGTTACCTGACTTCGACGATAAAGTTGTGTTCTTTGGTCTTCAGGGTTTTATCAAACACTTTTTAATCGATACGTGGAATGAAGGATTTTTTAAACAACCTAAAGACAAAGTGGTAGCTGCTTATAAACGCCGTATGGATAGTTCATTAGGTGAAGGCGCAGTACCAGTTGATCATATTGAAGCATTACACGACTTGGGTTATTTACCATTACGCATTAAAGCCTTACCGGAAGGTAGCCGCGTCAATATGCGTGTACCTGTGCTCACTGTAGTTAATACCGACCCGCGTTTCTTTTGGTTAACCAACTATATTGAAACTGTGTTAAGTGCTGAGCTTTGGAAAAGCTGTACTACTGCAACGATTGCCTATGAGTACAAACGCTTATTAACGCAATATGCCTTAAAAACTGGCGCACCACTCGATTTTGTACCTGTGCAAGGACACGATTTTAGTAGTCGTGGCATGAGTGGAATTTATGATGCTGCTCAATCGGGTGTAGGCCACTTAACCAGTTTTATTGGAACAGACTCGGTTGCTTCAATTGACTACACAGAAGAATATTACAATGCCACAGGTGTGATTGGAGTCTCTGTACCAGCGACCGAACACAGTGTGATGTGTATGGGCACAGAAGACAGTGAGCTAGAAACATTTAAACGTTTAATCTGTGAGCTTTATCCGTCTGGTGTTGTCAGTATTGTGTCTGATACTTGGGATTTCTGGCGAGTGATTACAGAGTTTATAGTGGCTTTAAAACCTGAAATTCTGGCACGACAACCCAACGCTTTAGGTTTGGCTAAATTAGTTTTCCGTCCTGACTCTGGTGACCCTGTCAAAATTATTTGTGGTGACCCAGATGCCGAAGTCGGCAGCCCAGCATATAAAGGTGCAGTTGAATGTTTATGGGAAGTATTTGGCGGTACAACAACTGACCAAGGCTATAAAGTACTCAATGAACGTGTTGGTTTAATTTACGGTGACTCGATTACCCTAGACCGTGCACAGCGTATTTTAGAAGGCCTTGAAGCTAAAGGCTTTGCTTCAAACAACTTGGTGTTTGGTATAGGCAGCTTTACCTATAACTACTTAACTCGCGATACTTTTGGATTTGCTGTGAAAGCGACTTGGGGACAAGTGAATGGTGTAGGCCGTGAGTTGTTTAAAGACCCAATTACTGACTCAGGTGTGAAAAAATCTGCGAAAGGTCTGTTACGGATCGAAGAAAGTGAAAATGGCTTTACCTTGTTTGATCAGCAAACAGCCGAGCAAGAACAAGGCGGAGCACTAAAAACAGCCTTTGAAAATGGTAAACTTCAATATGAGTGTACTTTGGATCAAATTCGTGAGCGTTTATCCATCGCATAACTGAGTTTAGATGAGCCGTTGCATGGGTATCGGCTCATCATTTTTATTGAGAGGCTGAACGTGAATATTCAAACTGAACAAGAATTCCTTGCCAGTTATGATCGCCGAGATTATGACGCACCTTTACTCACTGTAGATATGGCTATTTTCTCGGTATTTAATGGTCAGTTGCAGGTATTACTCATTAAGCGACCAAACTTTCCAGCCAAAGACCAATGGGCTTTACCGGGTGGTTTTGCCGATTTAACCCATGATCAAGACTTGATGGCAACGGCTTACCGTAAGCTGGTCGAAAAAACAGGGATTGCTTCACCTTATTTGGAACAAGTTGCTTCTGTCGGCAATGCGAAACGTGACCCGCGTGGTTGGGCTGTGACCATTTTGTATTTTGCTTTAATCGATTTTAATGCCTATCAACATCAAGAGTTGGCTGAATACAGCGAATGGGTGCCTGTAGCAAAAGCACAAGATTTAGCATTGGCGTTTGATCACAATGAATTGCTAAGCTTGGCTTTAGAGCGTTTAACCAATAAAACTCGCTATACCGCATTACCTGCCAGTCTGATGCCTGAGTTGTTTACACTGACTGAGCTACAAACCATTTATGAAATTATTCTTGGGCAATCTTTAGATAAAAAAGCATTTAGACGCCGTATGATAGAAGCAGGCGCAGTTGAAGAAACCAACCACAGTAAAATTGTGGGCAAACGACCAGCTCAGCTTTACCGCTATGCATTCGATTCTTTCGATTTTATATTTCCTCGCTCACTCGAATTACCCAGAAATAAAGAGGGTGAAGATAAGCAAAACAATGAGCTTTCTGACTAGCGCATATTGATGCGCTTTGATTTATAATGCCGCGCTTATGATTGATGTCATGTTTTGATCAGCACTTTGCCTATGTCACACATTTCTCCCTGCTTCCAGCAAAACCAGTTTTTTGTGTTGGTGGAATATCTCACTTCACTGCATGAAATTTATCCTGTGAAACAGGAGTTTGCAGGATATCCGGCTGCAATGACATTGGCAGATCGTGTACATTCAGATCACGATGTCGCGCCGCTTGAGGCCAGCAAAAGTTACCCTGACTCAATTGATAAAGTCTTACACTTTTCGGGTAAGGCACGAGACATACAAGACTTTGAGCAGTTTTTAGAGCAAGCCCAAGCAGCTAATATTCAAAACTTATTATTGCTTACAGGCGATAAACTGAAAGAACATCATAATGGTCGAGATGGGCAGCCTCGTAGTCGATACCTTGAGTCTGTAAACGCAGTAATGGCTGCCAAGCAACATGGCGGTTTTCGCATTGGGGTTGCTTTTAACCCATTTAAATATGTCGAAGCTGAGCGTGAAGCACAGTATTTAAAACTACATAAGAAAATTAAAGCAGGCGCTGACTTTATCATTACCCAATTGGGTTATGACATTGAAGCCTTGAAGCAAGCCAAATCATTTTTAACCAAGCATGCTTATTCACAGCAAATACTGGCTTGTGTTATGCCACTGACTTTGGGCCGAGCCAATTTTATGGTGAAGCATAAAGTTGCAGGTATTGTAATCACCCCACACATGTTAAAAGTCTTGGCAGAAGAAAAACAAGCAGGGCATACAGACCGTGTTTATTTGCGCTGTGCTTTACAGATTTTAATATGTAAACATTTAGGATTTGCAGGGATTCATTTATCTGCCTGCCATAAGCCTGAAGAGCAAATGCTGCTTGAAAGCTACATTGAGCAATACAGACACCTTAAGCTTGAGGCCCTAGAAGAGCTATGGAATTCACTTTGGCAAGTCACCACAGGCAAAGAGTTTGCGCCTGAAATTGCTCGTTTTTCTCGCCAGCCAACATCTAAACAATTAATTAAATATCGCCAATTGCATGTTATGCATGAAGCAATGTTTGGATCAAAAATTGCTAAAGGTGTAGGACGGTTTATTTTTAAAGCATCATTTTGGGAAAATGCTTTAGTCGCTAAGGTATTACTCAAAACCGAAGTGCTCAGTAAATATAGCTTAGTGGGCTGTGAAAGCTGTGGTCAGTGTCGCTTAAGCGATACCTTATATATTTGCCCTGAAACTTGTCCAAAAGGTTTAGCCAACGGGCCGTGTGGCGGAACAACTTTAGACCGCTGTGAATTTGGTGACCGTGAATGTATTCATTCAGTCAAAGCAAGACTTGCCAAAGCGGTTGAACAAACTGATGTCTTAAAAGAAAAACTCATTCCAACCGTACCTCTTGAAGTGCGTGGCACGAGTTCTTGGAAAAATTGGTATTTAGCAACTGAGGCTTAATTTTGTATTAACCGTTGATTTGTTGTTGCTAAAAAATCAAATCATATGCTAAAGCACGGCGATAATTTAAAAATAACAATTGTTTGCCTTAATTATGTCCAATCAAAATGGCTACCGAGGAGTATACTTAAAGCAAATCTTTTGCGTTAAAAGAAAGGCTGTCTCAATGAAAAAGTTGGTTGCTGTACTTACTGTAATTGTTGTTTTGACTGGATGCGTTTACGACCCTGTTAATTACAACAAAATACACGACCAAGAGTTCCAAGATCACCTCAGGCAAAACGGTTAGTAATAAAAAAACCCACTCAATGAGTGGGTTTTAGTGTTTAAAAAGCCCGACTATCCACTGTATCTGAAATTACTGTGGTATATCCTAGTTAAAGCTCTACATCCACAAGCTGCAAATTTGGTTCTAGCAATCCCTTTACCTTCCCGTGAAACAATTGAGGTCCAAAAAAGGTAAACTGTTCCCTTATGGCTCAATTTATTCTTCATTTATACATTTAAATCTGATTTCAGTTTTAGGAAAGTTACCCAAAATATAGGGTGGTTTTGCATCAATAGTTTCTAAGACATTAACGAATTTATTTGTTTTTTGGCATTCTTGATATGCTTCCTTCATTGCCTCTGCTTTAAGTGTTCCCATTCCACTAAACCCAGTAGCAGCTTGTCGGGAGACCATATAAGTATTATTTCCCATAGGAACAATACCTGAATTTGCAGCGCATCCTACAATTAAAAAACTGCAAATTGTTATTAAAATTTTTTTATTAAAAGAGGTAGTAAGCATGAAATTTTGATTCCATAAACAAGTTTTTAAATTAAATATTTCTTAAGGTTACTACTTATTTTCATATGTGACAATTAGTAACCAGTTTGTTACAGTAGGTGTACTTAATAATAATGTTGGAAAGTACATGAAAAAACTTTTAATAAGCTCAGTTTTAGTTTTGGGTATGTCGGGTTGTGCAACTACGCCTCAACAGCCTTCAGAACCTATTAAATTTGAAAAAGTTTATACCATGGATAATTTGAAGCAAACTCAAGTATATGATGGTGCACGTCAATGGTTTGCAACAGCTTTTCGTTCAGCAAATGCAGTAATCCAATATGAAGATAAATCAACAGGCTCTATTATTGGTAAGGGTAATATGGCCTATCGTTGTGGTGGATTTGCTGATTGTATGACTGCAACCCCAAATGATCGGGTTGATTTTACAGTACGTGTAGATACTAAAGATGGAAAAATGAGAGTTAGTTACGATAACTTAACTCATTATCAACCATCCCACATGAGTGGTACAGTAAGAATTCAGGAAAGTAATCGTCCTATTATAGAAACAGCACCTTCAGCAAAAATTATTTTGAATGAATTAAATCAATCAGCAGATAGCATGGCTGAAAAAATAAAAACTCAGCAAAAAGTTAATGCAGATTGGTAAAGTGAATGAAAGCACCCTCTAGGTGCTTTCATTATTAGATATTAATAGTTAAATAATAAAATAAAGGGCAAGAATATGAAAAAAATTATTATGAGTATTTTATTAGTTCTAGGTTCTATCAGTATTACAGAAGCTGGTAAAGGTCGCCAACCTTGTTCTGGTAGTAAAGGTGGGATTAGTCACTGTGATGGTAGTAAATTCGTCTGTAAGGATGGCTCAATAAGTGGTTCCAAGAAAATTTGCACTAGATAGGTTTGGCTATGGGATTTAATTTTAGAAAGAGTTTCGAGATTGTGACGGGTATACGGTTAAATATCACGAAAAAGGTATTTCGAGTGTTTCACTAGGTGGTAAGGGTGCGCGTATGTAAACCTTGGGGAAAAGGAACACGTACAACAGTAGGATTACTGGGTACAGGCTTATCTTATTCTAAGTTCTCTAGTCATACTAAGAAAACAACACGTAGAAGAGAGCCTGATTTCAATTTATATAATGTGTTGGGTTACCCTAAATCTAAATAGATTATTTGTGGAATTATTTTATTTGTAGTTTTAATGATTTTTATTTTGATTATTCGCTAATTTTTAAACATTGATATTTGATAGGTTTTTATATGAAAAAAATTGTTTTGTTGGGTGGCTTAGCCTTAGCCCCTTTAATGGGTGCTAACAGTGCAGAAGTTACCGTCCAATACCCAGCTCTATTAAAGTTAAGACAACAAGAGTTTGGTCAGTTAGTTTTAAAATTCATGCCAGATAAAAATGATCAAGAATTTTATTGGAATTATCGGGCTAATGATCCAAATGTGATTTGGTTAGATAAATCATATATTGAGACTAAATTGGATGATGGTACTTACTATTCAAGCAGAAAAGGTATAGCACGAGTAAATGTTTTAGGTATTAAAGGCAAATATCTAGATCATAAAGAATATGAGATTCCTTGGGCGATAATGTTTGAGGGGATGGTTGGTAAATTTGGTGTAGATTCAATATCTTTTTATCCTGCAATGCCTGAAAGAGAGGGTGATATATGTTTTGGGGAGGGTTTTAGTGATTGTGAATTTTCTCCATTCAAGTCTCTATCTAAAGCTGGTATAAGTTTTAAAAAAATATGTGACAAGCAATTTAGTGCAGGAAACTTTGAGAAAGCTTATATTCTTAGTAAAAATAGTAAGAAAAGCGTATATGGTATTTGGGGAGCAAGTAGTGGATCTGGAGGATCAAGTAATTCATTTAAATTAGTTTCATTAGGCAATGAAAAGGAAATGTGTAAAAATTTAATGGGTGGACTATAAAAATATTTTGCAATGCTTTTCCATTCCTTTAAAATATACGTATTGAATATATATGAAGAATAGATAAATGAAAAAGATATTTCATACATATATAAAAAAATATCAATTTTTAACACCAGAAAGATTGTATGGCGAGTATGTTAAATATTTTGAAACTAATTTTACTAAACATGATTCAACTATTTATTTTATTGCCAAATGTAAAAAAATAAGATGGATTCCTGAGTCAATTAAATTTTTGAGAAATTACGAATTCTCAGCATTAGTTGAGATTGATAGTAAAATTCATAATATCACTATTAATATGGCTGACTATTGGTACGCAATGGAAAAAATGCAAAGAATATTTCCCAATAAAGAGAGTATGGCCTCTTCTTTAATGGAGCGTTCTGGAATATTTAAATTTTTACCACCAGATTTACGATATAAAAACTTTGGTTCTGTTGTTGGTACTGATTCTGAAGGAAGAGTACTAAAAATTAATTGTGCTCTTAAGAAATCTATTAATACAGATAAGAATTCTATAGTAGATATTTGTTTATATCAGGCAATAAACTATTATAATTTACCCAAGCCTACGATTAATATAATTTATATTGGATCAAGTTTAAAGGAAACATTCTCTAGATTGCAAGAACATGAAAAGTGGGGGTGGATACAAGCACAAAAAAGACCAGATGAAGATATATTAGTTTATTTTTGTGAGACAGAAGGTGCTCAATTAGATGTGAAACTTCCTTTTTTGTTGAAACAAGATCATAAATTATGTAAAAAAGAAGAAACATTGATTACTGAAATAGCACTTATAAATTATTTTAAACCTAGTGAATATAATAAGCATTATATTAATAGTAATATTGAAGATTCTAAATATATTAAAAGTTTGGTTGAAAAAGGTTTTCATCAGATAAATATAGAAATGATCCTTAATGGTAATATGGCCCAACTAGGATCGATACATATTGGTAAATACGGGAATCATAATATTTATTATGAAATAGAATAATTAGGTTTAAAATGACGGGATTGGTATTAAGCTCAAAGGAAGCGCTTAACCTATCTTCTTAAAATTCGATGGATTTCGTTAAATAGGTAGACGATGACCGCACTTTTAGAAAAGGATTTCAGCCCGTCTGAGTTTACATTGTTTTCTGAAATATTATGGAAACTTGGCTCAGGAAAAGGGCAATATAATTTACGTGAAAATATCATTGCAGATATTGCCATCTTGTTGCGGGCTGATTTTGCTGCATCTTATATTTGGGATTCAACGCATAACTTATCGAAAGAAGGCGTGATATGGAAAATCGACCCAAAAGCGATGGAGGACTATGAGAGTATTTGGCAATTTGCTGATCCAATTACTGCACAACTTCATAAACTTCAGAAACCAACATTTGTAAATGAAGTTATACCTCTTGAAGACCTTAAAAAAACCAGCTATTACAATAAATTTTTACGAGCGTATGGTTTGTATCACGGCATAAATATTTATTTTGTCCGAAATGGTATAGATGTTGGTGATTTACGCATTTGGCGTGCACAAGACGCTGACATGTTTGGTGAACGTGAAAAAAGAATATTAAATCTGCTTGAACCTTATTTTACCCAAGCCTTACCACTAGATTTATCAACACAATATGGTCTGACTCCACGTGAACAAGAAGTGGTTCGTTTGGTCTCTAAAGGTTTAAGTGATAAACATGTGGCGAATTTACTTGGAATTAGCTTTACCACATTAAGAACTCATCTTAACAACGCCATGAGAAAAATAGGCTGCAATAATCGCACTGAAATGGCTTTATTGATTCAACATTAAAACAAAGCAATCCTCAATTTTGAGGATACGAATGAATGAGCAATTTGTACTAAGTTCTTAAGATCACAACTTAAATGGATTTTAAGTCATCATGTCAAATGCAGTTGAAAAAAATAATTGGATTGAGTCACAGGGTTTAGCAAATGCTTCAGTAGATGTCATCACTAAACTGATTCATGAAAGAAAAGTATCTTGTGAAGAGCTCGTCCATCATTACTTCGCCACTATTGAAAAACAGCAATCTTTAAATGCATTTATTAGCACAGATAAAGCTTCAGCAATTCAACAAGCTCAATATTGGGATAAATATCTGCTTAGTGGAAAGCCATGTCCGGCTTTGATGGGCATTTTAATTGCGGTTAAAGATAATATTCATGTTGCAGGTTTTCCTAATAGTGCAGGCACACCAGCTTTAGCCAACTTTAAGCCTCAAAGCTCTGCACCGATTATTCAAAAGCTCATTGGTCACGGCGCGATCATTGTGGGTAAAACCAATATGCACGAACTAGCCTTTGGCGTAACAGGTTATAATACTGCCATGCATATTGAAGGTGTTGTGGGTACACGAAATGCGGTAAACCCGTTACATATTGCTGGTGGGTCTTCTTCAGGTAGTGCTGTGGCTGTTGCCGCAGGAATGGTTCCGATTGCGATTGGTACAGATACTGGGGCTTCGATTAGATTACCGAGTGCTTTAAATGGTTGTGTCGGCTTTCGTCCAACGGTAGGAAGATATTCACAAGAGAGTATTACCCCAATTTCACATACGCGGGATACCGCTGGCCCTATTGCACACACAGTATCTGACATTATTTTAGTTGATCAGCTCATCACCCAAGAGCCAAGAAAAAAACCATTACTACCTCATCAAATTAGGCTCGGTATCACCCCATATTTTTGGAATCATTTAGATGAAGACGTTCATCAACAAGCTCATATTGCACTTGGTCTTTTAAAAGATGCGGGAGTCGAAATTATTCCTGTCGATATGCCAAATTTAGAACAATTCAATCATGCTATTTCATTTCCAGTGGTCGTCTATGAAGGCAAATATGACCTTATTCAATATTTGAAAGATCATCATGTAAATCTGTCTTTAGAAGATGTAATTGATCAGATTTCAAGCCCAGATGTTCAGGCAATTTTTAAAGAGAATATTCTTCCCCAATTAATTCAAGATCAGACTCGGCAACTTGTTCCTGTTTTACCTTTCTATGAAAAAGCCATCAGTGAAGCTCGTCCACAATTGCTGGAACTCTATCAAAACACATTTAAAGCGCATAATTTACATGCTTTATTGTTCCCAACATCAGCCATCGTTGCACCACTAGTAAACGAGCAAGTCAGTTCAATTGAAAATTTTCAGACACTGATTCGAAATACAGACCCCGGCAGTAATATCGGATTACCTGGACTGAGTTTACCCATTGGAAAGGGGGCGAAATCGCAACTACCAATTGGGTTGGAGATTGATGGTTTACCTCATCAGGATAGTGAAATACTTGCGATTGGAGAGACTTTAGAAGAAATTTTTAGGGTTTTAAATAAGTAAAAAAATAAACTGATAATTCTCTATTTTTTAAATAAAAAAGAGTTACTTTTAACTCTTTTTTATGATTAATTTTATTTGTTCATAATGCTTAGTTTCTTGAAAGGATGTTGGCTTGGGCTTAGAATTTCTCTGCTATTCCACTTAATATAGTTAATCATAAACTTATTAAAATACATCTTTAATAAGTTTTGTTTAACTATTTTGATAAATAAGAACATTTATATTTTATGTTTCTATAAATATTATAAAACTTATCTATAACTCTTTTTAAAATTACACATTACCTTAATTAATTCTACATAAGTACTACAAATTGAAGGCTGATTTTTAATATTGGTACAATGAATTTTCCTGTCAATTAATCACTTTAATAAGAAAAATAATTATCTTAAGGTATTGATTAAAATTAATAAATTAAATTTTTAGATAATGGGTTATAAATGGAAATTTCAAAAAATATAAAATTACATAATTTTTAAACATATTTTTTATAGCATGCAATCTATTGGCGTAAATAGAAAAAATATATGTCAAAACGGTCAATGATATTTAATCGATTTAAGAATCATAATTTGCACCAAATTTTACGCTGTCACGATTCATTGAATAAACCAAGTGAAAAGTTACGTAAAAAAGACGCTAATAGTTTATTGGTGTAAATAAAAAATCGAATATTACAAATAAACGGAATGAATATGGATAACGTAGCTCAGCTAGAAACTGATACTAATTTCCAAAGTCGAAAAAAGATAACTTGGGGTGTTTTTAGTGTCCTGCTGTTATTTTTAGTCGCGGGCATTATATATTATTTTTTTGTATACCGATTTTATCAATCTACAGATAATGCTTATGTGCAAGCTGATGTCACTTGGGTGATGCCAAAGATTTCAGGCGAAGTGATGGAGTTATTAATTAACGATAATCAGTTTGTAAAGAAAGGGGAAACTTTAGCTGTCTTAGACCATCGTGATTACCAAGCTCGTTATGATCAGGCTAGCTCTGTCGTGAGCTTAAAAGAAGCAGCGCTAGGCGTACAACAACAAAATGAAAAGTCTGCCAAGTCTTCCATTACTGAAGCAAATAGTGGCGTTGTTGCGGCACAAGCAGACTTATCTCGCTTAAGAAAAGATTTTGAACGTTATCAAGATTTATTAAAAGATGGAGTAATTACCCGTCAAAATTTTGAAGGGGTTCAATCTCAATATTTAACGGCTCAGGCACAGCTCAGCAAGGCACAAGCCGCCGTAAATGCCGCAGAAGCGCAGTTGGGTAGTTTACAGGCCAGTAGAGCGCAACTTTTGGCAGATATTCAAAGTGCTAATGCAAACTTAAACCTTTATCAAATTGATTTGGCTTCATCAAAAGTGGTGAGCCCAGTCGCAGGGAAAATAGGAAGCCTTGCAATCCAGAAAGGTTCGCGTGTTTCTCCGCAAACCCGCTTAATGGCGATTATTCCTGAAAATAGTTTGTATGTACAAGCGAACTTCAAAGAAACCCAAATTGAAAAAATGCATATTGGTCAGAAAGTTAAATTAAAACTTGATGCTTACCCAAGCCTGACTTACAGCGGAACAATTGAAAGCTTTTCTCCAGCCTCTGGCGCAACTTTCTCACTCATGCCACCAGACAATGCCACAGGCAACTTTAATAAGGTTGTTCAACGTATTCCTGTACGCATTGCCATAGATACAAGTCCGCATATTGATCTTATAAAACCTGGAATGTCGGTTAGCGCTACGGTTGACCTAAGAACTTAATAATAAAATTTTTAGGTAATAAGAAATGAATAAGCATATTGACGCTGAGTGGAAGTTTCCCGCAAAGACGGCTTGGGCAATTTTTGCTGCCATGATTTTTGGCAACTTTATGGCGATTCTTGATATTCAGATTGTGGCGAGTTCTTTAAACGAAGTTCAAGCCGGCATGAGTGCAAGTCGCTATGAAGTGACTTGGGTGCAAACTGTTTATTTGATTGCCGAAATTATCGCGATTCCAATGTCGAGTATTGTCTCACGGGTGCTTTCAACACGGGTGTATTACACGATCTGTGCAATTGGCTTCACCATCAGCTCTTTACTTTGTGCGTTGGCATGGAACTTAGAGAGTTTACTGGTTTTCCGTGGCATTCAAGGCTTTATGGGCGGCGGGATGATTCCAACCTCCATGACAGCATTGTACTTACTTTTCCCTGAACCAAAACGCTCATTGCCTTTGGTCATGTTTGGAATGATCAGTACCTTAGGTCCAGCCATCGGCCCAACCATTGGCGGCTGGTTAACCAATAACTTCTCATGGCACTGGATGTTCCTGATTAATATCATTCCGGGCATTATCATTGCCACGGTCATCTACTCGGGTCCAAATATTGACCGTGCGAATCATTCACTCATCAAAAGTATGGATTGGTTCAGCCTCATTGGCATGGCGATGTTTTTAGGTGGGCTTGAATATTTCCTTGATGAAGGTGCACGGCACGACTGGCTTGCAGACACAGGCGTTCGGATTGCTTTTATGGTCTGTGTTGTGGGCGGCATGATCTTCTTCTCTAGAAGCTTTACCCAGCCTAAGCCATTGCTCGATTTATCCGTATTTAAGAATAAAAACTTTACATTAAGTGCCATCACGACTTTTGTGATTGGTATGGCGCTTTATGGCTTGGGTTACATGATTCCGGTGTTTTTGGGGCAAGTCCGTGAAATGAACAGTAGCCAGATTGGTCACGTCATGATGGTGACAGGTATTGTCATGTTCTGCTTTGCGCCGTTTCTTGCGTGGCTCATTCCTAATTTTGATACCCGCAAAACTGTGTTTATTGGAATGATTCTGGCTGGCTTTGGTGTATGGCTCAATTCTCACCTCAGCATTCACAGCGATTATGACTTTATGTTCTGGCCGCAAATCTATCGTGGCATTGGTCTCATGATCTGTCTGATTGTGGTTTCGCATTTAGCCATGAGCACCTTGCCACTGAGTAAAGTTGCCGATGCCAGCGGTATTTATAATCTGATGCGCAATATTGGTGGAGCGGTTGGACTAGCGCTGATTAACTCATCATTAGATTGGCTGACTGCGCTTCATGTTACTCAGATTAATCAGTCGATGACCCCGCAGAATTGGATCTTTACAGAAAGACTTGATCAGCTCACGGCGCAATATCAAGAAGTCGGCTCAAATGCACAGCAAATTGCGCTCAGCGTGATCTATCGTGACATTCATTTTCAAGCGCTTACATCTAGTTTTAATGATTTATTACGCATGCTCGCAATCATCATGTTTGTGACCGCCTTTTTAACCATCTTTATGGATCGGGGGAAGAAAATGAATATGTAGCGATTTAGAAATAAAGGGCAGCTTTCAAAGAATGAAAAACAATAGGGCATATCAAAACGTATCCCTTCATAGAAAAAGAACATTTTTATGAGTTTTCTTATATCGGTAGATGAGATCGGGAAACTCGCAAATTAGAGGTGGAAGGTTAAAGGATTATGATTAATACAACGTATAAATTGATTTCAAAATTGAACCTGAAAAACACGACTTATGGTCAATATTTTGAAAAAGAGCAAATCGATACTGACCGATTAAAAGTGATGTATTCCATTTACGAACAGTATTATGAAAATACGAGATTTTCTATTTTCGTAGATGATTTCCAAAATAAAAGTGGTGCGATCTTAATTTTTGACTCGGAAACAGATGAGATTGTAGGATTCTCTACCGTTGTTGTGCAGCACTTCTATTTAAACGGTAAGGACTACACCGTGTTATTTAGCGGTGATACGGTCATTTTGAAGAAGTTTTGGGGCACGCGTAGTCTGCAAAGTACCATGCTCAAACTCATGATCAAACTTCGAATCAAATATCCATTTAACGAACTCTATTGGCTACTCATTTCTAAGGGCTACAAAACCTATCTCTTACTTGCCAATAACTATTATGTGTACTACCCAAACATTAAAGATGAAAATCAGCATCTCTCGGAAGTGGTTGAGCATTACTGTGAGAAATTCTTTGGGGAATACTACGACCGTGAAGCTGGCTTATTAAACTTTGGAGATGACTATCAACCATTAAAAGGTGAAGTCGCACCGATTACTGCCGAAATGAGACAAAAGAACCCAAATATTCATTTCTTTGAGCAAATGAATCCAACATGGAGTGCGGGTACGGAATTACCGTGTATTGGTCGATTAGGCTGGAAAGATCTTGCGCGTTTCCCAGTAAAGCTCATCACCAAACCCACGAGTAAGGGAAAGTTTGAAGCCTGTGTAACACATAAAACAAAACGTAGAGAGGCCATCCAATGAAATCTAATGAATGGCTAACTCTTGGCTCACATCTTATTTTAAAAAAATGGTGTGATGCATCTGACCGTAATTTTCAAAAACAGTTTAATGCTTTAGAAGCGACACAACGTCAAATCCTGCATTCGATTTTACAGACCTCTACATTTGCTAAAGACAAAAAAGTTCAAAACTATGAGCAGTTTGTAAAATCATTTCCTGCGACACGTTACGGCGCGTGGCGAGAAGACATTCAACGCTACCGTGAACAAAAGCTTTCATTGTCTAGTAGTAAGCTGGTTCGTTTCCAGCCGACCAGTGGGTCGAGTGAACAAATCAAGTTTATTCCATACACCAAGCTGTTTTTAGATGAGCTTGACCATGCGATTGCGCCGTGGATGGCAAGTTTATACCGTAAATGTCCGGCGCTTAGTTCGGGAACGCATTACTGGTCGGTGTCATGGTTACCTGAAAGCCAGCGTGAAGTTTTAAAAGATAAAAACCTAAATGATGATAGTGCGCTACTGGGCGTAGGTAAGCGAATTTTATCTAAATTTACCCAAGCGGTTCCAAGTAATGTTGCATTTGCAGCCAATGCCGATGATGCACTCTTTGCCACGATTTGCTATTTGGTAGCAAACCGTAACTTAGCCATGATTTCGGTGTGGAGTCCAACTTTTGCGTTGCAATTGCTTGAGCGTTTGGAGTTACTACAACAAGACGTGATTGAAGTTTTACAAAGTGGTTCATGGAACAATCGTCAGGCTTCATTAAAAGAAGTGACTGCACCGCATAGTCCTGAAAGCGCTCAAGCCTTAATTGACAGTTCAAACGGCGAACAGATCGACTTCAAACAGCTATGGCCTAAGTTAAGTTTAGTGTCTAGTTGGGATACAGCAGGTTCAAAAGCTTGGGCCGAAAAATTAAAAGAGAAATTACCCAGTGTTCAGTTTGAAGGAAAAGGTCTATGGGCGACTGAAGGTGTAGTGACCATTCCCTATAACGACCAATACCCACTGGCGTATCAAAGTCACTTCTATGAATTTGAATATTTAGAGGGTGAAAAACAAGGACAAATCATTCCGTCGTGGGAACTGAAAGAAGGTGATGTGGTGAGTCCACTTATTACATCGGGTAATGGTTTGCTTCGTTACTGTATGGATGATTGCTTACGCGTGACTGGCTTTATCGAGCAAATCCCATGTTTTGAGTTCCAAGGCCGCCGTTTTGGTGTAGATCTGGTCGGTGAGAAACTCGCACCTGAAACTGCCCAGCAATTATTGTCGCAGTTAAATGAAACGGAATCGAAAGCGATTTCTTTACTGGCGATTGATACCGAGCAACACGTTAAACCATTTTATTGCGTGCTTTTTGAAGGCGAAATCCATCACAGCATTAACAATGAATATATCGACAGTATTTTGCGCCAAAACTTCCATTATGAACTTGCACGAAACTTAGGGCAGCTCGACCAGCCTCAGATTCGCCAAGCCAATAATGGTTGGAATGCTTATAAAAAACTGGTCATGTTTGACGGTATTATCGAAGGCAATATCAAGCCTGAACCACTCAAAAAAGTCACCCTGAATAGTTTGGAACAACTATGAAAGGGATGAAGCAATTTAATACTCGGTTTTTAACACTTCGACACGCCTTGTATCTTGGCGTGTTGGTTGTGTCGAATGTACAAGCCATGACTTTAGATGAGGCATTGTCTGCCAGCTTAAGACACGAAAGTCAGCTTGAAGTCAGTCGTTTAAGCGTGAACCAGTCGACCGCTATGCTCGAACAGGCTAAACAGCGTGATGGACTCAAAGTCAATTTAGTCGGGCAACTTGACTATGAAAGAATAGATACGCCTTCACAAGTCCTATTTCCAACAGAAGGAAACCGTAAAGGACGAAGTTTGCAATTGCAGGCGGATTATCCGATTTATACCTCTGGGCGACACCGCTTAGGAATTGATATTGCAGAGAACCAGCTTTCTGCCCAAAACCAAGGGCTATCTGACCAAAGATCGGAAACTATTTTAAATACTGTGATGGTGTATACCGACGTATTAAAAAAGAAAGCCATTTTAGAGCTTAGACAAAAGACTATGGCGAATCTGCAACGTTCTTTATATGAATCTAAACGCCGTTTTGACGTGGGGATGATTACCCGTGCGGACTTGGCTCAGGTTTTGGCACAAGTCGCACAAGGCCAAGCCGATATTACACAGGCTCAATCTAACTTGACCGTAAGTGAAGCGCAGTTTTACCAAGTGACAGGTGTAACGCCTGAAAACCTTGTCGCAATCAAACAACTACCCGCTATTCCGGCTAACTTAGATGAAATTTTGGCTCAAACCAAAAATCATCCAGCTTTAATGCGTAGCAAATACGAAAAACAGGCCGCAGAGAAACAATATGCTTTAACTAAACGGGAACTCTGGCCAACGGTCATGCTTACTAGCCGTGCCGGAAAACAGGATGAAGCAAGCTATATTGGCTCCGAAAGTAATAACTATATGGTAGGCGTACAGCTCAATGTACCGCTCTATGACGATGGACTAAATCGGGCCAATGTCAAAAAAGCACAGGCCGATATAGATTTGGCTAAACAAAAAACGCGAAGTCTTGAACTAGATTTGAATAAGCGTACCCGCACGAGCTATGCACAGCTTCAAACCATTCGACAAAATAAAGACGCTTTGCAAAATGCAATAGAGGCAGCGTCGATTGCCTTTGTTTACACACGTAAAGAGTTTGATGTTGGCACCAAAACCACATTTGATTTGCTCAATACCGAGCAGAAGTTATTGGATGTACAAACCCAGAAAACAGTGAATGACCAAGACGAAGTCGTGTTTGTCTATCAGTTACTCGACCAAATGGGGCGTTTAAATAATTTGGTGCCCGTACAGACCGCACAACAGGTGAATAATGAATGAAAACAAATCCACCACTTGCTGAAAATACGCTCATAACCCGTGAAGCCACTTTGGCCGATGATCAGGCTTTAAGAGATTTGATCGCCGTACCTATGACCACCAAAGGGATACAAATTAGCTTTCAGCGTGAACCCAGTTATTTTCAAGCTTCCGACATTGTGTATCGACATAAATTACATGTCGTGATTGAAGACACCGAGAGTCAGAAGCATGTTGCTTGTTATAGCAATGGGCATCGCCCATGTTATGTCGATCGAAACGTTCAAAACTTACGATACGCGGGTGATTTACGGGTAGACCACAACTATCGTGGCAAATCACTGGTTAAGGTTTTGGCAAAACATGTAAAACAAACCATGCATGAACCGAACTATAGTCAAATGATTATTTTTGATGATAACCATGCGGCACGGGCTGCCATTCAAACGGGCAAAACGGGAATGCCTGATTATTATGATGAAGGGCTCATTGAGACATTAAGTCTGACCGACACGGGCGCAAAAAGAAAAATCACGGCTTTCTTAAAGCAAGCTAATCAGAGTGATCTTCAAGAGATTCGTACATGTGTAGCAGAAGCTAAACATGTGGCAGCCATGAATCAGTTTATTACTGAAATGGCCGAGTTTTATAACTTTATTCCTGCCTATAACTTTGAAGAACTCGCTCAAGGTCATCAGTATTTTTCAGGAATAAAACTCTCGGACTTTTCACTTTATTTTAAGGGTGAAAAGCTGGTCGGCATGTTTGGCTTGTGGGATCAGCACAGTATTAAGCAAACCAAAATTTTGCATTACAGCTCAGTCATTGGAATTTTTAGACCCGTTTATAATTTGCTAACTCCAATTACTAAAGGTATGCGTTTGCCTAAACTCGGTGACTCTATTCAGTACCATGTGCTACACACCTTAATGTGCCATCCACAAGATTTGGCTTTGCATCATAAAATGCTCGAAGATGCCTATAACAAGTCAAAACAGCAGGGCGTTGGTGTGGTGAGCTTTACGCTTTCCCATAAAGACCCGCGCTATCAGCTAAACCAGTTTTATAAAGGCGAACGCTTAACAGGAATGCATGGTTTTATTAGTTATGAGGGCGACCCAAGGCCACATTTTGATAAAAAACTGATTCCATATTTAGAGGTCGGACGTATTTAACTTTGAGAGAGATTCGCCGTAGGTTATTAATGAGAAAATATTTGCTCAATTCTTAAGTCAGTTAAATAGGATTGAGCAAAAATCTTTTTTTTACATGATAAATCTTGATTACGTTACAAAATCAAATTGATCGTCTTATATTTTATAAACCTAGCTAATTTGACCTTTTCATTCCAACCTATCTTGGGCTGTTGAAACAATTAACATGGTTTGAAGGTAATAATCTACACGCGGGTGATTATTGTCCTTATGTGAGTTATGCGCATTAAAGGCTGCATCATGAAGTTTCACGACTCGAGCGATCGGATTCGAACTACAACGAATTAAATATTCTTCGCGTGTTTCAGTTTCCCGTTTAGTTAATGCATCAACGGCATCACGGACTTCTTTTCCGAATAAACTTTCGATTTTGTCTAGGGTAAGAGGTGTGTCTTCAACACTATCGTGTAGAAGGGCGGTAATAATATAGACTTCTGAAAATCGGTGCTTAATTAATGAATTGACCACACCTTTAATATGGTAATCAAAGTAATCATGAGGACCATACTTTTGACCTTGATGCGATTCTTTTGACAATTTCTCTGCTAATTCAACTTTATTTTGAGTCATTTTTTGCTCTTATCAATTTAAGTATATTGCTCGGCCCAATTTGTGAGATGGGTCGCTTAAATAACAAGTTTATACTGAATACTCAAATTAGGCATAAGAGTAATTACTCATTTTATTTATTCATTCTTAGTTGATATGAGCCAATCTAGACCTTAAGTTTTTGAAATTTTAAACTTTAACTTAATGATATAAAACTTGATTGTAAATATTACTTAAGAGTTTCCTTAATTATGTAATTAAATGAAAAACAATAATTATTTAAATATTTTCTAGCCAATTTCACATTGACACTTCAAATATTGAAGATTACCATTTGCGGGCTGGCCTACATTGCCAGTCGGTTGTCGCAGACCGTTTAGTAAAGTGCATCAGATTATTCCTTCTGAGGAGTATTCTTGTGTATATCGATCGTCCCTCGCTTGTTGCGGTAGGACGAGTGAGGGACACCTTCGGGTGTGCTGATTCTTTACTATCAGTCTGCGAACCCTTGCTCGTTCTGCCACCATAATTCTAATGTCTTGGCAGAACTCCATATATAAGGAGTTGGCTTTGCACATCCATTATTTCTTGGCAACCATTGCCAAAAGCTATAACAACACAGCTTAAAACATTTAACGCAGCTTGATCGCCGTAAGGCTTTTTCAGGCTTTAGCTCGTTATTACTTAAAACTTAGATCAACAATTAAAACTTGAGATGTGCTGTGCACAGTCTTTACGGCTTTGCTATGCCTTTTTTTCTCCCAAAAGGCAGCGGCTTTTATATCTCATTTATATACAACAATAATTTTTATAACGGTAAAAATATGCCACATTTAGTTCTCCCAAAACGTGCATTACAAGTCGTAAATAAATCAATTGAGTTATTTCACTACAATGGATTTCATCTGGTCGGCATCGACAGACTTGTAAAAGAATCTGAAATTACAAAGGCGACTTTTTATAACTACTTTCACTCTAAAGAACGGTTAATTGAAATCTGTCTGATTGTGCAAAAAGAACGCCTAAAAGAAAAAGTGGTTTCAGTGATTGAATACGACCGCGACACAAACGCAATGGATAAACTCAAAAAGCTCTATCTTTTACATGCAGACCTAGACGGGCTGTACTACTTATTATTTAAAGCTATTTTTGAAACAAAACTGACCCATCCAAAAGCGTACATAACCGCCGTGCGATATAGAACATGGCTCACCAATGAAATATATAGCCTGCTTAGAGCACTTAACGCCGATGTTTCTTTTACTGATGCCAAACTATTTTTATATATGATCGAAGGCGTAATTATTCAGCGTTTAAGTTTGGGTGAGGTTGATGAAAGGGTGTTGGAAGTGTTTTTGAAGGGGATGGGGTGAGGTGCAAATAATTTCGAGTAGGCGGCCTCAACCAACTATAAGCGTTACAACTTTTGTGCTAAAGCTCTATAATGGGCTTTTCCACAATTTGATCTAATAAAATTCTTATTTTAAAAACTATATATTTTATTCTTTAACAAGAGAAATAGTACTCACGCCATATTTATCTTTTTTAAAATATAATTGTGCAATGTGATTTTTGTTTTTTAAAATTAAGTGATTTCTTATTACAGGTAAGTATTTTTTATGAGAAACATGCGTATTGCTCATATCGGCAAGGGTGCCAGCTATCATATCTGGTATTCTATTCAAGTTATCAGTAATAGGTGTTGATTTACTATCATGTTGAATAAAAATAATTTTATTATTAGTTTTTATGAATGAATGGAGTGATGCGTGAATCATACTGAATATTAAGGGCATACTTAAGTTTTTTTGCTCAAAATTTATTAGGCTATCTCTATCTGAGATCCAAATAAATGAAAGTTTTTTATTTTCATGAGCTTGTGATATTAGAATACATATCGAACTAACTATACTAGTAATAATTTCAATATCACGAAAGACTTTAAGTGAAATAGATTTACTTTTAAACTTATTTAAAATAAATCTAAAATCTTTAATTTGATATTTAAAATCAAACTCCTGTAATGGTATACTTTGTAGTCTTTTAAAATATTCTAATAAAGATTCATATCTCATTTTTAGAAAATCAATTTCATTGAAATCAAATGCGTTAGTATAATTTCTGTTTTCAGGTAGTCTAAAAGATATATTGAAGATAGGCATTGCATTTAAAAAGTTTATAAAATTTAAATTTATCTCTTTAGACTCCTTTAAATCAAAGGGTTGAAGTGTACCTATAACTTTATCAATAACTTCAAGTTGATCATAATTATCTAATCCAATAATACTAAATGTCATTACCTGATTGTTCTTGTTTTTATCATTAATACAGTAATCACTGAAGATAAACCAGTGTAATTTTTTAGAGCTGGTGATAAATTTTTTGATTTCATTTGTTGATTTTAAATTTTTATAAATATTTTCCATAAAATAAGGATGAAGTAAGTTCTGCAGATGTCTTTTATCCTGAGTTGAATGGATATTAATCATCTCATAACGCATTTTTCGAATCTCATAAAAAACTATTTTTTTATAGTCGATAAATTAGTCCAAGTAAAGGGAGTTACTTAACTTAGCTTTTTTAAATTTGGTTGAAGGCAGGGAGTAGGACATATGTTTAAAAGTTCTTGATGCTTACATCTGCAAGAAAACAAGGAATAGCAACATTACTAATGAATGAGCTAGAAAGTTTTTTCAAGAGAAAAAGGGCTGCGCTTACTTGTCTTAGTTACACGTGAAGGTGATGTGTCCGAACTTTTGTATATCAAAATTGGATTTGTCCGTATAGGTGTAGTTCTAATGAGCAGCTTGCAGAGCGATTAAATTATTCACGGAGAACCTTACAACGCCGTTTAACCGAGACAGCTACGAACTTTCGCAAAGAATTAAATATTGTCTGTTACGAATTAGCAAAATCGTATTTAAAAGATCCAAGACTACAAATTGTAGAAATAGCATTGCTGTTAGGTTATGCCGAGCACAGCCCAATTACACGGACTTATAAAGAGTGATCGGGTAAAACGCCACAACAAGCCCGAGAGGAAATGAATAACTGAAGGTAGAACTTCTTTTGGAAGCATTTTTTATACATTGATAAAGTCCCAAAATGAAAAATATGTGGTGGCTTAAAATTTCAGATAACATTCTGTATTACCTTTATTTTTAATTAAGTAAAGTATAAAATTTAAGAAATCTAATTTTTGAGATTCGGATGTTAAAGATAAATATCTACCCTGCAAGAGAAGGTGATGCTTTATTAGTAAGATTGGGAGATGATGAAATTAATTTAATTATTGATATGGGTTACGATGTCACTTATCAAAAATATATAAAAAAAGATTTAGAGTTGCTGAGCTCTAAAAGTAAGAAGATTGATTTGATGGTAATTACACACGTTGATCAAGATCACATATTAGGCGCTATTAATTTTTTGGAAGAAAATAGTAAAAAAGAAAAAATTATTGATGTTAATGAAGTATGGTTCAATTCTTTTAGACATTTACAATTTGAAAAAGAAAAAAAAGCTTTGCATCAAGATGAAAATCATATATTAAAATTAATATGTAATCAAAATAAATATAGAACAAGAGCAGATGGATTACATGACATAACCATCGAGCAAGGCACCACATTATCAAAATTATTATATGAAGGAAAATATAATTGGAACTCAACATTTAATAATGAAGCAGTATTAGAACAGGTAGATAATGATAGTATAAAAATTGGTGATGATGCCTCATTAATATTAATTTCTCCAAGTATAGAGAAGTTAAACTCCTTAGCTAAAAAATGGAAAAACAAACTTGAATCTGAAAAATATGGGTTCACAATTAATGATGAAGAAATATTTGATGAAGCATTTGAATTGTTCATTAAAGAACACGGAACTGAATATCTTAATCAAGATATTTCAAAAGAAATATTTATGGATTTTGATGAATTGATTCAAATAGATGAAAAAGATACATCTCCAACAAATGGATCCTCAATTGCATTTATATTAGAGTATAAAGAAATAAAAATTTTATTTCTTGGTGACGCGCATGAAGATATAATTTATAGAAAACTACTTGAATTGAAAAGTCAAAAATACGATTTAAAGTTTGATTTAGTTAAAGTTTCCCATCATGGAAGTAATAAAAATATTTCAAATAGACTCCTTGAAATAATTCAGTGTGAGAAATTTTTAATATCAACGAATGGTACTCATCATAATCATCCAGATTTAGCTGCTATTGCTAAAATTATAAAAAATACTTCTAATCCTCATATTATAACTAATTATCATCATGAGAAAATTGAAAAGTTTAAGCAAACTGCTAGAAAAAATGGTCATAATTTTTATCTTGAAACGCTTAATGAAATAATATTTGAGTAATATATGAATCTAGAAAATATAGTTTTTAAAGTTGAATGTGGTCCAAAAGTAGGGACAGCTTTTCTTATTAATAATTGTAGAGTTATTACAGCCTTTCACGTAGTTAGTGAGTACAAGAATAATGATATATTTTTAACAGGAATATCCGGAGAGAAGATAAAAGCAACCTTAAGCAGATCAATAAATGACCATTACAAGAGACTAGATGTTGCATTATTGATTCTAGAAAAAGAAATTGAAGTTATAGAAAATATAAGTTTTGTTTCATATAAAGAAATACCTTCTGGTACCAAGTGGATATCTAGAGGCTACCCTGAGTCAAAGATTTTTACAGGTGACAATCTTCTTAAAGATGATAATAATGTTGTAAATCAGCATCTTAATTCATTAAGAAATGGTAAAATAGATATAGAATTAGAACATAAACAAAAGTTATCTACATATGCTGGATATTCAGGTGCACCTATTTTAATTGATGGAGATTTAATAGGCTTAATAAACCAAGAGTTAATTGAAAATAGCCAATCTAGAGAACTAACAGGACTAACTTTTAAACATTTTTCAGATTTATTAAAGACAGAAGGATTAAATCCTATTCTAATAGATAGGTATAAAAATAATTCTTTGAAAAATATATTATCTAATGAGTGGTTTTCCAATCATATTAAAAATAGTATCTCAAATATTGGGGCTAGGTATTCACCTGAAATCAATGTAGAACTAGATGTAAAAGAAAAAATATATTCAATATTGAAGAGAAATAATTTCTACAAATATTCCAGACAAGAATTCCATTTGTATTTGCTTAATACAAACAAATTGATTTCAGAGGTACTTAATTTCAATAAAAAAATAAATAACAGTTATTTAATTGCTTTATTGGAAGATGTATCTAAAATAAAAGAAGAAATTAAATCAAATTATGAAGATTTTGTTAGTGATCCTGCTTTAAAATTCGAAATTAAAAGTTTTAAAGAAAAACATGATTATCTAATTCTTAAAATTAAAAATGTATTAGAACTTTTTAATGAGATCTTTCCTGAAGAAAAATTAAAAGATGATTATTATTTAATAATTTCTCAATTTTCAAATTATTTGAATGAAGTTGATGAGGATCTAAAACTTGTCAATAACCCATATCTATTACTGAAAGGAAAAGCAGGAGTCGGAAAATCCCATTTACTAGCAGATGTAATCCTCGAGCAGCATAAAGATGGAATTCCATCTATTTTCTTGTTAGGGCAACATTTTATTAAAAATGAATCACCATGGAGCCAAATACTTAAAAATATTTTAAGATTAGATTGTCATGAAAATGATTTATTACATCAACTTAATGAAATTGGTCTAAGAAAAAGAAAACGTATCTTATTTGCAATTGATGCGATTAATGAAGGCAATGGAAATTTTTTTTGGGTTCATCATATTAATTCTTTTATTAATAGTTTTAAAGAATTTCCTTGGATATCTTTAGTTATTACTTTACGTGATACATATGAAAAAAAATTATTACCGTCCGACTTTATAACAAATACAAACGCTAGTATTTTTCAACATAATGGATTTACGAATCATTCATATGAAGCTGTGTTGATGTTTTTCAACTATTATAAAATTGAATTACCACAAACACCTATATTTAACTCAGAATTCTCTAATCCATTATTTTTAAAACTTTTTTGTGAAGGTTTATTCAAAAGAGGATTAAATAGAATACCTGAGGGATATGGAGGTATCAGTAGTGTTTTAAACTATTTTACTGATAATATTGATATTCAATTAGGTAGTTCTAATAGGTTTGATTACGAACCTTCTGCAAATATTTGTAGAAAAGTTATCGACCAATTGATTAGCTATAAGCATACAAAAAATAGCTCTTTTGTTCCATATGATGATGCATGCGATATTTGCAACCAGATTATTAGCAGATACTCTAACAAGAAAGGTCTTGTTGATAGTCTAATCCATGAAGGTTTACTATCAAAGAATTTATATTCATTAGAAGAAGATGAATATATTGAAGGTGTTTATTTTTCATATGAACGATTAGAAGATCATTTTTTTGGACAAATTTTAGTAAAAAATAAATTATCCAACGATAATATTAATACTATTTTTAAAAAATCTGGGGAACTCTATTATTTAATTGAGGATAATTATAAGTATCAAGGTGTAATTGAGTCTTTATCTATAATAATTCCTGAAAAATTTGGATGTGATCTCTTTACATTACTTGATAATATTTTTATTAATGATAATTTTATTATAGAAGCTTTCATCTATAGCTTATATTGGAGAAAAAAGAATTCAATTAATGAAGTTTCTCATCAATATATTAATAAAATAATATATCATAATGATGATTTATATAGTATTTTTGTAGAGCTTATTTACTCAGTTTCTGGAGATACTACACATCCTTTTAATGGTAGTTATCTTAATGAAAAGCTTTATAGTATGCCAATAAATGTACGTGATGCTAAATGGACAATATTTTTAGGGCAATATGTAGATTCTAAGCATGGCATTTTTAGATTATTAGATTGGATAAATTTTAGTGAAAATTTCAATTCGTTGTCTGAAAATTCCTTGTCTTTATTAGGTAAATCTATATGTTGGTTATTTACTACAACTAATATTGAATTACGAAATTATGCAATAAAATCATTAGGTTTATTATTAATTAATAATTTAAATATATCAAAGAAGTTACTTGAAATATATATTCCTGTAAATGATCCATATGTGTTAGAGCATACTTTAGCTTCTATTTATGGATCAATATTAAATTCAGATCGACTGGTTGGCTTAAAAGAGTTATCCCAATATTTATTACAAGAAATATTTCTTAAAAAAGAAGTTTATCCTAATATTTTAATAAGAGATTATGCTAGAAATATCATTGAATATGCTTTATTCAAAAAATATTTTCAATTAGATAAACCAAATGTTATTCGTCCACCATACAAATCTACACTACCAATTAGATTTCCTTCTAATGATGAAATAGATCAATACAAATTCGATTATAAAAGTATCGATTTTAAATCACATTATTGGTCTCAAAATACTATTTTAAGTTCTATGGTTACGGAATACGGTCGAGGTGTTGGAGCCTATGGCGATTTTGGACGCTATACCTTTGAATCAGCATTAGATATTTGGCGTGATAAGATAGATACGAACTTATTGAGTAATTATGCTTGCTATTTGATATTTAAAAAATTTGAATATGATGTCGAAAAACATGGTTTTTTTGATCATTATTTACCGGGTTCTGACCGATTTGATAATAAGATCGAACGTATTGGTAAAAAATATCAATGGCTAGCTATGTATGAAATAATTGCGCGAATTGCAGATAATATAGAAATCAAAAAATCTAATAGTTTTGTGTTTTATGAGGGGCCTTGGCAAAATTGGTTAAGAAAATTTGATCCAACAGATTTACCTTTCTCAAAAGAATATAAATCAATTCCGATTAGTTTATTTAATCCTGAGTATAATTTTTGGCAAGATGATGACCGCAATTGGTTGGTTAGCGATGAGAATTTAATTGATCCTAAATCTTTAATTGCTAAACACAATTTTTTGTCTCTAGAATCTTCTCACTCATGGTCGCAAGGAAGTGAATTAGGTGTCGATAGAGGCTCTGGCGAAGGCCAAAATCTTTGGATTCAAATTAGAAGTTATTTAGTAAAAAAAGATGACTATGAATATTTAAAATCGTGGTTGTTCTATCAGGATCTTATGGGACGCTGGATGCCTGAGTCCACACAAAATTATTCCATATTTAGTAAAGAATATTTTTGGTCACCTGCTTATAAAAGTCAGACCAAAGAATTAGAACACGAAAATAATCAATGGCTTGAAGTTAGGGATCGTCAAAATTGTAATCGATTAATTGCTTCTGTCCTGCCAACGACAGAAGAACATATTTGGGAGGGGCGTAATAATAAATCGTTTTACTCAGTTAGAAATGAAATGTTTCATGGAATGAATCTGAATATTTCTCGAGTGCCAAGCTGTTTATATAATGATATTGGTGAATTAGCATGCTTTGATCCAAGTTGCTTGAGTGATAATACTTCAGAACTATTGATTAATCAGCAGATATTTGAAAGCTATCTACTAGAAAATAATTTTGAAGTAATTTGGACTGTACTTGGTGAAAAGCAATTATTAGGAAGTTCCAATCATTTACAATCAAAATGGTTAGATTTTTCGGGGGTTTATACTTTAGAAAATAATAAATTGGTGGGCTCCATTAAGACTAGAATTAAAAGAAGAGGCTAAGTATCTTTAGTGAAACCAAGGTAACCAAACATAACTTTTGTCAAAATAATTTACGACACCTTCTCTAAAGCTAACGCAATATTAGCTTTAGAGATCCAAATCATTGTAAAATATTTTAGTCCTAAATTTAAACAACTTATAATAGTAAAAGTCCTGCACATCAATAAGTACAGGGCTAATACCTATAAAGTCTTTTTATATTTATTCGATGGATTAGAGTACCAAAAACTATAAAAAAATTCCAAAGCTATAATAGGCATTAATCATCATCATGTTTAAGAGAAAATTTTACTTTTAAATCCTTTTCATAGTTCTTAGACTAGTCATAAAATTACCAGATATTTCTAATGATGATTTAAATTTTTTATATTTATACTAGCAATCCACCATCCAATTTTTCAGTCATATTTCTTATAAACGTGTGATTACTAGATAAAAGATTATCCCACATATCAAGACAATATCCCAGTGTTTCATCATCGGCATCATTTTTTGCTTGATCATATAATTGTTGAATGACTCTCGTAATGGCATCTGTATCCAAATCATTTATTAATTCCTGTGTTTCTAATTTGAGGATATTTTGAATCAAAATAATAATAATTTCACTAAATTGAGCAATGTTTATAGAGCCGAAGTTGAAAAACTCATGGTGCTTACATCGGCAAGAAAACAAGGAATAGCAATATTTCTAATGAATGAACTAGAAAATTTTTCAAGGGAAAAAGGTCTGCGCTTACTTGTCTTAGATACGCGTGAAGGCGATGTGTCCGAACTTTTATATAGCAAAATTGGGTTTGTTCGAGTGGGTGTAATTCCAAGTTTTGCATTAAGTTCAAACGGTAACTATGACGGAACAGTGATCTATTATAAAAGGCTTGTTTGAAAAGCTTCATAAAAGCCTAGCCACAAGTTGTAAACTGAAAAGAACGCACAAAATTTTGGATAGAGATTACTCTATTTTTTTTCGTGCTCGGTTAAAAGTAGATGTATTTGAATAACCTAATTTTTTTGCTATTTCTTCTCGGCTTAATACTTGGTTTTTAAGAAATTTAAGTAATTTTTCCTCGCGTACTTCTTTATATAATTTCTGAAAGTTATATCCTTTTTCTTTAAGCATTCTTTGCAAAGTACGTTTAGTTAAATTTAATTTTTTAGCAACTTGCTCAAGATTTAATAGGCCGTTTAAATCATCATATAATGCATTTTTGACACGAAATTGAATTTCCTGAAATTTTGATATTTTATTTAATTCATTTTCACAGATCACTTGTAACTTTTTAGATGTTAATGGGTCAGCCATAATGAGTGGGTTATTAAGAATTTGGCTAGATGTTATGAGGCAGGTGTTTTTTTGATTATAATTTATTTTTTCAAACGTTGAGCTTAAAAGGTCGTGAAAACGTGTGAAATATTGTGGATATTCACATTCTAAATTAATGATAGGTTTAAACGAAGGAAAGAAAATTCGGACTAAAGAAACAAACCCAACTAAAAAAAATGCGAAACAAAACTCATAAGTTGCAACATCTAAAGGGTTATCCCAGTCAAGTGTTCCGTCTTCATAAGTAATTTCATAATAACTTAAATCCTTTTCTACATATAAATTTAAGTTTATAAAAGTACACTGTATTTTTACAAATTTATTGATGGTTTCTAGAGCATCCTTTACATCGTTAGATATGACAGCGGTTAATCCTAATAAGCCATGTGAGGTAATTTTTAACTCTTTGGCAGCATAAAATCCAAGACCGAGTTCTTGTGTTAAGGTTGTGCAATTTCTAATAATGGTTTTAAAGTCAGAAATATTAACCTTATAATCCAAATCATTTAATCGATCTAAATCAACACTTGTATTCAAGAAAATCTTATCCGGATTAATATTCCACTTTTGCACAAATTGTGAAAGTAAATGAACATATGAACCTAAAATAAAGTGCTCGGTACTATGTCTAGGAATACTCATTTTTTGCAGAAAATCCATTTTTAGCCTGTATTTGATGAAAAAATAAGACATTACTATCAATTTGAAAACATACATTCATCCGATTTTTAGCCATTTCCCAATTTTTTGTCGCCTAATGTGCTGTTTTGGCACGTAATGTTTGGGCAGTTCTATATTAAATAATTAAAAAGCTCAGTATATTTTTTTTAACTCTTAAGTATAAGGAAATTGAATATTTAAGAGTGTAGGGACATCAATTTAAAAAAAATGAAAAGCTTGGAGCTTAGGATGAAAAAGAAATATAGGAATGCTGTAATTCTTACATTCAGTTTAGTTATTAACAGTGGAGCTGTGGTAAATGCAGCTTTTAGCGACTCAAGTACCAGCAAGTCTTCTTGGCTAAATTGTAACGTAAATTCATGTACAGAAGGCGGTAGTACTTCCGTAAAATCAAGTTATGCAAAAACCAAGTATCCAATTGTATTGGCTCATGGAATGGCAGGTTTTTCTGCGGTTGGCCCTTTACAATACTGGAATGGTATTACGGAAGATTTGGTGGCTAATGGAGCTAATGTTTATGTGGCTCAACAAGCTTCCTTTAACTCTTCTGAAGTGCGTGGTGAGCAATTACTTCTACAAGTTAAACAAATTTTAGCAATTACCGGTGCAGAAAAAGTTAACTTAATTGGCCATAGCCATGGTAGTCAATCTGTTCGTTATGTTGCTGGGTTAATGCCTAATAAGATTGCTTCAGTAACCTCTGTAGGCGGACCTAACAAAGGTTCACCTGTTGCCGATATCGTTTATAACTTAACCAAATCACCTGTAGGCCCAATATTAGAACCAGCACTTGGTACAGCAGTTAACGTCTTTTTTTCTCTAGTGGGTGTTGGTTCAGGCCATTATTACGATCAAAATAGTGTGGCTGGCTTAAACTCTTTAACTACAGCTGGAGCAGCCGATTTCAATAAACGCTTTTCTGCTGGTGTGCCTGTTACTCAGTGTGGCTCAGGCGATGAACTTGTTAAGAGTGTTCGTTACTATTCTTGGGGTGGAACGAGTCCTGCAACTAACATATTAGATCCCTTTGATTCTGGATTATTGGCTTTATCTCTACTTATACCTAGCGAAAGTGATGGCTTGGTATCTAGATGTTCAAACCATCTTGGTACGGTGATTCGTGACAACTACGCATTTAATCATCTCGATGAAGTTAATCAGACGCTTGGTTTGGTTGGTTTTCTACAGAATCCTGTTACCCCGTATCGTTTACAAGCCAACCGCCTTAAAAATTTAGGACTATAGTTTAAGTGTTAAAGGAGCTTACGGCTCCTTTAATAAAAATTATTTCTTAATTAAAAGTAAAAATGAGAGATAGCTACCTTGAAGAATAAAGTATTATTTATAGTTCTTATTATTATATTTTTAGGTTTAATATACTGGTTTTTTAAACCAGATCATCAAACTTTAACAAGTTCAAGTAGTAATAAATCAGACTCTTATACTGAATCTAAATATAGCCAAGAAAGTATTAGGTCAAATAACGGTACACCTCAACTTTCAGCTTCACTACAGGGCACAGAAATTGATTGTCCAATTCAAGTTGATAAACAAGGAAAATTAATTTTAACAGTTGGAATACGAAGTTGTTTTGATTACTTTTTTTCAAGTTTAGGTGAAAAAAGTGAAAATGAGCTTGTATCTAATATTCGTCAATATTTAACCACAAACTTGCCAGCTGAGGCTGCTAAATATGCAATATACTTATTAGATCAATACGTGGCTTATAATCATGCTTTAAAAAATCTAACACCAGAAAGCAATTTTACAGCCAATGATTTTAATGCGTATCAACGGTTAGTAAATCAGATAAATAGTTTTCAGCAAAAGTTTTTCAAGCCTGAAGAGATAAATGCTTTGTTTGGTAATGAAAGAAATCCAAATCAATTTAACATCGAGCAGATGCGAATTTACGCAGATAAGTCTTTAAGTACGGAACAAAAAGCGAGCCAAATATCGCAATTAATTGACAAACTTCCTGAAAGTTTAGGATCAGGAGTAAAAACTGCCATGCAATTTCAAGAATTGCAGCAACTTACTCAAGAAATTAAGGGAAAAGGTGGAACATCTGAAGATATTAGAAATATGCGTGAAAATTTGTTAGGAACAGAAGCTGCAAAACGGTTGGAAAAAGTTGATCAAGAAGAAGCTGTATGGGGTCAACAAGTAAATAGTTATTTAAATGAGAGAGATCAGATTTTAAAAACTGGCATGAGCAATGAAACTAAGCAACAGTCCGTTGAGGAGTTGAGAAAAAAATACTTCGGTACAAACGAAGAGCAATTAAGAGCGCAAGCCTACGAAACAATGCACGACCAAAGTAACAATTAAATGTAGCAGCTACAAATGGCTTGTTTGAAGGTAATTTTGGAAACAATAGGTGGTACTTGTTTTAACTAAGTTGGGTGTTTAATGATTTAGGGTTCTTATGAGCATTTTGAAAAAAATTATTTTGCTAAGCTTTCTATTTCTTCTAGCAACTTTTATATGGTTGGGTTATTTAGTTTTTATTGTTGTTTGCGACAAATAACTCAATATAATTTTATTAACTATAAAATATTGAGATAAAAAGAAGGAAGTTAAATGATTTTAAAGAAATTTATATTAATGATCTTTTTATTAACGCTTGTGAAAAATGAGGTATTGGCTGATTCATCAATTGATGTACTTCTAGATGAGGGAAAAGATTATTTTGAAGGCATTAATGGTAAAGATCGAGATTACGCTAAAGCTTTAGAACTATTTTTAATGGCTGCAAAACAAGGAAGTCCATTAGCAGATGCTCGAATTGCATATATGTATCAAACAGGAGTTGGGGTTACTCAAGACTATTCCGAAGCTTTTAAGTGGAATCTTAAAGCTGCGAATAACGGAGAATTACAAGCACAATATAATTTAGCATTGATGTATCAAAATGGTCTAGGTACCGAAAAAAGCGATACAAATGCTTTTAAATGGTTTAAACAAGCAGCACTTCAAGGTGATGTGTCAGCTCAAATAAATTTGGGACTAATGTATCAAAATGGAGAAGGCGTTGATAAAAATCTAGATAAGGCATTCTTTTGGTACAAGAGCGCTGCTGCACAAAATGATTTCATGGCTTTTTATTACTTGGGAACGTTTTACGAAGAAGGAATCAGTGTTAAAAAAGATGAAAAACTGGCATTTGAATATTATCGGAAGGCTGCATTGTTAGAGTATGGAATTGGTCAATATGAATTAGCTAGATGTTATGAATATGGAATTGGAACAGATAAGAATATGAGCAAGGCGATCGAGTGGTATGGTAAAGCAGCTAAAAGAGGCAGTGACGAAGCTATCGAAAAATTGAAAGAACTAGAAATTAAATAATTTTAGATTCTAATCAATGGGAAGCTGCCAAGGCTATTTAGAACTTATGTATCCAAATTCGCCTTTTCTGCCTCAGTATTTATTCATCGTTTAACGTGCATTCAAAATTACTTGGGTTTTCTTTACATCTCACTTTTTTTAGAAAATTCATCATTTTAGGGTCGTAGATGCCTGCCTTGGTTAGCTGTATGCGTGCCTCGCGCATCATTTTCATATAGTTTAATTGTTCATTTTTAGGAATATCCATCCAATATTTTGAAGGAATATCACTTTCATATTTGGCAATAATCCCAAACGTTCTATTTAATTGGCTGGCTACCCAAGTTCGCGACTTTTGCCCAAAACCTGCTGGAAACTGATCTTTACGAATAATGAAGTTTGCCGAAATTTGAGTTAAAGGAAAACGAATGATTGCTCCTTTCTCACCTAAACCTTTGTGTAGCTCAAAAGGTTTAAATGCCACAATAGGAGCGGGCACAATATCAATTTCATGGTTATTAAACTTTGCACCGGCATTGGTGACGTCTACCGATACAGCCTGACCGCCAACATGTTGAACAAGCTTTGGTTGGGCTTCATCGTATTTAAATACCCCAATTTTTTTACCGGCAGCTTTAGCGAGTGTATTGATACTTCTATCATTTACAAATAAATATGCAGGGCCAATTGTGCCTAAACCTGCAATTTCGTAAGGACCTACCACCATATTTTTTGCGGCCATTGGTGAGGACAACAGCTTATAGGCATTAATTGCCGTTTTCATATTTGTTAATGCGCCAACAGCATCTAAAGATCCTGTATATTTATTAAATTGACGGCCACGTAAGCCACTAATAATAGCGCCATCACATTTTCCAACTTTTAAATCTTCAGCCGCAACTCGTTCATCAACATATGCTTTTAAAGATATATCAGCTCCCCAATTTTTGGCTTCAAGGGCATAATCTTTGGCTAAAGCGAAAGCATCTCCCGACTTACCAATTGGGTCAAAAACACAGACGACTTGTTGTTTTGCATAAAGAGTTGTTGTTAAACATGTACTTGTAATAAATAAAATAATTTTAAAACGATCCATATTTAGTTATCCATTATTTAAATTATAAAATTTATTTTATAAATCTTGGTCAGATTAGATATGACATTTAAACAAAAATTTTAAGGGAAAAAGTCAAAAGACAGCTTTATCTAGGTGGTTTTCTAAATACCTTATCTTTATCTCATATTTATAAATAAAAATATTTTCTGATCTTTGTACCTGTGTAGACAGTTAAACAAAACATCTCTCTTTACACTCATCTAGAGCATAACACCACAGGTGATCACAACACGTCTCACATCAGAACTGAATGCCGTGAACAGATGATCATCAGGTATACGTTTAGTTAAACATTCTAAGAGTTCTATAAAAACAGAATGTATGGATATGTATCGAGATATGAAAGAAATAATTTCGCAAAAAAACTCATCCGGCATTGTCTGGAAGAATACCAAGAAACAATGGTTCATTTCTGTTGGGTATTTTAACTCGCTTGCGATCTATTGGATTGTACCTCTTTGTTTATTCTTACTTTGGTGGATCGCGTCAAACGAACAATGGATGCCTGCTCAAATTTTACCTACCCCAAAAGACACGTGGAATTCTTTTGTTGAAATCTCATCTCAAGATCTATGGTCACAGCTTGCGATCAGTCTTGAGCGCTTTGGTCTTGGTTTATTGTCAGGTGTATTAGGCGGCGTATTTCTAGGTGTTTTACTTGGCTATAGCCGTATTGCAGAACAATATCTATCGGCAACGTTTTATGCGTTGGTGATTATCCCAACATTGGCTTGGTTGCCTCTGCTCATGATCTGGCTGGGCATCGAAAATAGTTTAAAAATTTTCATAATCTTCAAAGCTACGATGGTGCCGATTGCCTTACATACTCAGGCAGGGGTACGTGATATTCAACCTAAGCTCAAAGAAATGGCAGCAATTTTACAGTTTAATCGTCTAACGCTGCTCACAAAACTTGTACTGCCAGCCACACTTCCATATTTCTTTACTGGTTTAAGACTGGCTGTTGCAGCAGGCTGGACAAGCTTAATTGCTGTTGAGTTATTAGCTTCATCGGAAGGCATTGGATATTTGATGGTGACAGGCCGTCAGTTATTTCAGCTCGATATTGTCTTTGTCACGATTTTTGTGATCGCGTCTGTTGGAATTATTTTCGATTTTATCCTACATCGAATTGAACGTAAGTTTGTGTTCTGGCCACATGCTGCTTTAAGTGCCCATGCTTTTCACAAAAAAAGCCGCACCGATGTTTTCAAGTCATGGGTTTTGCCTTTGAGTTTAATAGCGCTTTGGGCAACTAGCAGTTGGTTTGGCTTGATTTCGAGTCAAATTTTACCTGCGCCATGGGCAGTATTAAAGGCACTGTGGTTAGGCATTCAAGATTTTTCACTCACCACTGCCATGTATTACAGCCTTTATCGCGCAATCTTGGGATTACTTATTGGTGGGTTAATTGGTGCTTCAGTAGGAATTATGGTGGGTCTATTTAAACCGATTGAAAATCTGTTGGCGCCTACACTCAACACATTACGTCTAATTGCTATTTTTGCTTGGATTCCACTACTGACAGCTTGGTTTGGACTCGAAGATTTATCAAAAATTGTTTTCATTTCAATAGCGACATTTTTTCCGATGTTTATCGCGACATGGAAAGGCATGTCCAGCATTCCAATGCAGCTCGTTGAAGTCTCAAGCACCTTAAGAATGACATTGATTCAACGCTTAACGCTTTTGATTTTACCTAGCATTGCACCTTCAATGTTTGCTGGGTTTCGACTGGCTTTGCTTTATTCGTGGATGGCATCTTTTGGGGCTGAATACTTGATGGGCTCTGGAATTGGCATAGGTAGCTACATGATGGCAGCACAGCAAAACTTTGAAATGGACCGTGTAATAGCAGCAACCGTTTTAGTCGCTGGTTTGGGCGCGATTCTGGCATGGCTGGGCAAAATAACTGAAAACTACGCAACATCTTGGCGAAAAAATTGAGGTCAGACCATGACAATTACCCTTAATACAAATACTGAAAAACATCACCAGTCTTTTCAATCTCATGCTCAAACACGTGTGGCATTTCACCATGTCCATAAGTCTTTTGTCGTCAATCAACAACCTGTCAAAGTCATTCACGACTTTAATCTAGAAATTAAAGAAGGCGAGTTTATTGCGATTGTAGGTAGCAGTGGTTGTGGTAAATCTACGCTCTTACGTCTTTTGGCTGGACTTGATCAAGATTTTGATGGTCGGATTTTAATTGATGGTGCTGATGTAAGCGGGATTGGCGGCGATCGAGCAGTAGTTTTTCAAGAACATCGCTTATTTCCTTGGCTTACCGTTGAGCAAAACATTGAGCTGGGTTTATTAAATGAGGCGTTAACTTCACGTGATAAAGATATTCTGGTTCAGAAAGCAATTGAATTGATTGGTTTAAATGGCTTTGAAAAGGCGTATCCACACCAATTATCTGGTGGGATGTCCCAACGCGTAGCGATTGCACGCAGTCTTGTTGTGCAACCTCGTATTTTTCTGTTAGACGAACCGTTTGGTGCTTTGGATGCATTAACACGGCATCAAATGCAAAATGAATTGCTACGTATTCAATCCCAACAAAAAATGACCACTGTTTTTATTACACATGATGTGGAAGAGGCTGTAACTCTGGCAGATCGTGTGGTGATTTTAAAACCTAAACCTGGTCGTGTTGAACAGATTATTCCCGTCAACTTGCCACGTCCTCGAAATCGTTCAAGTTTTGAATTGCATCAATTAAAAGAACAGATTTTTCGGATTTTGACCGAAGACAAAATTGGTTAATAGGAGTTATTGATGAGTGAATTTAGTCAAGGCTCGATCAAAAAAGCATTTTTATTTGAGCAATTATCCAATCAAGTCATCCATACAACGACGGTTAATGATCCTTTTAGACATAACGTAGATGTTGGACATGATCCTGCTGAGCCAAAAAAGAATGCTTTGGCAATCGCGATTGTCGCCGTTGCTGCGGCACATTTGGGAATCTGGTATATCGCCAAACAACTTCCTACGCCTCAGCTTGACGTTAAAACACCTGATCCTGTGGTGATAGAGATTGTCAAACCACCTGAGCCACCCAAAGTGATTGAACCTAAAATCCCTCCAGTGGTGCAAAAGCCAAAGATACCGCCTGTTAGCCAGACACCTCAGCCTGTACAAAAGCAGATAGAGCCACCCAAACCAATACAGAAACACGTTGAGCAGCCTAAACCTGTTGAACAGCATAAGGCAGTAGAGCAACCACGACCTGTAGCAGAACCGCTAAGTAAAAATGTGGTGGCGGCTCCTGTTCAGCAACCAGTTTCAAAACCCGCTGATGCACCTGCTAAAGCTGCTGATGACAACTTACCTGTTACAGAAGCAAAGGGCTATGCAGGTTATTTGAGTAACCCAGCACCTGAATATCCTGAACAGGCTCTCGATCGAGGTTGGGAAGGCTCAGTTATCTTGAGGGTAAAAGTCTTGCCAAATGGTAGTCCCGATAGCGTGACAGTCAAACAGAGTAGCGGCAAAAAAATACTCGATAGTGCGGCGATTAGAACCGTAAAACAATGGAAATTCTCACCGGCCTTAAAAGGAAAAACACCAGTTGAAGGTTGGGTCGATGTTCCTATTCACTATCAACTCCCAAAATAATTTTTTAACTTAATATTGATCTATAAGGAATTTTAACATGAGTGATATCAACTCCCTGATTCACGATGGGACTATCTGGTTATTGGTTACTTTTTCAATTGTGACGTGGGGTTTGATTGTCATTAAACTGGTTCAGACCCAAAAAGCCAACCGCCAAAGTAGAGCCTTTGCCGAAGAGTTCTGGAGCGCCAAAAATCTTCAAGATGCCATTCAGAAATCGGAAACAGGACAAGGGCCAGTGGCACGCATTGCAAATACTGGTTTTAAAACACTTGCCGATGCAGACGATGATACGCATCAAGATTTACAACATAGCTGGAGTCGTCAAGATTTACTCGAGCGCCATTTACGCAAACAAATTTTATCAGAACGTCGCCAGCTAGAAAAAGGCTCTGCCTTGCTCGCATCAATTGGTAATAATGCACCTTTCATTGGGCTATTTGGTACCGTCTTTGGGATTATCCATGCTTTACAGGCCATTGCACATTCGGGTAATGCCAGTATGGATGTCGTTGCAGGGCCGATTGGTGAAGCGCTAGTTGCAACAGGCATTGGGATTGCAGTGGCTGTTCCAGCGGTACTGGCATACAACTATTTTGTGCGCAAAGTAAAAACTATCGGTGCCGAACTGGATGACTTTGCGACCGACTTTGTGAGTCTAAACCAGAAATCAGGTTTCCAGCTTAAGACTGTCAAGGCAAAAACAACAAACACGAGCACTCCAGCCAGCGAGTTAAGCCATACCCACAATAAAGATAAGGTATATGCATAATGGCAATTTCAACATCAGAACAAGATGATGTCGTCAGCGAGATCAACATTACCCCTTTAGTGGATGTGATGTTGGTTCTGTTGATTGTGTTTATCGTTACGGCGCCCTTACTGACAAACACTGTTAAGGTGAACTTACCAAAAGCTGCACCGACGCAGGTGACAGAGCAAACTAAGGCGGTGGTCATCAGCGTTAACTCCAAAGGGGAAATTTATCTAGACAAAGACCGAGTCACTCTTGAACACTTTGAACAGGCCATTCAAACGCGTAAGGCAGCTAATCCTAAACTGGCACTGAACCTGAATGCAGATGAGACGGTTCCTTATGGTACGGTTGCCAAGTTACTGGCCAGTATAGAACGAGTAGGCGTTGATAAACTATCAGTTATTACATCGCCTAAGTCTTAAGTTCTATTAAAAGAAATAGGAAGAAAGAAAATCAAGATCCAAATTTGAGATCTTGATTTTCATATAATTGTTTAATCTAAATTTATATTAAACTTGAATTTCACGATGAGGTTGTATGGTCTATTTTAGAGCTTCAATTTGATGGTGAGATAGCGAATGACAACACTTGTTTATAACGAGACAAAAAGAAATAACTATGAGCATTTTTTAGATTTATTAGATCAAACTCATGTTAATCGTTATCAAGATTTCAACATTACCTTTGAATATAAAAAACTGGCAGAACAAATGCTGTCAGAATGTGAGTTTATGGATGCATGTTCGCTTGAAGAAAAGCAGAACTTATTTAATGAAATTAAGATAAAGCATCTTTATCAAGGACAAGTGCTATATTCGAGAAATCAAAACTGTCGTGAACTCATTATTGTTTTAAGTGGTGTGCTCAAGTTAGGTTGGAATTCATACGATGGGAAATATCTTATTCATCGTTTTATTCCGACAGGTGCACTATTAAATATTGTCTATCTTATTTCTGAATCTGCGCTAGAGCATGAATATGTTGCACATGAAGCAACTGTGATAGCAACCATTCCTGAACATATCTTTAAGCACACCATACAGCACAATTCGCGCATGCTATATCAGGTTTTAAAATTGGTATGCCAGAGAACACGTCTTTTAGACAATGATATCTATCACACTTCTACGCAACCTTTAAAAGTACAAATTGCGCGACAGCTCATTTATTTAATCGAATTTTTTTCTACTCAAACTCAAAAAGGCATCGAAGTTTTATTAAAGCTCTCGCAAGAAAATTTGGCTGAACTTTTAAAAATATCGAGACAAAGTATAAGAAAGGAAATTCAGTGGTTTGTTGAAGAAGGCATTATAGAAACAAAATACAATCATATCTCTGTCAAAGACATCGACAAATTAAAAGCCTTACTGCGGTAAATAGATTATGACGAATTATGAATAATTTTTCATAAATGAAGAAATGCTATGTAATTTTTGTTGCAGAATTTAAAAGGGGTAATTTCTAAACTCATATCATCAATGATGAGAACGATGATATGGCAGATTTATTAATAAAAAAACCAGTGAGTGAGTTAATCGATGTTATCCCTTTAGCGGGTCGTATTGGCGCACAAATTAATGGTATTGAATTATCTTCAAAACTTAAGGCTGAGGTCTTGAATCAAATTAGGCAATCATTGCTTGAACACAAAGTTATTTTTTTCCGTAATCAGGAACATTTAACCGATCAAGAGCAGGAAAAGTTTGCAGAATTGCTTGGGCAACCTATTTCACATCCTACTGTTCCAGTGGCAGAGGGTTCGACTTATATATTTGAACTTGATTCCCGTCATGACGGTCGTGCAGACGTTTGGCATACCGATGTCACATTTGTTTCAAATTACCCCAAAATCAGCATTTTAAGAGCGGTAACTACTCCCAATCGAGGGGGTGATACCACATGGGCAAATACAGAAGCAGCCTATGATGAATTACCTGAGCCACTAAAGCTCCTTGCCAATCAGCTCCGTGCGATTCACACCAATGATTTTGATTATGGTGGTTTTCGGCCTTCCGCAAGTGATGAAGTGGTAAAACGCCATCAAAAAATCTTTGCTTCAACTGTCTATGAGGCGGAACACCCATTGGTCAGAGTACATCCTGAAACAGGTAAACGAACCTTAATTTTAGGCCAATTTTTTAAACGATTTGTAGGTCTGACTGCTAAAGAGTCCAACAAGCTATTTGAAATTTTTCAAGATCGTATTACCAAACCCGAAAACACGATTCGCTGGACGTGGAAGAACGGAGATGTCGCTATTTGGGACAACCGTGCCACTCAGCATTTAGCCGTCAATGATTACGGTAATGCATTGCGTATTATGCGACGCGTTACGTTAGCAGGAGATGTTCCTGTTGATATCGACGGTAAAGCGAGTAAGCAAATTAAGCCATCTACGTCATAAGCGTCTAAGCAATACAACGCTGATTTATCAATAAAAATGTGGAAAATATAATGAAACCATCAATTTTTAAAAAATTGATCTTGCTGAGCTTATTGGCTTGTGGACATGCCAGTTATGCTGAAAGCCTTAAAACAATCCGAATTGGTTCTCCTGATTTGACTGCTGGTCAAAAACACGCGGGTGGTGGAGTTGTTGATGTGCTTTACAACAAGAAATTGCTTGAGCAAGAACTTGCAAAAAAAAATGTCAAAGTGGAATGGCATTTCTTTAAAGGTGCTGGACCAGCCATTAATGAAGCATTGGCCAACAACCAACTGGATTTCGCCTTTTTAGGTGATTTACCTCCAATCATTGGTAAAGCCAATGGATTAGATACCCAATTACTTGTTCCAACGGCGCGCGGCATCACCAACTATCTGGCAGTGAGATCTGATCTTTCGATCAAAAAATTTGCTGAATTAAAAGGAAAACGCGTTGGTTTGTTACGTGGCACGGCAGATGAGCTGTCATTTGTGAGTGCATTGAACAGCCAAGGTTTAAAGCTCAGCGATGTGCGAGTGGTCAATTTAGACTTTAACGCCGTCAACGCTGCTTTGGCCGCAAAAAAAATTGATGCGTCATGGGGACCTTCTCGATTTTTTGCGTTACGTGACAAACACATCGTTAACTTGCCTATAAGTAGTCGTCAGTTAAATGGTGCAGGATCTACTCAAGGTGTGTTTTTAGGTCGTCAATCTTTTATTCAACAACATCCAAATGAAACACAACAAGTTGTGACTCAGGTTGTAAAAGGGCTGAATTGGCTCTCAAATGAGAAAAACCGAGTACCACAAGTCGCACTTTTTTTTACCCAATCGGGCTATCCAGCATCTATATATGCTCAAGAACTCAATGGGGTAAATCTGAAGTTTTTATATTCACCGTTATTTGATGGCTATTACACCCAGCAATTGCAGCAAAAAATTACTTTGGCTACGCAACAAGGGTTGATACGCAAAAATATTGACGTCAAAAGCTGGGTTAATCCGTCATTTGTAAATCAAGCACTTGAACAATCAAATTTAAAGACCTACTGGAAGCCAACTCAGCAGTACGAATATTTGAAATCAGTGAAATAAGCACCGTCTTTTAAAACTTAATTATGGGGTAAATAATGTCGATACATTCGAAAAATGTAGCGCGTGATCCGTTCACGTCAGCAACCAAACAAAAAATTTTAAATTTAAGTCTGCTTTCGCTGAGTATCTTGTCAGTTTGGGGACAAGCTCATGCAGAAACAGTCTCAAACACCGCACGTTCTTCAGAGGATGTGGCACAGTTAGAAACCGTTTTTGTGACAGCAACACGCCGTGAAGAATCACTCCAAAAAGTACCTGTTGCTGTTTCAGTCATTAGTGGAAAGGAACTCGATAAGCAACAGCGAAACTCACTTGAAACATTGGTAACACAAGTACCAAGTGTTAACTTTCGGGCTGGAGCTTCCAATAAGGATACTTCTTTATTTGTTCGCGGTATTGGAACTGTTACCACTTCACCGGGTGTTGAGCCTTCTGTTTCAACAGTGATAGATGGTGTTGTGTACAGCCGACCGGGGCAAGCAACACTTGATTTGTTAGATGTGGATCGTATTGAAGTCCTTCGTGGCCCCCAAGGAACACTTTTTGGTAAAAATGCATCGGCAGGTGTAGTCAATATTGTGACCAAAAATCCAACCAGTGAAACGTCTGGTTATATTGATGCCTATGCCACTAGCGATAGTGAACAACGAATTAAACTAGGAGCATCTGGTACATTAATTCCTGAAAAATTAACTGCCAATGTCTCGGCACTATTAGGTAATTTTGATGGCAATGTAGAAAATCTCACAACAAATGAAGACGTCAACGGCTATAAAAATTATGGTTTTAGAACCAAATTTGAATATACGCCTACGGATAGTCTAGTGTTGGGCTTTACTGCCGATTACCTGCATAAAAAAGGGAGTGCCCCGACAGGCATTGTGGTTAAAAATACCGATGCCAATTATGCAGCAGCATTATCGCCTGTTGTGGCATCTCCAACTAATCGAAGTACAGTTGAAAATACACAAGCCTCGACTGAGGATACTAATCAGGGTGTAGCACTCACCGCAGACTGGACATTAACCAATCATCAACTATCATCGATTACGGCCTTTCGCCAATGGAAAAACACACAGATTGGTGACAGTGATCAACTTGCTGCTCCGACGCCAAATTTTGCCGGAATTGCCGATTTAGGGCATGTTAACAGTAAGCAATTCTCTCAAGAAATTAGAATTAAACCGCTCGATCATGGTTTTTTTGATTATGTCGCGGGGCTATATTTTTCAAAGAATAAAAACGATGAGACTTATCAACGTGAGTCAACTTGGTACAACAATGCCTCTAATGCCTATGTCGTAGATTTTGGTAAGGCAATCTATAACACAGACAGCACCAACTATGCTGCATTTGGCGAAGGTACCTTTCATTTCACAAATCGATTGAGATGGATTGCGGGTTTACGTGTTACTCGTGATGAGTTGTCTTATGATCACAGCCGAGTTTCAACTGTTCCAAACAGTGTAGGTGTCCGAAATGCGATTCGTTCTTCATTTAGCAGTGATGGATCGACCAGTGAAACTGGAGTTTCAGGCCGCATTGGCCCTCAATATGACTTTACACCGAATATATTGGGCTATTTTACCTATTCGAGAGGTTATAAAGGTCCTGCATATAACGTTTATTTTAATATGCAGCAAAATGATACGCCTGTGATTGACCCCGAAACGGCTAACTCCTACGAACTTGGTCTCAAATCTCAATGGCTGAATAATCGTCTGCGTGTCAATGTGGCGCTATTTAACACTGATTATGATAACTATCAGGCAAATTTTAGAACCCTCGACCCAAATGGTTTCCCAATAACCCGCTTGGTTAATGCAGGAAGCGTGTCTACCTATGGGGCTGAAATTGACTCGGTATATAAGATCAATCCAAATTGGGCACTAAACTTTTCAGGTGCCTATACACATGCACGAATTGATGACTTCAAATGTCCAGCTGCCGATACTTCATGCCCAAATGTAAATGGTAAACCACTACCATTTTCACCGGATTGGAAATTTAATACGCAGCTCGATCGCTATTTTACTCTGGCAAATAACAAGCAAATTGAACTCTCAACCCAATATGCATGGCAAAGCAAAGTACAGTTCAGTCTCGACCAAAACCAAAACACTATTCAGGGTGCATATGGACTTTTGAACGCGAGCATCGCTTTAGCTGATACTGCTTCTGACTGGCGACTGGCATTGAATGTACGGAATATAACGGATAAATCATATGCAACATTACTGAGCACAAATGGTAGCCGTATTAATCGTCAAGTCCCTAGAGATGATGAACGCTATTTTGGCATTTCATTCCGTAAAAATTTCTAAAAAGTATGTCTAGTACGCTTCGTTTTTTTAAGAGGTGTACACCCATCAATTGGACTGATTAAAATGAGTAATCCTTCGTCTACAAGAAAGCTTCACCTTAATTTATTTTTAGACGGTTATGGCCATCATTTGGCCAGTTGGAGGCATCCAGCGAGTCAATTAAACCTAAGTCCCTATGAGCGCTACTTAAGTGCAGCAAAAATAGCTGAAGAAGGGAAATTTGATGCCATTTTTTTTGCCGATAGTTTGGCTGTTGATCCAGCAACTGCGACCTCAGGAAAAATTCGTGGTAACGAGATTGAACCCCTCACATTACTTTCAGCAATTGCGACTCAAACACATCATATTGGACTCATTGGAACAGCCACGACAACCTACAATGAGCCATATCATCTCGCAAGAAAGTTTGCTTCTTTAGACCAGATTTCTGCTGGACGTGCAGGCTGGAACCTCGTCACCACTGATTTTGCACTTGAAGCGAAAAATTTCAGCACAAAGGAACATGTCAAACATCAAGACCGCTATGCACGTGCTGAAGAATTTCACGATGTCGTAAAAGGACTTTGGCGTAGTTGGGATGAAGATGCAACTATTCATGATAAAGCCAGAGGCATTTTCTTTAATCCAGATAAAGTACACACGCTCAATCATTGCGGTGATATTTTTCAGGTAAAAGGTCCTCTCAATATTAGCCCAAGCCCACAGTCTCATCCTGTGGTTGTTCAAGCAGGCAGTTCCGAACGAGGTAAAAATCTCGCAGCTCGTACGGCAGATGTCATTTTTACTGCCCAATCCAACTTGGCAGCTGCACAGCAGTTTTATAGTGATGTAAAGAAACGTCTTGAAGACTTTGATCGTCAAGAGCATGAGTTGGTAGTGATGCCCGGTGTATATGTGCTTGTTGCACATTCGCATGAAGATGCTAAGAAGCAGCAACAGCTTTTAGATGAACTCGTTGATGATGACATTGGCCTTGGGCTTTTAGGCAGAATGTTGGGTAATTTTGATTTAAGCGGTGTTGATGTGAATCAGACTTTAGCTTCGTTAGATTTATCCGAGACGCAAACGGGGCAGCAAAGTCGCCAGCAATTGATTCAGGCACTGGGGCAAGAGCAAGGTCTAACCATTAAACAGCTCTATCAACGTATTGCATCGGGACGTGGGCATTTTTGTTTGGTTGGAACGCCAGAATATATCGCCGATCAGCTTGAAGAGTGGTTCGTTAGTGGTGCAGCAGATGGATTTAACATTATGCCTGCCGTCATATCAAACGGAATTAGAGACTTTGTCGATCTGGTTATTCCCATCCTTCAACAGCGCAATTTATTCCGCAAAGAATATGAAGGTCAAACATTAAGACAAAACCTCGGCCTCTTGGCTGCTGCCGAATAAAAGGACAAAGTATGTATCTCGCAAATTCAGAACGATATCAATCATTTCAATATCGAAAAATTAAAAATAGTGGTTTGGTATTACCACCATTGTCACTTGGTTGCTGGCATAACTTTGGCGATGACACTCCAATTCAGCAACAAAAATCGGTACTTTACACGGCGTTTGATCATGGAATTAATCATTTCGATCTTGCCAATAATTATGGAACACCCTTTGGAAGTGCTGAAAAAAATATTGGGCACTTTTTAAAGGCTGACTTTAAGCCATATCGAGACGAACTTATTATTTCGACAAAGGCGGGTTGGGACATGTGGCCTGGACCTTATGGACAAGGTGGTAGCAGCCGAAAATACCTGATGGCTAGTCTTGATCAAAGCTTACAGCGACTGGGGCTTGATTATGTCGATATTTTTTATTCACATCGTTATGACCCAGAAACACCGCTTGAAGAAACAGCCAAGACACTTGCCGATATTGTGCAGCAAGGTAAAGCTCTCTATGTAGGGATTTCTTCTGGATATACACCAGAATTAACTTTACAGTTGATAGAATTGCTTCAGGCCTATCACGTTCCACTTACTTTGCATCAACCGATTTACAATTTTTTTGAACGTCAGATTGAGCAGGGTTTAACAGAGACCGCTAAACAAGAGGGTTTTGGTGTAATTACGTTCTCACCACTGGCTCAAGGTTTATTGGCTGGACGATATCTTGATGGTGTACCTGAAGACTCACGTATCGGGCGTGGTAGTCGCTATTTACAGTCAGAGCATCTCGTTGCATTGAAGCTACAGCAAATACAGCAGTTAAATGAAATAGCAAAGCGCCGAGACCAAACATTGGCTCAATTGTCATTGTCATGGGTTTTACGTGATGAACGGATTACATCGACTATCATTGGTGCTAGTCGACCAGAGCAGATCATCGAAAACTTAAAAGCATTGCAAAATACGGCATTTAGTGCAGATGAGTTGACTCAGATTGACGCTATTCTAAATACGCCATAACTCTCTATACAAAATTTGCAGCATGGCTTTGAAGGAGCCAGTGCTGCAAGACAACATAAAGTATTAGTTAAGTATTCTAGGTGCTAGAAGCTAAGTTTTACTGTTGCGCCGATGGTACGAGGCTGACCTAAACTGGCGAGAACAATACCATTAGAAGAGTTCCATGTATTGGTCACATAGGTTTCATTGGTGAGGTTTTTTACCCATAGCGCAACATCCAGTTCATTTTCACCAATATGATGTCGTGCACCTAGACTCGCATTTGTTAATCCATAGGCTTTGATGACACTGTACGGGTTATTATCTAAAGAGCCATATGACCAATCGCGCCAAGCATAACTTCCTGAAACATACGGTTGCCAGTTGTTATGCTCAGCTAAGTCATAACGAAAATTGAAATTTGCAATCCACTTCGGTACGCCATAGACACGTTCTCCAGACAGATCTTGTGTATTTACGCCTGTTGGAATGCTGATATTGGATGGAGCAGGCGCGTTTTTATATTCTGTATAAGTGGTATCGTTAAGAGAACCATTAAAATTAAGTGTAAGGCGACGAATAGGTTGATAGGTTGCATCGAGTTCAATCCCTCGGCTGCGTACTTTACCTGCATTTGCCAATACACTCACGACAGAGTTGCCAACTTGTTCATAGCTTGTAGTTTGATAGTCAGAAACATCAATCCAGAATATATTGCTATTGAGCTGTAAGGTATTGTTGAGAAAATTCTGTTTCAGTCCAATTTCATAGTTATCTGCTTTTTCAGGATCAACCTTTAACGAGTTAGCACCCGCTGCTGGTGCAGAACCAATGCTCAGGTTAAAGCCCCCTGATTTCTCGCCGTGTGAATACGTTGCATAGGCCAGTGTGCTCGGATTTAAACGATAACTGCCAGTCAGTAAGCCAGAGTAACTTAATCCATGTTGTTTCAGTTCACCCGAGCCGTATGCGCCGAGCTGGGCATTTAGTAAATTACGCTCTGCCGCACTTAAACCCGAAACTGGAGTACCCCCAATAGGGTCGGTTCTGTAGATACTGGCAGATTTATCTTCATAGGTAACCCGTGCACCTGTGGTGATGTCTAGCTTCGGTGTCGCATGCCATGTACTTTGACCAAATAATGCTGAGCTTTTTGTCTCAGTTGTTCCATATGAATATGAATCTCGATTATTCAAAATATTCGATTGACCATTGGCAATTAAGGTTCTGACGCTCGGTACGTTATAAAGATAAAATGCGTCCGCCGTATCTCCATATAAAGAGAAAGTCGTATTGTCTAACTGTTGCTGAAAGTAATATAGACCTGTTACCCAATCCACTTTTTGATTTCCAGCAGAAGTTAGGCGTAGCTCTTGAGAATACTGTTTATCTCGAACCGAAACACCGGCATTAGTCAATGCATTTGAACTAATAAAATCACTGTTGGTAGGGGTAAAGTTCCAAAAGCGGTATGCACTAATCGACGTAATTTTTTTACCGCTATCGAGCGACCAATTGGCTTCTGCCGATCCACCACCTTGCTCAACAGACATGTGTTGTGGGGCATCTGAATGAATCTGTTTGTCTTTCCAGTTGGTGTAAAGATTTTTGGCACCCGACTGTGTGGCATTTTCTAAGTAACGATTGTAGTTATTTCCATATACGGTACTGTTGAACGTTGGCCCAGCGTAGTAGACCACCATCGCGCCTTGATCATCATCTTGCTTGTTGTAATCTGCAATTAGGCGTAAATTAAAATTCTCTTGCGGCTTCCAGAGAATTTGACCGCGCACGCCTTCGCGGTCTGTATTATTATAATCCTTATCATTATAAGTATTATGAATAAAACCATCCTGAGTCGTTTTATAAAAAGAGAGTCGGCCTGCTACATTTTCGGATAGAGCATCTGAAAACGTTCCTTTAGCCTGTAAATAATTGCGTGAACCAAAAGAAATTTCAGCAGAATGGTCTGGGTCGAAGGTAGGCTGTTTTGAGCTAATGTTTAATAAGCCCGCCGTGGTATTTTTACCAAATAATGTTCCTTGTGGTCCGCGTAATAATTCGAGTTGAGCAATATCTAATAAATCAAATACAGCCATGCCGGGACGACCTAAGTAAACATTGTCCAGATAGACTCCGACACTGGCTTCCAAACCATCACTGGCTGGGTTATTACCCAAACCTCGGACTGCTACACTAGATTGACGAGGGTTTAAGAAAGCAACATTAAGGCTGGGTAGGGCTTGTTGTAGATCTTCAAGTTTACTGAGTTTTTGTGTTTCCAGTGTTTTAGCACTTAAAATACTAATGGGTGTTGGAACATTTTGTGCTTTTTCTTCACGTCTTCGTGTAGTCACAATGACATCAGCAAGCTGAATAACATCATCTGCTTTATTGTTTGACTGTGAATTTGACGTACTGGCTTCTGTTACCGTTGTACCTGAAGTAGCGGAAGTGTCCTCGGCATAGACGATAGATGAATATCCTGCACACCCTATAAGTGAAATAAACAGACTTTGCGTGATTTTATTTAAAACTAATCTTTTTCTCTTGAAGTGAAAGCTGTGCTTTTGAACTGACATTAATAGACTCCATTTTGTGTTTTCTTTGTGATGATTTTAATTTTTATGTAATTGAACACTGTCATTATCAGTACAAACTTAAGTTTATATTTTGATGATCTTATCTCTATATTTAATAGTAATTTTTTAAACATAGGCCTTTTAAAATATTCTTCAGGCGGCAAATGTAAAAGCCAGCATTAGGTGCTGGCTTAGTTCAATCTAAATGCTGATCTCTTCGTTATTTTTATGCTTCAAATGGTTCTAGCTGATCATTCTGTAATAATCTTCGTTGTTGCACATTTTCGATCACTCCATTTTCTTTGACATAAGTTGCCCATTCTTTAAGTAATTCATCGAGCTTTTCTGGATATTGTTTTGCCAAATCCTGAGTTTCGCCTTTATCATCTTTAAGGTTATATAGCTGCCAGCGATTCGGGCCATTTGGCGCAGGGATGAAGAGCGCTTTCCATTCTCCTTTGCGTAGAGCCTTTTGACCAAATAACTCCCAGCCTGTGACATGATCTTCACTGTGAATATGGTCTTGTTGTACTTGTAAGTATGGCAAGATAGAACGACCACGTAGGGGTACCAATTGACGACCTTTATACACCTGACCAGGGTGCTGAATATTTAAATAATCTAATAGGGTTGGTAGTAAATCCATGACCGTCAAAAACTCGTGACTGATCTGATTTTGGCGTTTAAACCCTGCGTAGTGAATGAACGAAACTGTTCTAATTCCACCTTCGCTAGTATGTGCTTTATAAAGGCGAGCAGGAGCAGTGGCTGCTTGTGCCCAATGTTCTCCGTACCAAACATATGAGTTTGCTCGCCCAATATTATCAATACTATTGTCGTAATATTGCTCGATAATTTCATTAAGTTGACCGCCAAAGACTGGTAGAGCTTCAAGTTGAGCACCTTCTGCACCATTGTCAGATAAAAAAATAACAATGGTATTGTCTAATTCCCCTCGATTTTTGAGGTATTCGACTACACGTCCAACGTTTTGATCCATACGATCTACCATAGCCGCATAAACCTCCATAATTCTTGAAGACTTATCACGTTGCTCTTGAGTAAGATTTTCCCAGAATGGAGTTCTAGCGAGGATAGGGTGAATCGTTGTTTCAGCATCTACCAATTGAAGTTGCTTGAGTTTTTCAAGACGCTGTTCACGTAGTTTAACGGGACCATCCGCATAATGTCCTTTATATCGATCTATATCTTCCTGAGGTGCCTGTAAGGGCCAGTGCGGTGCAGAGAAAGGTAAATATGCAAAAAAAGGACGTCCTTGGCGTGCTTCATCATCTTGTAAAAAGTCTAGAAGGCGAGTGGTAAAATAATCTGATGAATAAAACCCTTGAGGTAGTTCTTCCGAAAACTTATCATCTTCTGCATAAAGTCCTTTTGTTGACTTAAGTAAGCGTGGAATTTGGTCTTCTGGAATATCCGCTTCAAATAGATAATGATTGGCTGCACCAGGTAATAGTGCAAAAGAACGCTCAAATCCTTTTTTAATTGGAAAATATTCTGGTTTTAGTCCCAAGTGCCATTTCCCAGACATAACGGTGTAGTAACCCGCATCTTTTAATAATTCTGGTAATGCGGCAACCTTGTTATTTAACACACCTTCGTAGCCTTCTTTACCTTCTAGCTCTGGGGTAAGGGCCTCTGCCATGGTTCCTAAACCAGCTAAATGATGGTCAGTGCCTGAAAGTAACATTGCACGAGTAGGGGAGCAGGTTGACGCCGTATGAAAATTAGTCAGTCTTAAGCCGGTTAATGCTAATTCATTCAAATGAGGTGTATTTATTTCTCCGCCAAAAGCACCTAAATCTGAAAAGCCTAAATCATCTGCCACAATCAATAAAATATTAGGTTGGTTTTTGATATTTACATCTGTCATGTTTTATCCAACAAAGCGACTAAAATGCTTAGTGTAAATATGACAAATTTTTATTCTGTTTCTATTCTGACAGTTATCTCCTAATAAAATCATATCATTATGACAAAAGCAGATATATCAAAGAAACTTAGTGGTACTGTTGAACTGATGAGTCTGAGCAATATCACTTAGCTTTTCAAAGTCCAAAATAAAGATTTGGTTATATTTAACCTCAATAATGTTTTGGTTCGAAAGCGCTGCTAGTTCTTTATTAATACTTTGTCTTGAAGTCTGCAAAAGCTCTGCCAGATTTTCCTGACTCAATTTGAGATTCAGTAAAATTTTATCTTTGTCCTGATAGGAATGATAATCCACTAGAAAAACTAGTTTTTTAGCGAGACGGGTTTGCAATGTTTCAGTTGAATAAATGAAATTTTGTTCACGATTTAGCTGTGTTCTTACACAGATTAATTTCAACACCATGAATAAAGCATCTGCGTTATTTCTGATGACATCCATAAACAATTGGCCAGGAAGGTTGGCAATTACCGTTCTACCTTGTGCAATGTGGTCGTGAAGTAAGGGTTGACCCGTTACAATTGGAACAATATTGATTAATGTACCTGAAGGCACAAAAATATCGGTGTGATATTTGCCTTGAGATGTGCTCCAGCCAAGTTTAAGCGCGCCTTCAAGCAAAATATTGATATCAGTACACGGATCATTTTGATTGTATATCGTTTGATTATGATAATACTTTCTTATTTTTAAATGCTGAATAAGCGTAGATTTATCTGTATTAGATAAAGATTGAATAACCTGATAATTTTCTAAAATACGAATACTTTTATGAATAAATTCATTCGTTATAATTTGATGATCAGAGTGTAGTCCGCCGTCAAAATCATTCTGATATTTTGAGATAGGATTCCTGAACTCGATAATTGATGATGCTTTCATGATAAATCAGAGATATAAACTAAGATTTTAAACAGCTTATCAGAGTTAAAATTTATTCAAATTTCAAAAAAATATAATTTCATATTTAATTTTCATATGTGCGTGTTATTAATTATTTAAATATCAAAATAATTTTTTACGTGATGGATTGTCTCTGAAATAACAGAATATGCCGCCGTTTCTGATAAAAATTCAGTCATATATTATGACAGGAAATTAACATGACAACATTTATTCAGAAACCAGCACAACAACTACACGTTAAAAAATTAACTGGTCGAATTGGGGCTGAAATATCAGGCATTCATTTAAGCTCTGAGCTTGATTCATCAACCGTTCAGTTTATACATGACGCTCTATTAGAGCATAAAGTACTCTTCTTTCGTGGCCAGCAACATTTGGGGGATACCGAACAGGAGAAATTTGCAGAATTGTTTGGTTCACCTGTTAAACATCCAACAGTACCCGCAGTGGATGGCACAGATTTTATTTTTGAACTTGACTCACAAAAAGGTGCACGAGCTAATTCTTGGCATACTGATGTTACTTTTGTGGATGCTTATCCTAAAATTAGTATCTTGAGAAGCCTAATCATTCCTGAAACAGGTGGTGATACAACTTGGGCAAATACCGAAACTGCTTATGAAGATCTGCCTGAGCTTTTACAGCAATTTGCTGAGCAGTTGGTGGCTGTACACTCTAATGAATATGACTATGGTGGACCAAAACAAAATGTCGAACCGGAACAACTAGAAAGACTAAAGAAAATTTTTGTATCTACCAAGTATGAGACAGAGCATCCAGTAGTTGTAGTACATCCAGAAACTGGCAAGAAAAGCCTATTACTGGGGCATTTTTTCAAACGACTTGTGGGATTTAGCCAAAGTGATTCACAGCTTTTATTTAATATTTTACAAGAAAAAGTAACGCGACCAGAAAATACAGTGCGTTGGCAATGGCAGGAAGGAGATGTGGTGATTTGGGATAATCGCTCTACACAGCACTACGCGGTTAACGATTATGGCGATCAACATCGCGTTGTACGCCGAATTACACTTGCCGGTGAAGTAACGACTGGTGTACATGGCTTAAAAGGTAAAACCACATTACCCAAAGATTTATCAGCAGAACAACTCGAAAAAGCCAAGCTTCATGCTGTTTTAAATGCCAACTAAATACCACTTTAAACATGCAGAACGTCACTGTCGTTAACGGTAGTGGCGTCTGGTATGTTGTTGAGAAAAACTATATGGCCACACTATCAAAACGTAATCGATTTATCTGGATTATTCCTGCACTTATTTTTGTCGCTTTGCTACTGTTTATTTTCAAACCATCTTCATCAGCACCTTCAAAAACAATAAATCAGACGGAAAACATTGTAAAAATTAGAATTGCAGTACCTGATTTAAGCAGTAGCGAAAGACATAGTAGCGGCACACCACTGGTCGATTATATTTATTTAAATCAGCTACTCGAAAAAGCATTTGCAAAGAACAATATTCAGATTGAATGGCAATTTTTTAAAGGTGCAGGGCCTGTAATTAATGAAGCCTTGGCCAATAAGCAATTAGATTTTGCTTTTTTGGGTGACTTAGCAGCCATTATTGGTAAATCAAACCAAATTGATACCACTTTACTGGTGGCGACTGGACGACATATAGATGCTTATTTGGGGGTTCTGCCAAATAAAGGATATACCAGCTTAGAACAGTTAAAAGGTAAAAGAATTGCGATTTTTCAAGGAACTGCCATGCAGTTATCGTTTGATCAGTATATTGAGCGTTATGGCTTTACTGAAAAAGATTTCCGCATTATTAATTTGGATCCTGCTGCGGCCAATGCAGCACTTGCAGCTAAGCAGATTGATGCAAGCTGGGGTTTGATGTCAATTCTGGCGCTAAAACAGCAGAAAATTGTAGAGGTTCCGCTGAGTACTGGACAGCGGCAGGATGGAGCTGGGACAATTCAGTCGGGTCTGGTGGGTCGTAGTGAGTTTATTAAACAACATCCTGAACTTGTCCAAACACTGGTCAATACGGTTTTACAATCAGCACATTGGGTTTCACAGCCTGAAAACCGGGACAATGCTATTCAACTTGTCACTAAAAATGCAGGCTTACCAACAGAACTCTATGCGTTGAGTCTACAAGACAAAGCCTTAAAAACAGTTTTTTCACCACTTTTAGATGACTACTATCTTGGGCATCTACAAGAAGGTGTACAAACTGCATTAAAGGCCAAGCTGATAAAACGCGATGTTGATGTAAAACAATGGCAAAATGCTGAATTTGTCGAACGAGGGATTCAACAGTTGAATTACGTCAATTATTGGAACTCTTCAAAATAAAATTATTAAATGAAGCGGCTATGCAAAAAGACCTTAATCGAGGTCTCTTTTATCATCTACTTAACATTGTCTTATGAGTTTAGCCTTCGCTATCTAATATCAGCCAATACGAAGATGAGCAAAATTTTGCGCATAAATGGTAGAGGTTAAATGATTTTGAGCAAATATATTCACAAAAAGTCTTTTTTATAGTATTTTTGAGAAAATATTTGCTCATTTACTCCAATGAAAAAATTAACAATATAGAAGCTAAATTGAAAAGATGGGAACTGTTATGAACGTGAAAAATCAGACTCAAAATCGTCAGCAAGTTCTCATCGATTTATATAAACAATATTTATTGAGTGAGATTACACTGGGACAACTATTGTCATATTTACGCAAGAATGTGCTGGGCTTGTCGCAAGAACAATATGCTGCTTTAGTCGGGATAAGTCGTCGAGCATTAACTGATATTGAGCAGGACAAAGGTAAACTTACTCAATCAGTGTTAGATAAGGTGTTTAAGCCACTGGGTTTAAAAACAGGTCTTGTACCTACGCATGAACATATTGTTGGCAAAATTATAAAGCCATCTGAATGAGTGATTAACTTGGTAAACGATTAAAATTCAAATAGAACACTAAGGTGATAACTTATAAAATATTTGGTTCATGAACCTAGCTATGAATACATATTTTCCTACTAAAAAAGTCTTAAAAATAGACTAAATTTGTCTAGGAGAGTGGTGGTAGTCCACCACTAATTAAAATGCTGAGGTTAGGATTTTGATAGCTACGATTTCTGTTTAGCTTTTTGGCGTAAAACATACAAATATAAGTTTTCTACTTTTTCACGTGCCCATGGTGTGGTACGTAAGAATCGCAATGATGATTTAACACTTGGATCTATACAAAAACATCTAATTTCAATTTTACGATTTAAGCCTTCAAAGCCACCGTAGTAATCCAATAACTCATCCAAAATGTCAGCAAGTTTTTTGCCGTGTAAAGGGTCATTAGAGGCATTCATAATAGATCAACAATATTTGGGAGTCCATTATTATAACCTGAGCTAGTTGGAAAATGAGAGGGATTGCGAAAACACATCTCGAAGCATATTAGGTTGTAATTGATTATCGAAACTGGCTGATTAAAGAAATTTATAGTTGACTGTTAACGAAGATGCTTTGAAACAAGATGCACATATGTTTTTGTTTGATGGAGCAATTGTTCCGCTTTTAGACAGAAACAAACCAGATGAGCGGGAGAGATTGCTTGAATATTTTTTGATGCAATTGGGGTGAATATTTGAAGTACTGCGCCATTCATCATGATTTAAAGAATAGCTGTACACATGTATTATAACATTTTTATGTGTATGTAAAGGTTGTTTTAAAAATTTTACTTAACTTTCAATAGGATATGAAATAATCAATGTGTTCGAATTTAGCCTAAGCAAAATAATAATATTGCTGCTCAAAAGGCGATTTAGAAAAAGAAATCTATATGGCAGCCAGTAGTAATCACAAAATACAACTCGTAAAGGTGATGTGTAGGTCACTAGGGCAAATATAAAAGTGTAATTACAACTTATAGGAAACTACCTAGAGAATTATTCTGGCTAAGATTAGAAATAGGGTTAAGTCAATTTAAGCCGTTAAGAGTGCCACGGCTTAGTAAGTTGCTTGAGCAACAGATGCAGTCGAGCAAGCTTTTAATAATTCAGTGTAATGAAGTATAAACGGTGTAGCAGCAACGTAGAGTAGCCAGAGCCTTAGATATGGTAGGTTTCTAAATATCTTATTTAACATAATATACATTATACGAACAATTATATAATTCCTTATTATGTGTTTAGTTCTATCAAGCTTTAGCTACATTTTCTTCTTGCTGCTGCCTTACCATCACAGTTTTACGATAAAAAATATTGCTGCCATTGATGACAACATTACTGGAATAAAGATTTCTTTATTCAGATAACACTTATGAAACTCAACTAAATGATGATCTTCATCAAGTTTAACTGCCTGCGAACATAGCACCATTTGGCTCAAGCCCACGATCGAATTTTTCTGATTGCAAAATTAGACGAATATTATGTGCCTTTATCTCCACCACGTGCATCTACTTTGAGTAATTTGCCTTTAAAGATATTGTGTATGTTTGTCATGATAAATAGCCCTTATTCGATGCTTATCACGCTGAATTTTCAGGTTCAGTATGAAGGTTCTTGAGACTAAATTTGGTTTAGTTAAATATATAAGTTATTGATAATACATATCTTAATTGTTAAAAATTGCTTGACAAAATAAAACTTATCTAGAGAAAAATTAAAAAGCCCAACTAGCTTACTAATCAGGCTTATTTAAAGAACATTTAAACTTCAAAGCGCAATATCAAACTCTGGTGTAGCTACTGTAGGCTGTAATCGAGCACGTTGCTTTTTAAAGTTTGGAAGAACGTGTTCACCAAGTCGGTATGATTCTTCAAGATGTGGATAGCCTGCAAGAAAGAATAATTCTATGCCAATACTATTATATTCTTGAATACGCTCAATAATCTGTTGGTAGTTTCCCACTAAAGCAACACCCGGTGGAACACCAATATACCCAAAGCCAGACCAGACATTTGGATGTATAAAGAAGTCACTGACATTTTTACTACCATCTTTTTCAGCGTATTCTTTTTCGAAGCTAAGTACACGTGCTGAACGTAAACCCGCATGGGCTGCTGCTGCATGTAAGCGTTGCTTTTCAGCAGCTTCATCAAGAAAACGCTGTGCTTCTGCTAATGCTTCTTGTTCAGTACGGCGAGCGATTGTATCTATTGATAAACCAAATTTTATATTTTCACGACCATACTTTTTTGCACGTAAACGTACATCAGCAATCAATGCAGCGATTTCTTCAGGTTTTTCAGCTCTCATTAAATAATAGTCGGCATGTTTCGCTCCAAATTCGCGAGCAGCTTCTGAAGAACCTGCTGTACAAATAATTGGAAGGCTCGCTTTATTCAGTGGATATTTTAATCCACCACCTTCTGCTGAATAGTACTTTCCTTGATAGTGAAATGAAGGATTATTCCAATATCCTTTTACAACATCTAGAAACTCTGTGGCACGTGCATAACGTTCGTCATGAGGTAAATCATCACCTACTTGACGTTGAATCACTTCCGAACCTCCATTAATAATATTCCAAACCAGCCGATTACCTGTTGCACGCTGATAAGTTGCCGCAGTTTGTACGGCATTATATGGACTAAAATGATAAGGCTGGAATGCAGTCACAAAGTTAAGTTTTTTGGTTTCTCGAGCAAGTAACGAACATACTGTCCAAGGCTCTTCACCCGTTGGCGCATTCACCATGAGTGCACCAGCAAACCCATTAATTTCTGCAGCCCGTGCGATCTGACTTAGATAATCAATATAGGTAAAATCATCACCTACGTTATAGTTCGAAACCGCTCCGGTATTTTCAACATTTTCAATATTGGCCCAATCACCGCGATTACGTGGATCACCGGGTAAAAATTCTGTTTCGCCATGAAGTGGCAAACGTGTAAAAAATTCAATTCCCATTATTTTCTCCGTAAAGCAAAGCTTAGAATTTTGCAGTGAGAGAAACACCAACTTGACGTGGGTTTCCATAGGTTAAGACATATTGCCCAGCAGGACCATTCGGTCGCCCATGAACTTGATATTCTTCATTTAACAGGTTTTTAACGTAAGCATTAACTTGGTATTTATTATTTGCGCTGATATACCCAACGTTCGCGTTCCATAAGGTGTACGCTTTTTGACTCAAGATTGGGTCAACTGAATAATCTTGACGATTGACTAGGAAAAACTCACGGTCACGATATTTTGCATCTGTGCCCACAATAACTCGTGCTCCACTATCAAGATTAAAGGTATATTCACCCCCTAAACCAATAGTGTATTTTGGAGAACGAACCAAGCTGTTACCTGTATTGTCAGCATTTACGACATTGGTTACTGGGTTTTTATCAACGAAGTCGGTGTATTCACTGTCTAAATAAGCGCCTGCAAAACGTAGGCGTAAATTATCGGTCGCTAAATAGTCTAATTCTAATTCTGCACCTTTTACTTCTGCCTTAGGTCCATTTGCCAGAACTGAGGTTACCCCTCCACCCTGTCCTTCGGTCGCAACCAATAGATTTGTTTGAATGTCTTTGTAGTCGTAATAGAAAATATTGGCATTGGCCGTTAAATTGCCTTGTAACAAGCTAGACTTCAAACCTAGCTCATAACTATTTAAATATTCTGGGTTAACATCTGCAAGTTGCGTTAGACTACTTGAAAGACCGGTGTTGAAACCTCCTGAACGGAAACCTCGAGCAAAACGGAAGTATGTGTTGATGTCAGGAGTAATTTCATATTCAGGCGTAATATCGTAGGTCAGCTCATTCCATCTCTTTTTACGGCTTGTTGAACCATTTGCGTTAGGTGTTGGGTTATAAACCGCATTACTGTACCCATCCTTTTGCCACCAACTGCCTTTGGTGTAATCGCCCGTGGTAATTTGAACAAGGTCTAGATCAATGTCTTTTTCTTCACTTGTCCAACGTAAACCACCTGTTACTTTAAATTTGTCGGTAAATTTATAGGTACTGTTTCCAAACAGGGCAAAACTTTGGGTGGTCTGGTTATAGGTAATATCCCTGAAAGCAGGCGTTCCCGCGGTTTGAGCTGGAGCGCCATTCGGTAATGTTTTGTTTACTCGTGCGCTTACCCCTGTTGAATCCAAATCTTCATTAAAGTAGTGAAAACCTGCGATCCAACTGAGTCTTTTTTCAGCATCAGAAGAAACACGAAACTCTTGGCTATATTGGCGCCACTCATTATCGCTATAGCTTCTTGCTACATCATATGGCGTATAGTCACCATCAGAAATAGATTTTTGAGTGGTTTTATCAAACGCTGTAATGGATGTAAAAGTATGACCGCCCCCTAAATCTCCTGTTAAGGTGAGTGAAGCGCCATCATGTTGGATTTTATTACTTTCAGGCAAATCTAAATTTGTATCTCGGCCTTGTGGTCTTTCATAGACACCCCAGTATTTTCCAATACTTAACGAACCATTATTGCCAAGACCATTATAAGTTTGGCTATGTAGATTGACTAAAGCATTCCAATCATCATTAATTTTTCCTAATATCTGGAAGCGGAATGATTTTTTATCTACATCCCCGTAGTTCTCACCATTGGCTAAATTTTTTGCATAGCCATCGCGATCTTCTGAATAGAATGCTCCTCGTACGGCAACGTTATCTGATATAGCCCCGTTCACGGCGCCTTCAAAAGTACGGAGATTATGGTCACCTATTCCTATTGTTCCATAGCCGGTCGGTTTATCTGAAAAAACAGGTTTTCGTGAAATGTAATTCACCGCACCAGCCGTGGTGTTTTTACCGTAAAGCGTGCCTTGTGGACCACGTAGAACCTCAATACGTTCTAAATCGAATAAATCTCCAGCACCAGCAACAGGCGCATTTAGATAAACCCCATCTGCATAAATACCGACTGGGAAAACTGTAGAGGCTGCAACATCGCCAGTTCCCAGACCGCGAATATACCAACGTGGACGGCTATCGCCATCTGGGTTTTCAGCTGCTGCATTTGGTGTATAAGTTAAAACATCGCCAATAAATGTTGAGCCTTTCGCAGCCAAATCTTTGCCCGAAACTGCTGTAATTGCAGTCGGAACTTTTTGAATGTTTTGTGCACGATATTGTGCAGTAACGATGACATCGCCTAATTTTTTTACATCTTTAGCATTTACCACTTGAGCTTGTTGCTCAGCAGGAATTGCATCAGCATCATCGTTCGCTAAAGCTAATGTCGATACACTCGCCGTTACTCCCCACATAGCAGTTAAAATACTCTGCCTAATTTTTGTAACCTTAAACATGGTGACTCCATTTAAATAAATCTATTCTTATATTGGCAACTTCTATGCCATTTAATTTATTTAAGTATTTTCAAACACTTATTAAAAATTAAAAAATAAAATGAGTAAAAATTGCTGATAGATAGACAGTCTGAAACGTATTATTGTTGTTATTTCAACATTCACGATTTAATGTGTTTTATATCCAGTATTAATAATAAAGCCATACAGACGTATGGCTTTTTAAGATTCTTGGAAATAATTGATTGGTTTTAAAATTTATAACTAAATTGGCCTTGTACAGTCAGAGGGCGCATTGGTTGTAAAAACTCGCTATTCGCTCCTGCCAAACCATTCACAAAATTTCGTTCATTGGTTAAGTTAAGAATGTTAAGGCCCACCGTCCACTGTGGCTGGCGATAATAAAGACCTAAGTCCAGATTATAGTTGTTCGGTACTTTCACGGTTTGACTTAAGTTTGTGTACCAGTAGCTTGTCCACCATCCTGATAGGTTGACCCCAAAACCAGACTGATGTTGGTAATCTACATAAGCACTTGCAGAGTACTTGGGAATTCCTGCTGCATCATAACGTCCGGCTTTACGTTGGTTTAAAGCGTTATTGTCTCCCCAAACCGTAGCATTGTCTGCATGAAAGCCAAATGGTGAAAAACCAGCAGGTATAATAGAACTGTATTCAGCATCCAAATAAGTGAAATTGCCCCCAATCGCTATATTTTTTTGTAGTTGCCATCTTAATGATGACTCAATACCTTTTACTTCAAAGCGGGCCATATTACCGTTCGTATCTGGTGATAAATCCCGTTTTTGTTCAAACCCACTTAGGGTTAAAAATAACTGGTCAGTGATAGGTTCATACTTAAATCCTATTTCTTTTAGCTCACTTTGACTGTCAAAAGCTAATGGATTGAGTTGATTTCCTGCGCCCCAAATCAAGAAAGGCCCAAATACTCCCGTATTTAATGCGGTGCTTTTGTCATAAGTAAAATAGAGTGTGCTTTTCGCCGTAGGCTTAATGAACGTACTGAGTTGGTAGCTCAATAGGCTATATTCGTCACTCGATGAACGGACATCTGTAGGGGTTAAAACAAGTGGGTTTTCAAGTTTTGCTCTTACAGAACTATGGTTAATACCTAAATTAATACCGAATACATCGTTAAAGGTAAAATTTTGCTGAGTGAATATGCTCAACGTATCCCAAAAACCAGAACCCGTATAAACAGCTCCTCCTCCATTTGGTGGGAAGCCACCTTTTTCTGCATATAAACCATTTCCAATTGGGTACATGCGCGGTAAATTTAAATAACCAAAATATTGAGAATATTGTGGTACTCCGGCTTGTCCAATCCAACCTCCTGTTGAACCGCTATTGTTAATTAACCCCAGTAAATCACCAGGGTTCTTCTGTGATGGATCATTGGTTAAATCATATGGATTAATATTAAAACTATTATTTGCAGCTAAAGAGGTAAACTTCTCATGACGATATGTTCCCCCTGTACTGCTTTTATTATTAATTTTTACGCCACCTATTTCAAAATCATAGTCGCCTAAAAATTCTAGTCGGTTATCAATTAACTCATGATCTAAATCTGTAAAGAAGCTTCCAACAGAGTCGCCTAAATCTTTGTTATTTTGATAGAGCGTACTGTTTGCAATAGACCAATGTTCATTTAAATCTTTAATTACTTTTAATTGAGTGCTAAATCGCTTGGCACTATTTTTATCTTCACTACGTCCAGAAACATGATCATCTAGCTTGACCAATTCATTACCGGGGATTGATGGATCATAGACCCAACCTTTAATAGTTCCCGCTTGATCAGCAGTTGAGTTCGGTAACGGTGTGGTCTGAACTCCACCAACAGCCACATATTGGTTTTTATCGTTCTTCTGACGAGTTTGCCAACCAATGACTTTAGAATTTGCCGCACCCGATTCAAATACAGGAGACCAAAAAGTCGAACCGTTTTGAATAATAGGCGTAGCTCTACCCTTGTAATAGAGACCACTATCAACTGATTGTTGCGACGCTCTATTCCAGCCATGTGTCACATTAAAATCGTAATAGTCATCGTAACTGATATTCCAATCTACCCGTAAACGATCATTTGGGCGCCAAGCAAGTGCCCCATAAAATGCATTAAAGTTATTTTTCACATTGTCATAATAGTCATCTGTCTTTTGTGCTGTTGCACTCACGCGAAATGCTAATTCTTTTGAAATGGGTGCCGTGTGATCAATACTGACAGAGAAATTAGGCTCTGCGCCTTTACCTGAGTAAATGGAACCTACAGTCCCAGAGATATTGGTTTCGGCTTTATTAAAATTAGGCTTTTTGGTCAGGTAGTTAATATATCCACCAGAACCTGAAGTCGGCGCAAAAATTACACCTGTTGGCCCTGCCACAATATCGGCTCCTTCATAAGCATTGAGATTGGTCGGATGGCGGGTACTATAAATTCGTTGGCTATCTTGAAAAACTTCTGAGTTCTGTCCACGAATTTGTGGAGCAAAGTTAGCATTTTGTCCCCCGCCTCGCGTAATGCTAGGTGCATATTTGACAAGATCATCCGCACTTCGAATAACATCTTCTCTAAATTGTTGTTCTGATACTTGGGATACTACACGCGGGGTATCCAATACAGAGCTATCCGTTCCATAAATTGAGGTCACTTTGCGTTTGGGAACAACGGTGGTTTTCTTAGCTGCTCCAGTAACGACTACATCTGACAAAGTAATTACATCACTTTCATAATCGCCTGCTTGTTGTGGTGTTTCTTCGGCAAAAACATATAACGGTAAAGTCGTCCCTAATACGCTAAGCGCAATAACTAAAGGTTTTAATTGAAAAGGCTGTCTCATATCACACTCAGTAAAGTAAATTTACAAGGCGTTACGCAAAGCCTATGCCAACCAATAAACGACCAAATAATTATCCTTAACCAATTGATTCAGTTATTTTTAATTTCTCATTCTTTATTTATCACTTCTATTCATGTTTGTTTTTTCAACAAAGCTGTTGGAATAGAGACACTCACCAAAAACAAGACTTCTATAAGCTAATGATAAATATAGTAAAACCATATAAAAAACTTGGCATTTATTCTGCAATACCTTAGAAGATGAAGATCTAATCAGGTATTTATAATGACAAATCAAACATTTCTGTTATCACGTCGAAAATTTTTAACACAAAGTCTCACGGCGCTAGGTGGCGTCTCTTTAATGAGCAGCTTATCAGGCTGTGGCCCCTCTCCAGATAATAGTACCGAATCAAAAACTACCTCTTCAGCAACGCCTAAGCATGGAGGAGTTATACGTTTGGGTTTAATTGGAGGACAACAATCAGGCAGTCTAGATCCTCATCTTTCAGCATCGGGAAGTGGTATTACACGAGGTTTCGCTATTTATAATAAGTTATGGGAATGGGATGAAAATATGCTGCCCCGACTTGCTTTAGCCGAGTTTGCTGAACCTAATCACAATGCAAGCGAATGGACCATTCGTTTACGCAAAGGCTTAGAATTTCATCACGGTAAAACTATTACCGCAGATGATGTAATCTTTTCAGTGAAACGCCTAACAGATCCTAAACTCGCTTCACCATTTCGTAATCTGGTGCAGTGGATTGACCGAGATCGTATTCAAAAACTAGATGAATACACTGTTCGTATTCCTTTTATTAGTACGATTCCCGGCTTTGTTGCACTGCCAGAAACTTGGGTAAACTTTGGAGGAATTGTACCGACTGACTTCGACCCTATTCATAATCCAGTCGGAGCTGGTCCATATAAAGTCAAAGAGTTCATTCCGGGGCAACGTTCTGTTTTTACCCGTTTTAATAATTACTTTAAACCTGACAAACCTTATGCAGATAGTTTTGAAGTGATTGATTTTAAAGATCAGGTCTCTCGATTAAATGCTTTATTGGCTGGGCAAATTGATGTAGCAAATGCAATTTCCCCTGAATATATTAAAATTTTGGAGCAAGCAAAACACATTCAAACCATACGCTCTGCGACCAATACACATAATAGTTTTGACTTTAACACTCAACAAGCGCCGTTTAATGACCCTAGAGTGCGTCAGGCATTTCGTTTAATTGCAAACCGAGAGGAGTTGGTACAACGAGGCTTAAATGGGCAAGGTCGAATCGGCAACGATCTTTATTCGCCGCAAGACCCTGCCTTTCTCAATTTACCGCAGCGCCAACAAAATATTGCCGAGGCAAAAAATCTATTAGCGCAAGCAGGTTTTAAAGATGGTTTGAGTGTAGAGCTTGTTACCCCAGTGAGTAGTGCTCAACCTGCATTAATTTTTGCCGAGCAAGCAAAACAAGCCAATGTGAATATTCGAGTTAAACAAGTCGATTTTGCAACGTTTAACGGTCCTGACCGCAGTAAGTGGCAGCTATCGAGTAATGCGACCAATGTCGGCACGCCCTATTTATCGACTGCCGTTGTTAACGATGCTCCAATTTCTACGACGAATCGTGTGAATTTTAAAGACCCTGAATATAGTGAGTTATTTTTTAAAGCACTGGCAGAACCTGATTTAGTCAAACGCAAAATCTATTTAGCGCAAGCACAAAAAATTCAACATGAACGTGGTGGAATGCTCATTTGGGGATTTAGCCATACGATTGACGTAGCAGCTAAAAATATTGGTGGTTTAACTCCTGAACATACGATTTTTCCAACATGGCGTTTTGAAAAACTCTGGAAAGCTTAATATTCATCTGTACTCACAATATAAAAAAAGCTGCCGAAGCAGCTTTTTTTATGGAGGCCTAATTATTTAGGCACTGTAATCACAGAGAGTTTATCTACCCCTACACGTTCAATACTTGCCAATAATTTTGCGACTGTTCCATAAGGTACGGTCTCATCAGCATTTAAGTTTAATGCTAATTTAGGGTTACTGCTTTTGCGTGACTTTATTTCTTGTTCAAAGTTAGCAAGTGTCACCTTATCTTTATCAAGGAATATTTCACCTTGTGGATTTACACTAATGACCACAGCTTTGTTTTGGTCTGTAGATTGAGTCGGAGCCGCTTTTGGTAAGTTCACTTTTACCGTATTTGTTAACAAAGGAGCTGTCACAATGAATACGATGAGTAATACCAACATGACATCGACTAGCGGCGTAATATTAATTTCACTGACGACATCGTCTTCTTGAGAGGTAGAAATTGCCATTATGCAAACACTCCTTTCTCTTTCACTTCTTTAGCAGAATTATCTTTAAGCGCCGTATTACCAGTCGTACCTTTTTTAGCAGTTGGTAGCTGGAATCCTGCTTTTTGATTTAGACTCACGAAGTCCGTTGCAAAATCATCAAGATCTGCGCCAATTGTTTTTACTTTACGCACAAAGTAGTTATAGGCAAGTACCGCAGGTACAGCAACTGCAATACCAATACCAGTTGCAACCAGCGCCTCTCCAATTGGCCCAGCCACGACATCCATACTTGCATTACCTGAATGAGCAATGGCTTGTAATGCATGAATAATCCCAAATACTGTACCAAACAGACCAATGAAAGGTGCGTTATTTCCAATAGAAGCCAGTAAAGCCGAGCCTTTTTCTAATTGACGGCGCTCGGTAAGAACTTGTTTACTTAAATGGCGCTCTAATAAGTCCTGACGACTCCAACTGTTTTGTAAGTCTTGATGTGTCTTTTCATCTGCTTCAATTAATGTTTGAAAACCTGTGTTAGCTACTCGAGCTGCTGGGCCTTCACCAAGTTCAGACTTAGTTACTGCATCTGATAAGTTTTTTGCTTTCCAAAACTCTTCTACAAAAAGCTTACTTTGTTTTGTTGCTCGCTGTGTCTGGACCACTTTAACCACAATCAACACCCAAGTCACAATTGAGAAAGCAACTAATAACCAGATCGTGCCGTCATGGATCAATGAATTAATATCTGTCATGAAAATATCCTCTTAATTTAAATTTTATTTCGGTAATTGATAATGAATTGGAACATCGACCCAGCCTTCTACAGGTGTTTTCCCTTTTAGTGCAGGTGAAAATTTCCATTGCTTTACTGTTCTTACGGCAGCACTGTCTAGAAGTTTTTTGCCGCTACTTTGCTTAACACTAACCGTATCAGGGCTGCCATTTGCTAATACTTTGACCCGCAAAATGACTGAGCCTTCCCAACCACGTTCTAAAGCTTGTTCAGGGTATTCAGGTGCAGGGTTACTGAGATATCCGGCATAACCTTTGGCTTCAGTCACTGGCAAGTTGTCATCTGAAGCTTTTACAGGCTCAGCAACTTTTTTAACCGGTTCTGCGACTACTTCTTTTGCGACCACAGGTGTTGCAACTTTTTGTGGGGTTGGCTCAGCTACTGTTTTTGCAACAGGCTTAGGTTGCTCCACATTTTTTTGGACAGGTTTTGGCTGTTCAACTTGTTTAGGAATTGGCTTGGGTTTTTCCACCACAGGTGGAACTTTTGGCTTTTCAGTAATCGGTGGAATTTTGGGTTCAGTCACTTTAGGTGGTTCAACCGGTTTTACAATTTCAATCACCACAGGTTCGGGTTTATAAATATCTAAAGCTGGTGTCGGCAATTGTTTCGCAACATACCAAATTCCTAGATGTGCTGAAGCAACCGCAATAATTGCAATTAAGACTTTATTCAACTTCACAGGAGCAGGTTGAATAGTTTCTTGATCATGCCGTGCAAACGGATCTGCAATTTCAGCTGTGGCTGCAACTGTTGCATATTGCTCAAAGAGCAAAGCCCGCTTATGGGGATTAAAGATTTGTTCACGCATAGCAACTTAAACTAAAAATAAAAGATTAAGCAGTAAGTTGCACAAGCCATGCCAAATACTTAAGTTATTATTTTTAATATATTTAATAAAAATTATTTAAATAAACCATGTAAAAGATGTTGGTTTTCAAACACTGTTATGCTGTTCAAACAACAAGACCCCTTTGATTTCTCAAAGAGGTCTAAGTTTATTATTTTAATTTATATCCTACTAAGGGTAACACTTCTTCAGCCACTCGATATGCTTCTTCTAAATGCGGGTTACTGGCTAAAATAAAATGCCCCACCCCAATATCAATATATTCTTGCAAACGCTCTGCGACCTGCTCATAACTCCCGACTAAAATACAGTTTGGCCCACCTCTTACATTTGACATTCCCGCCCAAACATTCGGACTCACAAATAGATCTTCAAAACGAGTGCCCTGTGCCAATGCTTGCTGACGCTTGGCTCCTACCGATTCAGTATCTTTTCGTTCAAAAGCATTACCATCAACGGCAATGGTTTCATACATTTGTTTAAGCTCTTGGAATGCTTGTTCTTGAGTAGGTCGTGCCAAAATATCAATACGCATGCCAAATTTAACTTTTCGTTCCGGCGAATTCTGCTCAAAGAAATTTTGAGCCCGTTCGATCACTTTCTTCTGTTGATCTACAGGTTCACCCCAAGTTAAATGAATATCGGCATGACGTCCTGCCACTTGTAAAGCAGCATCACTCGCACCTGCTAACCACAAACGCGGAACATCATATTGATTCATTGGGTATTTCAGACCGCCCTGTTCAACATGGAAAAACTTTCCATCGTAATTGAAAGGCGCATGGTGCGAATAACCTTTCACAAATTCTAAAAATTCGTTGGTTCGTGCATAGCGTTGATCATGTTCAATAAAGTCTCCATATGCGCGTTGTTGTGCACCGCCTCCCCCTGAAATCACATTCCACTCAACTCGCCCCTGACTTAAGCGCTGCAAACTTGCAGCCATTTGGCTTGCATAGGCTGGATGAATAAACCAAGGCTGAATTGCGATGAGCAAGCGAAGCCTTTTTGTCTCTCTTGCCAGTGCAGACGCTAACACCCATGGTTCTTCAGTATGTGGAAAAGCAGGAATGAGTGCGCCATGAAAACCAACAATATCGGCTGCTTTCGCCACTTGCTGGACATAGTCATAGTAAGCAAACAATTGATCTTCATGTTGCGGAGCAACACGTTGTGGAGATTGAACTGATGGCGTTAATTGGTTCCATTCACCGCGTGTGTGTAATTGATGTGCTCGACGACCATCCCCATGAACAGGGATTCTCCATAAAAACTCAACTGACATAATGAATCTCGATAATTTAAAGATTTGACGATATTTAATTCGTTAAAAGTCTTATGAGCAGGAATCATGCCGATATTTTTTTAAATTAATTTTCAGCTATGGTACTGTTTTATATAGCTATTACAAAATCAAGTTTAAATGCTGTGTTGATATTTCAACACTTAGCCACTAAAGAGTGTTCCAATCACAACATAACTGCGGTATTTAACCTCAATAATAATTTTAAAAAATTATAATTTATTGATTTATTTATAATAATTTTATTGGCTTGGTTCTTGCTCTATACCCATATATTTTTTAATTCTTATGATGATATGCGTATTTTTCCACGTCTACTTTTAGGTTTCAGTTTTTTGGGTCTTGTTGCTTGTGGCGCACAAAAAACCGAAGAGTCCACGCCAAAACAGTCTGAACAGCAACAACTCCGAATTGCAGTCGTTGCCAATGGCACTTCGGGTAGTTTGGACTTTATTGGTGTGCCACAACTGATTTCACAAGATCAAATTTTTCTAAGAGCATTAAAGCAAAATAATATTGAATTAAAGTGGGAACCAGTGACGACTGCTGCCGTCGCGACTCTGGTCAATGAAAGTTTTATAAATAATAAAATCGATTTTGCTTTTTATGGAAACCTACCTGCTGTAGTGCTCAATGCAACAGGTGTTAAAACGCAAATTGTTGTACCTGGAGGTATCGGTAATAACGTCTACCTTATTGTTCCAGAAAATTCACCTATTAAATCTATTGAAGAATTAAAAGGTAAAAAAATTGCATTACATCGTGGTCGTCCGTGGGAAATTAACTTTGGACAACTCATACAAAGTAAAGGATTAAGCTTAAAAGACTTTCAAATTGTGAATTTAAACCCGCAAGCTGGGGCTGCCGCTTTATCTGCCAAAAGCGTAGATGCCTTTTTTACCTTAAGCGATGCGCTTACTTTACAAGATCGCCATCTGGGTAAAATTATTTGGTCATCACAATCTTTGCCAGCAGACTGGAAAATGCGTGCCGAACTCTGGGGTAGCAAAAGTTATATTGAGCAACATCCAGATACCACACAATTACTTGCTGATGCGACAGTACGCGCAATGGACTGGATTGCCCACCATCAAGATGAGTTTCAGCAAAGTCAAACTAAGTTTGGCCAACCTCTTAGTGTGATTCAACGTGAAAGCCAGAACACGGCAAGCACGTGGCAACAAGACTGGTCACCTAACTATCAAGTCGACTTCCTGAAACAGCATTATTCAAAAGTTATTGATCACGCTGTGAAAAATCAGCTTATTCAAAAACCAATTAAAGCAGATGAGCTGTTGAATCCGCAATTCACACGTCAAGCGATTCAAAATTTACAGGCGAATCATGCTTCAAATAAGCAGGGAAACTAGACAATGAAAATACTAGTAAAGCCACTTATTGAGCAAAATAACGTTTTATTTAAAACCCCACTCGGTAAGAAATTTTCTTCTAAAAAGGTGTATGGGCTGCTCTCTGTGATTTCACCCTTATTAGTATTACTCATTTGGCAGTTGATCAGTTCTTTACAGATTTTCCCAACCCAAATTTTGGTGCCGCCTAAAACTGTCTGGAATACTTTCATTGCGTTGTTACAAAGTGGTGAGCTTCAAATGCATCTCAAAGATAGTCTTTCTCGTCTGTTTTTGGGATTTTCTATCGCAGCAATCAGTGCAATTGCTTTTGGTATTGCTTATGGGGCAAATACTCTATTTCGCAATTACACCTATATTTTATTTAACGTTTTTTATCAAATTCCGATCTTTGTCCTCATCCCTATTTTTATTTTAATTTTTGGGATTGGGGAGTTATTTAAAATTTTACTGATTATTAAAGCCTGCTTTTTTCCAATAGCGTTAGCAACGGCCGATGCAGTCAAAAATATTCCCAAAAAATATATTGAACTAGGACAAATCTACCAGCTTAAAACACGTGCTTGGCTCAGGCTTATTATTCTTCCATCCATACTCCCGCCGTTAATTGGTGGGCTACGAATTGCGCTTGGTCGTGCATGGTTGATTTTAGTTGCCGTTGAACTATTGGCAGCTGGAACGGGTATTGGGCAAATGATGGAACTAGGACGTCAAATGTTGCGCTTAGATGTTGTGATGGTCGGTGTGTTTATCACAGGCCTAGTGGGCTTTGGTTTGGATAAAGTTTTACGTTTAGTCGAACAACGCTTTACCTCACCTGCGCTCAGTTCGAGGGAGAAATAAATAATGTCTCAGCGTTCATTTACTTTAAAACAGACATGGCAACGGCCAATCATTTTAGTACAAGGCTTGGTACTACCATTATTGTTATTAGGCTTATGGCAATACAACTCAAGCTTAGGTGCCAGTCATGCCTATGCATTTGTTCCCTTGCAAAACATTTATTTCGCATTTATTAAATTGCTGGAAACAGGTGAATTGTGGCTAAACACGTGGGGAAGCCTTAAAAAAGCTGGAATAGGATTCATCTTAGGTTCGATAAGCGGCTTAATTTTAGGTACTTTGCTTGCCTATTCAAAAGTTTTAAATGCTTTAGTTTCTCCACTATTTAACAGTATTCGACAAGTTCCGTTACTGGGTTTAACACCCTTAATTGCCTTATGGTTTGGCAATGGAGAAGAAGCAAAAATCTTTATCATCGCGCTTGCTTCATTTTTTCCATTAGTGATCAATACGTTTCAGGGCCTCAGCCACAATGATGCAAAATACGAGGAAATCGCACGTATTTATCAATTTTCATTCTGGCGCAAATTTAAAAAAATACGTATCCCGCAAGCCCTACCCCATATTTTAACTGGTTTAAATTTAGCCGTGCCATTTACTTGGATCACCACGACAGCAAGTGAGTTGCTATTCAATGCCGGTGCCGGACTCGGCAACTTAATGATGAAAGCTGAGATTAATGCTGAAATGGATATTCTGTTGGTTTGCGCGATCACGGTGACCCTGTGTGGAGCTTTCATGACTGCAAGTATTCATCTTATTTCAAAGCACCTACTGCAATGGCGTGCCTAATCTTTAATTTAAAAAATAACATCGGGAATTAATATGTCTTTCTCTCTACTTTCAATTAAAAAACTCAATAAATCTTTTCAGCGTGATCAAAATACTTTGACCGTTTTAGATGGTATTAATCTCAACATTGACCAAGGCGAATTTATCTCGATTGTTGGTAGTAGTGGCTGTGGAAAATCAACACTACTACGCCTCATTGCTGGATTAGATCAAGACTATGACGGTGAAATTTTACTGAATCAAACTCAGATAAAAGGTACAGATTTAAAACGAGGCCTTATCTTTCAAGAACACCGATTACTTCCATGGCTTACTGTTTTTGAAAATATCCATTTAGCACTTGAAGAGACTCCACTCACCCGTGAAGAGAGAAATTTACGGGTAAATGAACATATAGAAATTGTCGGGCTGAAGGGTTTTGAAAAGGCGTATCCACATGAGCTTTCGGGTGGCATGGCACAACGTGTTGCAATTGCCCGTGGACTCGTCAATAAACCCGATATTTTACTTTTGGATGAGCCTTTTGGTGCTTTAGATGCCATCACACGGAGTCACTTACAAGCTGAACTTCAGCGTATCTGGCAACACGAAAAAATCACCATGATTTTAGTCACCCATGATATTGAAGAAGCTGTCTATCTCGGAGACCGTGTGATTGTAATGTCGGCCCGACCAGGAAAAATTAAAGAAATTATTCAAGTTCCATTGACACATCCTCGACATAAAGAAAGTGAACTTCTATTTGGTTTTCGCAATCAGGCACTTAATATGCTAGATCACACAGCATAATTAATTTGAATATTGATCGATATTAATATGATTTAGAAAAAATATAATATCGTGATATTAATATTATTTACATTTAATTAATATAGGATAGAGAAAATGGGTTTATCTATTTGGCATATTTTACTGTTCGCAGTGATTGTTATTTTATTATTTGGAACTTCAAAGTTAAAAAATCTAGGTAAGGACTTAGGTGGTGCAATTAAAGATTTTAAAGACTCGGTTAATTCTGAGGATCAAAAATTATTGCAAAACCAGCAGTACAAAGATATCAGTCCACTCGAATCACATAATGAAAAACAAAATAAAATATGAGTGATTTATTATTATGTTTAATATCAGTTTTGGAGAGTTATTAGCTTTTGCAATTATTGCGCTTATTATTTTAGGGCCTGAAAAACTTCCTCACACGTTAAGATCAGTCCTCCTAAAATATAGAGCAGTTAAAAACCAAATTAGTAAAATTCAAAATGATATTGAAAACGAACTTGACCTAATCGAGCTTAAAAGAGTCATGCAAGAAGAGCTGCAAAAAATAAAACAAAATGAAGAGCAGCTCAAACAACAACTCCAACTCATGCAACAAGAAATTGAAAATGTACAAACATCTGTTTCTATTGAACAAAAAACCAAAGCACGGCGCATCAATGATTATGTCTACTTAGGATCACATGATGAGTTAAAAACACCATTTTTAGCTCATTTTAAAACAGCCAATAAATTCAGTGAGGACCAAGCCGCATGACGGAACAGATTGTCAGTGAAAGTCTCACTGAAATGAAATATAGCGAACATTTAAAAGAATTAAGAAAACGGCTGATCTATAGCATTGGTGCAGTTTTAGCGATTTTTTTACTGTTATTGCCGCTTGCTCAGAAGAACTACCATTTTCTTGCTCACCCTTTAATTTCATTGCTTCCTAGCAACTCCACCATGATTGCAACAGATGTCATGAGTACATTTTTAGCACCATTTAAACTCAATATTTATTTTGCGATTTTATTAAGTATTCCCTTTATTCTTTATCAATTTTGGCAATTTGTTGCTCCCGCACTTTATCAAAAAGAAAAAAGGTTCGGTATAGCACTCGTGCTTTCGAGTAACCTTTTATTTTATTTAGGAATTGTGTTTGCCTATACTTTAATTTTGCCACTTGCTTTAAAGTTCTTCGTATTGGCATCGCCCGATAATGTGTTACCTATGACGGATATCAATAGCTATCTGGATTTTTGTTTAAAGCTGTTTCTGGCTTTTGGTCTAGCATTTCAAATTCCAGTTTTAACTTATATTCTTATTTTTATTGGCCTTATTTCTATTCAACAGCTAGAAGCACATCGCAAACACATCATTGTATTCTTCTTTTTTATTGCTATGTTTATTACCCCTCCTGATGTTTTTAGCATGCTTGCTCTTGCAGTCCCAATGTGGCTGCTTTTTGAATTGGGTTTATGGGTCACAAAATTCACAACGCAAAAAAACATCCATTAAAAAATGGATGTTTTTCCTATGTAAAATCATTAAGCGATTTCATTTTCATTCTTATTAGGTAGTAAGTTATATCTTGATAGAAGATTACGCAAAACATTACGAGATAGACCTAACATTTTTGCGGTCTTGACCTGATTATTCCAGCAACTTGAAAATGCAGTATTTACAATTTTATCCTCAATAATATGCCACGCTTCTCCATCATACTCCTGAAATAAACGCTTTAAGATATTCTCAAACTCTTGAATAAGATCATTATCGGGTAACACGGCGGAACCCGTTTCCTCAGAAAATCTTAAGTGCTCAAGATCAATTGTTTTACCGCCACTTACGAGCAAAGCATAATGGATATTGTTTTCTAGCTCACGAATGTTGCCTGGCCAGCTATAGTTCAGCAGCGCATTTCTTGCTCTATCACTAATATTTGGTTTAGTGGTAATGAGCTTCTGAGAGTATGAACTTAAGAAGAAATCAACCAGAGGTAAAATATCTCCTTTACGTTCACGCAATGGCAAAATATTAAGCACAACTACATTCAAGCGATAATATAAATCTAGACGGAACTTGTTTTCTGCTACAGCTTTACGTAAATCGACGTGCGTCCCCGACAAAATACGGACATTAATTGGGATCGGTTTTCGCCCCCCCACACGTACCACTTCTTTTTCTTGCAATACCCTTAACAGCTTAACTTGTAAGGATAGTGGTAACTCACCTACCTCATCTAAAAATAAAGTGCCACCATCCGCCGTTTCAAAAATACCAGCTCGTGTTTTATTTGCACCCGTAAAAGCCCCAGCTTCATAACCAAACAGTTCAGACTCAGCAAGTGTCTCGACTAAAGCACCACAATTGACTGCAAGAAAAGGCTTATTTTTACGATCACTTTTCAAATGAATTTCACGCGCAATTAACTCTTTACCTGTTCCAGATTCACCTTGAATGATGACGCTGGCAGAGCTTGGAGCAATTGTTTCCACTTGATTTAATAATTTACGGGAGTTTTGATCTGAAAAGATAATTGCTTTTGCTCTTATTGGTTTTACAGGAACACCATTATCAGGCAAAGTAATTACTTTATAATCATTATCTAAAAAGGTCTTCATAATTGCCCCATAAAACTTATGATATAAGCATTCTAAAAGGCTATATTACATTTCAGGGTGTTTTTTAATAAATAATAAATAAAGATATTTAATCCAAAATTCACCTATTTTATTTTAAGAATATTTTCTCTTATAAATTAAAAATCAACACAATTCTTTTTTTGTGATATGTTGCTTCTTAAACACAATGTTGTCTTTTTGATTAAATCCAAACATTAAAATAATTATAAATCACTACAACATTTGATTTATATAGGCATAAAGCTTGGCATTTATCTTGCTCATTCATTTAAAATCCACAAAATAGGTTTAATAATGAGCATCGAATTTGTTGGTATGGTTTTTCATAACCAATGGTCTGAAACCAAAGGAACACGAATTGGTCATAAAATTGACCTCGAATATTTACGTTACCACGCACGGGCACATGAATATGCTGGTTTTGATAAAGTCTTAATTGCTAGTGGACCAAGCAGTCCAGACAGTGCACAAATTGCGGCATACCTCGCCCAACATACACAACGTCTTGGATTTATGATTGCTCATCGTCCTGCACTCGTCACTCCAAATCTAGCTGCACGTTCTTTTGCTACGCTTGACCATACTACAGGTGGTGGAAGAATCCGTTTACATGCGATTACGGGAATTACAGCTGAGCCTCAAGAGGGCGATTATATTGTTGATAAAGTTCAGCGCTATGAGCGGACGGGTGAATATCTAGATATCATCCAGAAACTTTGGAAAAGCGATCAACCGATTAGCTATGAAGGTAAATACTTTAAGTTAGATAATGCTTTTTGCCCGTTAAAGCCAGTCAACGGTACAATCCCGATTTCATTCGGTGGCTCATCAGACATCGCTTATGATATTGCAGTTCGCCATGCAGATCTCTATTCACTATGGGGTGAACCACTGGCTGGAGTAAAAGAGCAAATTACTAAATTGAAGCTCGCAGCAGAAAAAGCCAATAAACCCCAGCCTCCTGTTAGCTTATCTGTACGTCTTATTATTGGTGCAACTGAAGAACTTGCTTGGCAACGAGCAGAACAGATTCTTGCAGACATTCAAAATAATCCGACTTTTCAAAATAACGGCACATTATCAGGACATAAAATCAAAGGCATTGGTTCACAGCGCTTATTGGCAGCAGCCCAGCAAGGTGATCGACATGACCGAGCATTATGGATGCCAACTGCAACTGCTGTAGGAGCTTATGGCGATACGACTGCCCTAGTTGGTACGCCAGACACTATTATTTCCTCATTACTCGATTATGTAGATTTAGGGGTGACGACTTTTTTAAATCGAGGCTACGATCCGATCTATGATACGGTCGATTATGGTCGTTATATAATCCCAGCTGTACGTGAAGAGGCAGCCAAAAGATTAAAACAAATTGCTTAAACATTTAAATCAAAAAGCCGCTCATTCAATATCTTTGAAGAGCGGCTTTTTAAAATAAAGATTTTCCCTAGTGAGAAAATCTTTAGTCCATCTTTTATTGCAAGTCAGGTTTACAAACAGCCTGAATTTTCTCTCCTGCAATCACTTTTTTAGCAAACGGAATTGAATCTTTTAATGAGGCATTAACAGTTTCGCTATGGCCTAAGCCATGATACAAATGGCCTTCGACAACTGTACCAGCTTTACAAGCATCAGCCACCAGTTTCATTTGAGAACGGGCATCTGGTGTTCGGTCATTTGCCCCTGTTCCAATAAACAATGGGTGACTGATTTTTAATGTAGGATAATAACCGTAATCATTCGACTGTTTCTCTTGCAGCTTTTTATAGCTTGCAGGCGGATTAGGTTTATATGCTTGTGCTGGCGAAAGCCCTGCGGTTTGAATATCTCCCATAAAACTTGTTAAGCAGGCATTTCTTGCTTGTTCCACTAAAGGAGCTGCTTCAGAAGTGAAAATATCTTCTGTTTTAATTTCTGGATATAAACTTTGTGTCACTAAAAAACTATAGATGCCATAAGCCAGTGATGGGCTGACTTCGTAAGGATTTAACTTCAACTGATTTTTTTCAGGCGTCGCTTCAGGATCTTGATAAATCACGCCTGTACCAATTGAACCTTTAATATTTAAGTCAGGTGCGTAGGTTGCCGAATAGGAAGAAGCCGCAACAGCCCCAGCGCCTCCTTGAGATTGACCAACAATCACAAAATTATTTGCAAGTGGTAATTTTGCTTTTAGAGCAGCTCTACCACTATCTAAAATACTATAAGCCAGCATTGGGTTATTAATTAACAAATGCGGTCCTGCAACACCTAAACCTTCGTAATCTGTGGCAACGACGGCAAATCCTTCTTTAAGCCAACGGTTTAAATATTGTACGTCTCGGTATGATCGCCCACTCCAAGACGGCGCACAAGCGTCGGCTAAACCGACCGTACCATGTGCCCATAACACCACTGGCCAACCCTCTTTAGGAGGCGTTCCTTTTGGTAAGTGAATACTTCCTGAAACCACAATAGGTGTTTTGCTATCTTTACCACTGGTAGAACTGTAGAGAATCCGAATAGCCTGACTGTCATTTGCCAAACGAATATAGGGATTATGAATAGCCTCTGTTTTTAATAATTTTCCAGCTTGATTTGGAATAGCTGATTTCCATGTGTAAAACTCAGAAACTCGGCCATCTCCATATTTATCTTCAGGCGCTGGAGCTTGTTGAGCGTTTGCCAAACAACTCGAAGTTAAAACCGTTGTGATTAAAGAAAACTTGCATAACGTTGATAAAAAAGTATGTTGCATTGTCATTTACCTTAAAATTTGTTTCATCATTTTTGATTTAAAATTCGTAACTTACGCGGCCATATAAATATGTTCCAAATGCTCCTTCAGGCGCATTAAAACTATATTTGACGATGTTGCCGACCGAAGAATCTTTCGCTTGATCAGGATGGCTATTAAATAAATTGATCGCCCCTAAATTGAATTTCAGGCCTTTCACGAATGCATCCGCTTTGTAGCCAATATCCAAATCTGCAATCCACTGAGGATCAAAGGTTTGATCTAGTGCAGTATTGGTATTATTTAAAGTGGTCCATTTATCGTAACGGCGGATTGCTGTATTCACGCTCCACGCTTGATTTGACCAAAGTGCGCCAAGCGTTAGCTTTGTCTTTGGTGCAGCAGACTCAATAAGGCTTTGTGTATTTCGTCCTGCAATGCTTGAAACAGGAATTCGATCACCTTTTGCGGTAATAGAATCTCTTGTTTCTGTAATTTGATTTTTGTTATATGCCAGACCTAGATTCAGATTTAACTTGCCATATTGTTCAAGGTTTAAATCATGTTTAAGCGCGAGCTCTACGCCTTGGGTACGTGTATCTAGTAAATTATTAAAGAACGCCACATTGGCAATGTTTGAATACGCTGTATTAGCAAAAGCATTGGTAATTACGCTTCCAGTAATATTGTCTGAAAGCAAAATACGATTTTTAATATCAATTTGATAAAGGTCTAAAGTTGCCGATGTATTGGCAATAGGTTTCCAAACAAAACCTAAAGAATAATTCGTCGATTTCTCAGGTTTAAGAGAAGTTCCACCAATCAGTAAAGCTGCCTCACTTCCTGCAACTAAAGTTCTTTGTTGAACATCTTGCCAACCTGAAGGGGTCTGCACTGTTTGTACGCTATAAGCCGAATACCCCTGCTGTGCCAATGACGGCGCTCTATAGCCTGTATTTACTGAGCCACGTACCGTAAATTTAGGTGATACATCATATTTGGCGAATAATTTTCCGTTTGTGGTCGAACCAAAGTCTGAATATTTTTCACTTCGAACAGCGGCACCCACATTCAAGTTTTTAATAATATCTGCTTCTAAATCTAGATAGACACCATAAACATCACGACTAATTTTTCGTTCATCTTGGTCTGTAATTCCAGCATATATCCCCGGAACTCCAACTCCTAAAGTTGTGCTTGGATTGAAATATGGGCCTCGGGTATAGGCAATTGGATCACCAGCATTTTGCTTATATTGCTCCCAACGATATAAAACCCCTGTAGATAACGTGAGTGGGCTTGCTAACCAGTCAATTGCAATATCACGGCTATAATCTAGCCCTGTATTTAATTGCGAAAAAATATTTTCGCCCAAGTCATAGTTTGAAGGAGAATTTGAGCCGTAGCTTGGGTTAATACCGTTACCTTGTTCGGTACTCACTTTATTTTGCCCATAGGTCGCATAAAGATCATATTTACCTGACTTCTGCTCTCCTTTTTTAACTCCAACTGTCGTTGCAAAATCATCTACAGTGACTAAGCTCAATGGCGAGCGTCCATCTGGATAACGTTCTTTAAAATAGCTGGATTGATTCAGTACTGTTTTGGTTGTTGGGGGCTCATAAAAGTTTTCCCCTATTGTTTTACGATGTCCATAACTACTAAAACCATAAAGTGCAACGTCATTCGTCAAAGGTAAATCTAAATTCGCCGTTACATTGATTTGATCTTTTTGTTCGGGTGAACCAAATTTCCATGTTCTATAGGGTGTATTTTGTTCTGTATATTGAGCCTTGGTTGAACCATCATAAAAAGTTCGTGTATCTGGCGCCGTGTTACTTGCAGCTTCACGCTTGCCTAAATCTAATGCAATAGTCAAAGCACCATCGTTAGGTAATGCAAAACCTTTCCAAAGATTAACTTTATGTTGTTCACCATCTCCTTGAGTGTAGCCACCCGTTTGATAGCTTACCCCACCTCCATGATCTCGTGATTTCAAAATAATATTAACGACGCCGGCAATAGCATCTGACCCATATTGTGCGGCAGCACCATCCCGCAAGATTTCTATACGCTCAATCGCGCTCACTGGAATTAAACTTAGGTCAGTTACCGCTGCGCCTCTTCCACCTGCATAGGCTTGGCGGGTGAAATATGCTGATGTATGACGACGTTTTCCATTAATTAAAATTAGAGTTTGATCCGCAGATAATCCTCTTAGCGCAATACTTGGTGGAACCGATGCGCCAAATCCACCCGCAGGAGAACTCGGTAACGTCACCGAAGGAGACAACCGTGTTAATGCTGCTGCAAGATCAGTTGCACCAGTCTCTTGTAAATTTTTAGCAGTTAAAATATCAACGGGTGCAGGTGCATCGAGAGAACTACTAATGGCTCGTCTAGAGCCGGTGACAACGACAGATTGTAATGTGATGACATCCTCTTTCTCTGACAAATTCTTTTGGTCGTTTGCCAAAGCAATTGAAGCAGTAAGTGCACTCAGTGCAAAAAGTGAGGACTGAATAATAAATTGAGAAAAATATGTACGCATATGAGCTTCCTTAACGATCTAGACTGATATAGCAAAGCCAATGCCAATAATTTAATTATTTATTATCAATTGGTTAATTAATTAAAATAAAAGAATCATTGTTTAAATTTAAACAATGATTCAAAAAAATGTTTATAAAACTACAGTTTTAAATTTCGAAGATGTTTAGACCAGTTGATTTTGAAGATACGACTGATATAACTGAAAATATGCTGTTTCTTGCTGTATTAACTGTTCATGTGAACCTTGCTCTACAACATGACCGTTTTCGATCACCACAATTTTATCGGCCTCACGAATCGTACTTAGCCGATGTGCAATAACAATACATGTTCGATTCTGGCATAAGCGTCTGAGTGCATATTGTATTTTTTGCTCGGTATAGATATCGATTGCAGAAGTAGCTTCATCTAAGATTAATATTTTAGGATTTGCTAAATATGCACGAACCAAACAAACCAGCTGTCTTTGCCCATGACTTAGGTTTTTACCGAGGGTTCCTACCTCAGTGAAATACCCTTGTGGAAGTTGTTGCAAAATTTCATCTGCCCCCAAGTCTTCAATTGCCGCGATAAGCACCTGATCTGAAACATTAGGTTGAACTAGACGCAAGTTATCTAAAATTGTTCCACTAAATAAAATATTATCTTGTAAAACAATACTCACATGCTGCCTCAAACTGGCAAGATGAATATTTTGGATGGGGTAACGATCTAGAAAAATTCCGCCCTGCTGAGGTTCATAAAACCTCGTTAACAACTGAACAATCGTACTTTTCCCATGTCCTGTTGGCCCTACAATCGCTATTATTTTTCCAGCTTCAATCTCTAAATTAAAATTTTGTAAAACGGGCTTATGGGTATAAGCAAAATTTACCCCCTGAAATCGAATATGACCATTCAACTGTTCAAGCTTCACAGCATTCGGTTGTTCTTGAATGCTAGATTGCGTATCTAAAAGTAAAAATATACGTTGTGCACATGCGGCACCATTTGCATAGCGTTCAAATAAATCGGTAAGTTCCTGTAACGGAGCTAAGAATAAAAACACATAGAAAATACTTTCGGCGAACTGACCAATACTAATCATTCCACCACTATAGGCATAACTACCAATCACAATAAATCCGGCAGTGGCTACAGTCGAAAGTAGTCCTGTAAAGGGTGCAAACCAACTGGTCCGTTTACTGCCATAAATAATAGAGCTATTAAAATCTTTTAATAAATCCTGATAACGGGATTGATTTGTTTCGGTGTAATTTAACTGCTGAATGATTTTTGCGCCATTTACAGTTTCAACCAAATGGGCAGTAAATCGACTACGTTCTTCGGCAACTCTTCCCCAGTGTTTTTGCGATGATTTTTTAAAAAAGGCTGTCATCCCAAATAAAATGGGTAGCGTCGCAAATAAGCACCAGAAAAATGGTGGATAAATATGCCAAAGAAGAACTGAAGCCAGACCACAACGCAAAATCGCTGAAAGTAATTCTGGTGGTCCTTGTATTAAAACAGGCTCTAAAGTATCAACGTCACGATCTGCCCTTGAAATAATTCTGCCAGCTTTGGTACGGTCAAAATAGCCAATGTTTAAACTTTGAATATGCTGGAACAAAGTACGTCTTAAACCATTAATAACTTTTAAAGCTGCTCGGCCTGAAAGATATTTTGATACCCCCGCTAAAGTAAAACGGCAAATCCAACTCAACGTTAAAATGCTAATCGCAATCAATAAAACGGGCTGATGCAGCACCATTTTCCCAGCAATTTGCTGAAAGCCTGAATCTAAAATGTATTTAACGGCCCACGGTCGAACAAAGATACTTAATACTTGCAAAATTTCTACTGCAATCAAAGCAAGCAGCAAGTAACGAATGGGATAAATTAAAGGAATAAGTTTTGTTAACATTCCTCTATGAATTGAGGTCTTTGCCAAATTTTCTTCAATTTGTAGATCGGCTGATTTGGCGAACGGACGGAAATTTTTAACACTTGTATTCATGCTTCAAGCTCCTGTTGTGGCAACTCAAAACCCATCAACTCTCGATAGAATGAACAACTTTGTACTAATTCATTATGTGTTCCCTGAGCAATAATTTGCCCTTGATCTATAACAATAATTCGGTCAGATAAAGCAATCGTGGTTTGTTTATTTGAGTTGATAATAATGGTTTTCTTAAAATGATTTCCCATATCAGAAAGCGCTGATAGACGCTGTAAAACCTGTTTTTCTGTGGTCGAATCCAAAGCACTGGTTGAGTCATCTAGGGCTAAAATTGGCGAGTTTTTTAAGATAGAACGAGCCAATGCAATCCGCTGTTTTTGTCCTCCAGATAAAGTAACGCCTTTATCTCCAATCAAAGTGTTTAATCCATCATCAAGCCGTTGTAATAATTCGGATGCAGACGCTAAATGTAAAGCATCTCGCATCTCTTGCTCAGTTGCATCTTGCTTAGCAATTCTTAGGTTATCTGCCAATGTTCCACTGAAAAAGAAATTTTCTTGGGGAATAATCTGAACCAAATGGCGTAATTCAAATAGGCTTAAATCTTTGATATTGATCCATCCCTGTTGCTCAGAACCAATCAGGACTTGCCCTTCTGTTGGGTCAATAAACCGATTGAGTAAATTCATCAAAGTAGTTTTACCTGAGCCAGTTTTACCTACAACAGTGACGATTTCACCTGCACGAAATTCAACATGACACTGCTTTAAAATAAACTTTTGTGTAGTTTTATCCTGAAAGCTTACATTTTCTAATCTAATATTTAACCCATCACTCCATTGCAACGGCAAAGGGTGTGGTTGATCTTCAATTACAGACTTTTCATCAAGCATTTGCCATATTCTTGTTGCCGAAGAGCGAGCATCAGCAAAAATTTGTAAGACCTGACCAATGCTTTCAATACGAAACACCAATAAATTTGCCATGAGTATCGCAGCTACAAATTGCCCCACCTGTAACTCATTTTGGCCAATTAAATAAGCACCAAAGCCAATCACCCATAAATAAGAACACGCAATAATCACTTGAGGAATGGGCAAGCGTTTTGCACTTGTGCTTATGGTTTGAATAGAGTGATGAATAAATAGATCTACGGCATGATTAAAGCGCTGTAAAAGTTTCTCTTCGAGTTGGAACGCTTTGACTACCCGAACTCCATTCACGCTTTCTGCTAAGGTATCGCTGACTTTTTCGTAGGCAGATGCGACTTGGTGATCTAGCGCCACCAATTGATTGGTCAGTTTAAAGAGGACCCACAGCCCTAGAAAAATAAATAATAAAGGGACTACTCCAAGCCAAGGATGATACCAACACAAGAGTCCAATGGTTACCGACACAACAAGACTTGATTCAAACACTTGTCGCCAAAAATTAATAAGAGCTTCTTTTAATTTATCTGAATCACGTGTTGTTCGAGATAGCACCTCTCCTAACCCATGTTTCCAGTGCCATGAAACATCTAAATGCTGCACTTGGCTAAAGATTCTTTCTCTCAAAATACTTAGTAATTGCTGACCAATGCTTAAAGCACTTAGCCCTGCCAAATACTGAATAACAGCCCTAATACCAGCAATACTCGCAAGTAGAATGAACCAAAACCAAGGATTTAAAGGATCAGAAATAGCATGTTGAAATAAGGTTTCTCGCTCACTGTGTTTTAAAGTATCAATCGCATGTCCGATTGAATATTGTTGGAGTGCTAACCCTATATTTGCAATCACAAATAAGGTCGCCGTCAATAAGAAGCGAAATGGCATAAAACGGTATAAAGCCAAACTTCGTAATAATGGATAATTTTTAAACATAAAAGATAGTAAAAATTTAAGATTCCGTTTTATTGCGAGATTCATGCCAAATTAATGATCTCTAAAAAGATTTTAAATTATTGTTTTATATTAATTTTATAGTTCACTATTTATGGGGGTGTTGATTTTAAAACACTAGCGCAATTGATTTGCTGTAATCGCAACAAAATTTGATATATCAACATCATAAAAAACGATATCAAAAATAATCATTAAATATCAATAAATTATTGAGTGGCATCAATTTTGCTTTAAAGCATAAAAACCACAAAAGGATGTCACGATGACAACACTTCAAACTCAACCATTAAACACACTTTGGTATACTCGCTGCCCTGTACCAACAGGCCTAGGCATTTCAATTCAAAAAGGTTGGCTCAAAGAAAGGTTCAGTGAACAACAGATTGAAATCAAATCAATTCGAGAATCAAATTCCAAAGATATTCGCAACTCTCATTTCAACCATACCCTTGCCAACTCAGTTCGACATGGCGGCAGTATTCCTGCAATCTGGGCATATGCATCTGGTCAAAAAACTAAAGTGATTGGCTTATCTTGGGCTGATGAAGTTCAATTGTTGTTAACACGCTATGATTCAAACATCAAAACTGTTGCCGACTTAAAAGGCAAACGTTTTGGAATTCCATTGAATCAAGATGCAATTATTGATTTCTCACGTGCACAGGCTATTCGTGGGTTAGAAAATGCCTTAAAAACAGTAAATCTGGAAGTGAGCGATCTTGAATTAGTTGATTGTTTACGAGCAGATATTTTAACAGCACAGCAACAACAGCCAGAAGAAAATGATTCTAGTTTTTATGGCAATCGCAATAAAATCAATGCAAGTGCAGAGATCGTGGCATTAATTAAAGGCGATGTCGATGCCATTTTTCTAAAAGGTGCTCACGCTGCGCAAATCGCTCATGATTTTGCACTTCATACTATTATTGATATTGGTTCACATCCAGACCCTATTCTACGCTCCAATAATGGCACACCAAGAACGCTCACTGTCGATGAAGATTTTCTAACGCACTATCCAGAGCAAGCACAATCGATTGTCGATGCTGTTTTACAAGCAGAACAATGGGCACATGCACACGCCGATGAAACCCATCGTTATCTAGCAAAAGAATGTAATAGTAGTGAGCAATGGGTTCATGCAGCTTATGGGGAAAATGCTCATCTAAAACTGAACACTAACTTTAATGAGACTTCTATTATTGCCTTACAAGACCTGAGTGACTTTCTCTATCGCTGGGACTTTATTCCTGCACAAATTAATGTTCGTGAATGGCTGGCACAGGATATTTCTATTCAAGCTCAAGTGGCTTAACAGTACAAAAGCAAAAAGGTTGTCTTGATGACAACCTTTTTTATTTTTAACATCCAAATTCAAGTAACCATAAACTATCGTAGTAGTTGGCATCGGTAATGTTAATCTCTTTAATAACAATTATTTTAACGGAGTCTTATCGAGTTTTATTCAATTTTAGGATTAGCTTTCAGCTGGAGTTACTTTGGTTTCGCCCAAAGTAACCAAAGGCATTGTCATCTGCAAAACCTGTTCTTTTCTTGGATTTATTAAAACCTCTCGTAGAAACAGTCTCTTGTTTAAACCATGCAGGTTGCAGATGACGTTTCCGAGTATCATATTTACTTTCGAACTCGGGTTATTTATTAAATTTAGTCACATTTTCCGCCTGCTTCTTCAGAAGCACTGAGTTGTATTCTCCTGGTGGAATATTATTTAAATAATAATTTCCAACATGATATAGCCTCCAACGAATTGGATCATGCGTGGTGTGGGTTCGTGCATTACGCCAGAAACGATCTAGGTTCCATTTCGATAAGGTTGAACTTGACCCGAGTAATCCAAAAATTTCACTCGAAATTTTTAAAGATGCATGATCAGACTGACTTCGTGTAGCAGCAACCGATAAAATCAGTTCAGTTTGTAAGTCTTCATCTTCTACATTTGCCAAATGCTGTTCAAAAATCTGTGCCGAACGATCCAACAATGCTTCAGCCGAACGGACCAAAACAGCAAACTCACCAATTTGTTTAATGATATGAGATTCATGTGTAGGTGAATCGACTCCACTTTCCACCCAAGGTCGAGCATGATGTTGTAAATAATCAATCCCGCCTTGTAACGCACCTTTGGCAATTCCTGTGTCCATTGCAGCGTGTAAAATTTGAGGCCAAGTGAGACCCGTACGTAAAACCGTGCCTAAACCACCTGTATTTCGCTTGGCAACATAACGTTCATCAACAACCACATCTTTAAAATTAACCGTACCGCTGACACTATTATTTTGTCCCATCGCATCCCAGTCATCAAGCAACTCTACTCCCTGCGTATCTCGATGAATTAAAATCGAGACTGGTCCATCATCACTACCAGCAAATAAAGAAATCCATTCTGCGAGTAAAGAACCCGTAGAATAAAACTTACTACCGTTTAAAATTAATTGCCCTTCCGCATTTCGTTCTACGCGTGTTTTATGCTGAAACTTATCTTTGCCTCCCACTTCTGCAAGTGCATTTCCCAAACGTTTTCCACTTAATACATCGGCAAGTAATTGATCACGGATTTCATCGTCATAGCCCGTTAAAATTCCTCGAAACATGGTGAAGTGAATCTGCAATAACTGACCTACACCACCATCGGCGGATGAAATAATTTTGACCACATTCACCAATGTTGAAATACTGGCGCCTAAGCCCCCAAATTGCTTGGGTACAATAATCGCAGTTAAACCAGCTTCTGAAATTAAGCGAGCCTGATCATAAGGCACCGTTTTGTTATAACTCGGGTCTCGAGCAAATTGATTCAGTTGATTTGCCACCTCTTTTGCAATCTCAAGTGCTTCTTGCTCACTTTGAATATGTCTTACGCTACCTAATTCTAAAAAACTGCGTTGGTTAATATCGTTCATTTTTAACTCCGGAAAATCTATTCTTTTTTATGCGCTAACTTCAAGCACGTTGTTTTTAAACAAGCTTGGCGCATGTGTAAGCAAAGTTTTGGTATATATATGTTGAGGATGACTGAGCACTTGGTCTGTTTCACCGTATTCAACAATATGTCCATTTTTTAATACGGCGACCCGATCGGCGATTGCACGAACAACCCCTAGGTTATGGGTCACAAATAGTAAGGTCACACCTTGCTGCTGAAGGTCTTGTAGCAGTTTTAAAATAGATGCCTGAACTGAAACATCCAAAGCAGAGGTAATCTCATCACAAATCAAAACATCAGGTTGGCACAGTAAAGCTCGCGCGATAGCCACACGTTGTCGCTCCCCACCCGATAAATCTCTAGGATAGAGTTCTTGAACTTGTATAGGCAGAGAGACTTGTTTAAGTACCTGCGTGACTTTTTCTATGGCTTCTTGTCGAGATGTTCCAAAGAAATGCTGCACGACCTTAATTAATGTCTGACCAATCGTATGCGCTGGATTTAAGGCTTTATAAGGGTTCTGAAAGATATATTGTAGTTTATGTCGCTGCTGCAAATGACGCTGTTGTCCACGCAATGACAAGACTTCATCTGCTAATGTAATTTGTCCATCTGCATTTTCATTCAACCCAGCAATAACACGGGATAGCGTGGTTTTACCCGACCCCGACTCGCCGACCAATGCTAAACATTCGCCTTTTTTTAATTGAAACGAGATATCAAAAAGTGCCTGTTGCTGCCCATACCAAGCATTAATATGTTCAACTTTTAACAGTGCTTCTGTGTCACTTTCTAATTCACGTACCGGATGATCAATTTCTTTAAAATTAATCACACAGACTTCATCTGAATGGTGACAAGCAACAAAATGCGGGTCAAACTCATCTTTTAATTGAGTTAATTCGGGTTGTTTTTGGCGACATATTTCGGTAGCGAAAGTACAACGTGCAGCAAATGCACACCCTGCTGGACGCTCATTTGGTGAAGGAGCATGACCTTCAATTGGAGATAAATATTTACGAATAGCCACATCAGGAATGGCGTTGAGTAAACCTTGTGTATAAGGATGTTTTGGTGTTTCAAATAATTGAGTTAATACTGCATCTTCAGCAATTTGCCCTGAATACAGAACAATCACACGATCTGCAATATCTTTCACCACCGTTAAATCATGCGATACATAAATAGCGGCAACGTTATATTCCCGACATAATTTACGAATGATATTTAGCACCAAGGTCTGTGTCGTTACATCTAATGCGGTGGTTGGCTCATCCAAAACAATTAAACGTGGCTGTAGCAAGAATGCCAAGGCCAATAAAATTCGTTGTTGTTGACCACCAGAAAGCTGATGAGGATAACGCTTTAGAAAAACATCATCATGTGGCAAACCCACTTCATCTAAAATTTTGGTAACCTTCTGGTATCTTTCAGCGCTCGATAACTGTGCCTGATGGACTTCTAATAATTCAAATAAATGTTGGCCAATACTTAATGCGGGGTTGAGTGCTGTTCCAGGATCTTGAGCGACATGACTAATATTATGACCACGAACCTGACGTAAAGCATGATCATCAAGACTGAGAATATTTTGATCATCTAACTCAATTATGCCCTGAATAATCTTGGCACCATGCCGTGCATAGCCCAATAAGGCGCTCGATAATGTCGTTTTACCCGAACCACTTTCTCCGACCAGCCCTAGAACCTCACCTTCTTTTAAGCTAAATGAAATATTAGAAACGATGTGATTGCCTGTGTTTACTAATGCAACTGTTAAACCTGTTACGGTCAATACTGTATTTTTAAATGTATCTGCCATGCTTATTTTTCCTCAATCCGAGCTGCTGCACGTCCAACACCCTCAGCCAATACATTCGTTCCGAGCGCAAACAAAGCAATTAAAATGACAGGAGCAAACACAGCCCATGGTTGAACTAATAAACCCGCACGGTTCTCATTAATCATGAGTCCCCAGTCTGCTGCTGGAGGCGCCACCCCATAACCAAGAAAAGCCAAACCCGATAACATACCCACCGCCCAAGTCAGCATCACCCCCAGATGAATTAATAACGGCGTCAACATATTGGGTAAGATTTCACGAAATAAAATATAGGTTTTTGAATAACCAAGAATTCGGGCAGCTTCGATATATTCCTGTTCCACTAAATTAAGTGCAACGCTTCGTGCAAGACGTACGACTCCGGGAATAAAAGCAATTGAAACCGTTAAAACAATTAGCCAAGGTTGCCGACCTAACATCGAAACAATAAGCAAGACTAAAATGAGATCGGGAAAGGCCATAAAAACATCAGTCAGCCAAGTTACAAACTGATCAATCTTGTTTCGGGCAAAAGCAGCGAATATGCCTAAACTAGAACCAATAATTAATGCAACTAAACTAGCAGCCAGTGTCATCCAAATAATAGAAGCACCGCCAGCAAGTACACGAGACCAAACATCATGTCCAATATAGTCATAACCTAAAAATGAACGTCCTTCAGGTGAGCCATAAGTCATGCCGACCAAAGCAGTAGGCTCAAATGGAACAAATAACGGGCCAACCAGTGCAAAAATCAAAACCAAAGCAGTGACTACAAATCCAAAACGTACTTGTCTTTCACGAATTAATGTTTGAAAAAAGTTTCTTTGATACCAGTGAAGTGAGCTCATTTGCCACCTCCTTGCTGAATATTCTTTAAAGCATTGCGACGGTCGACAGGTTTTACTGTAATTGGCCGGCCAGACTTCCATAAACGTAACGCCTGACGTCGTCCCGGCGAACGTGCTTTATGTCTTTTTGCAGTTCGTATTTTGGGTGTAAGTAAAGTCGTGATTAAATCTGCAATTAAATTAACGACCACCACACAAATGGTGAGCAATAAAACAATCGCTTGAATGGTCGGAATATCCCTCATTTCGATTGCTGCATTGAGCGCATTACCAATACCGGGATAACTGAAAACCACCTCAATAATTAAAGCACCACTTAGCAAAACTCGGATGGTCAATGCTGTTCCCTGCACAACCGGAACTAAGGCATTTGGTAAAACATGTTTCCAGATGATCCGTCGCTCAGGAATACCACGCAGTCGTGCAGAGGTCACATATTCCGACTCTAGCGCATCAATCATAGAACCACGCACTAAACGCATCAGATATGGAATGAGTGATAAAGCTAAAGTTAAAATTGGTAAAATTAAAAATTCTAGTTGGCTATAAGGTGACTCATTAGGAATCAATAACGATGCTGCTGGTAATATGTGTAAAACCGATGTTGAAAAAAACATCATTAACCAAATCGCAATCACAAACCCCGGCACTGCTTTAAACAGAATCGAACTGGAGACAATAATCCGATCTAACTTGCTGTCACGGCGGAGCGATAGCCACACACCCAGCACGACTGAAAGCGGTACAGTAAGGACAATAACGAGGCTCGTGAGTGCAACTGTATTACCAAAATAATTCTGAATAATTTGTAAAACAGGCACATTGGAGTCAATCGAGCGTCCAAAATTACCTTGTAATAATTGACTTAACCAATGCCAGTATTGAACCAATATCGGATCATTCAAGCCTAATTGTTCACGAAGTATTTGAACCGTGGCTTCAGGTGCTTCTGGACCTAAAATGACGCGAGCCGGATCCGATGGAAGTGCCTGTGTAGCAATAAACACAATGAGGCTAATAACAAAAACAACCAATGCCCCTGATACCAAACGTGTCAAAAACCAAGGTAACCACGCAGGCAATTCAAATGACTTGGCGATTGTCGGATGTTGGATTGATGCCTCTATTTTGCTGGATTGAATTGTCATATCGGTTACCCTCTACGCCAGAATTCATCTGTACGCCACGCAGCAAAGCCAGTGCGATCAGGTATTACACCACCAATTTGGCTCGAATGTGCATCAAGTACATTATTAAAGCCCCAAATGAGTAAACCGCCTTGCTGATGCTGAATATGCTGTGCTTCATGAACAAGAACTTTGCGTTTTTCCAAATCGGGTTGTTGCAATGCCGCATGCACTAATTCGGTAAAGCGCTCATTCTTAAAACGAGTTTTATTATTTGCCGCACCCGGCCCATCAATTTGCAAGACTGTTAATAAGAAAGGACGCGAAACGTTCGAACCGGTACTAAATGCCCAATCTTGTTTTACAGCATCAGCAAAGGTAGCAGCCTCAACCTGTTTAACATTAACGATGACTCCAGCCTGAGCAGCATGCTGAGCAAAAACCAATGCCGCATTGCTATCTGGGCCTGTATATAAATCGATAGTTAAATTGTTATTAAAACCAGCTTCTTTGAGTAAAGCTTTAGCTTTATTTAAATCTTGCTTGCGCTGAGCAATGCTATGGTCATATACAGGATCACTAAATGAATAAAGGTCATTTGCAACTCGCCCTTGACCAGCCAAAGCGCGTTTCACCAAATCGTCTCTATTAGCAATCAATCGAAAAGCTTGTCGCACTCGTGGGTCATTGAACGGTGCTTTAGACGTATTCATATCAAATGATTGCCAAGCATCTGTTTCAGATGAAACCAGATTTAGTCGTTTATTGGCTTGAATTAAAGCAATATGCTCAGCACTTACACCAGACGCAATATCAATTTGACCTGATTGCAAGGCAGCAAGACGCCCTGTCTGATCTTTAAAATCAATGATTTCTATTGCATCGGCGTAAGGCTGGTTTTCTTTCCAGTAATTTTCAAAACGAACAAAGCGTGAACGTTGACCCGGTGTAAAACTTTCAAGCTTAAAGGGTCCAGCCCCCACGACATTTTTAACTGGGTCATAATCTGTAGGAACAATGCCACCCCAGCTCATCCATGCTTCTGGTAAAGCAACCAATCCTTTCCCTTGAGTAAAAGGAATTTCAACGGTGTATTCATCGCATTTTTTAATTGCATCTCGTTGCAAAGAATAAAGATAGGCTGCAAATGGAGAAGCGAGCTTGGGGTCAGTCAAACGGCGTAAAGAAAAAATAACGTCATCGGCAGTAATGGTTTTACCGTGGTGAAATTCAAGTCCTTTTTTTAAGCGAATCGTCCATTTCGTTCCGTCATTATTCGGTTCAGCAAATTCAGCAAGAGCGAGTTTTGGCTGAATATCTCTGCCCCATTCCCATAATTTTGCATACAAAGGCCAACCTCTGAACGCACTGGACATACCAATAGGTTTATGTGCATCTAAATTGCCAGCTTGATTACCATTGATTACCCCAATTTTGATAACGCCACCTTTTTTCGGCGTATCATTTTGGGCTATACCAGCAGTAGCACTCTCAGACGATGAGTCTGGTTTAGAGCACCCGATAAGGCTGATTGCAGCAAAAGCGCCGACACCTAATCCAGTCTGTTTAATCAGTTCTCTACGTGTAATTTTATTCATGCCTTCTCCCTTAAACCACGACTTCTTGATTCAAAAGGGAATCAATGGATGAATTTTTATTGAGCTTAGGTAACTCAAAACCGTGATCGAGTTCCAATAATGGAAATAATAAATCTGCTACCCGATAGGCTTCTCCAATTAAAGGGAAACCAGACAAGATAAAGGCTGATACGCCATAGCTTTCGTATTCTTTAATTCGTTTGGCAATATTTTCAGCACTACCGACCAAGGCAGTCCCCGCCGCTGGGTTTAAAATATCGAAACCAAATAAAGATGGCCCAGTCCAAACATTAGGATAAATTTCAAAATCTTTAGCTCGAGGTAAAATACCTCGACGTAATTGTTCTAAATTTTTTTGAATAGATGGATTGTTACTTTGATAACTCTCAAAAGTTTCATTTGGAGGAAGCTGTCGTTTAACAGCTTCGATTGCATAATTTACATCAATCTTGTCAAGTAACGACTGAGCATATTGCCAAGCTTCTTCTTCTGTTTCCCGAACAATAATTTGTAATCGAGTACCAAATTCTAAAGTTCGGCCAATTTTTTCAGCCTCAGCCGCAACCTTGCTAAACTTTTCTCCAAGTAATGGCGGCGTATTCGCAAAACTTAAATACACATCTAACAATTCAACAGAGTGCTGAACGCCTTTCGCTGAAGTTCCAGCTCCCCACAAAGGAACACCCTGTTCTTGAGTGGGGCCACGCCATTTTGACATTGGAGATCCACCTTCCAAGCGCGGAGCAATTTGAATAAACTCCCCTTCAAACCCAGATGTATCACCTACATAGTTTTGCTGAAATGCATTCCAATATTCTTTACTAAAGTCATAACGCTCATCATGAGTATAGTGAATACCTAAAGCTGCTAAACCCTTATCATTTCCATTGACGACATTAAATAGCAAACGCCCTTTAGAAAATGCGTCAAAAGTTTGAGCATATTTTGCCAAAACTGCTGGCTGGACTTCTCCGGGATGTTGGGCAACCAGAAACTTTAAACGTTCAGTAAATGGAATTAAACTTGCAGCAACAGCAAGTGTTTCATACTCACTTGTACCCATGAGTGAACCGAAAAAACCAAGTCGATCTGCGGTAATCGCAATCTGTTGCAAGTGTTCATAATCGGTATCCCACCGCCCAGATTCCAACCAAGGATATGGCCCATCTGGAGACGTGAGATACCATAAAAGTTTTACAGCCATAATATTCTCGATCTTTATTTTTTAAATCTTTATCTAATTGAGGGGGAGCAATCCAAGAGATTTTGCTTTTTCAGTCAAACCGCTCATTTTCCATTGCTGATGTAAAACCCCTTGCCCGTATTCTCGGCTACCGCCTACTAATTCTGCGAGAAGCTGAATTTGAGCACCTTCTTCTAACAACAAGATAAATTCAGCTGTTTCCTGTAGACCTTGACGACCCCATACGGTTGCACCACCGTTGGCTTCTAAGATGGCCCGATACTCAATATCAATTTTGAGTTGATCTAAAATGAAATCGACTTCTGCCTGACGGCGATCAATGTAAATCGGCAACTCTTTAAATAAATGGAAACGCTGCACAGGCACATAACGAATCGGTAAAGTACGATGGGTTTGCGCCCAAGCCCCTAAATTCGGCGCGTGTACATGAGATATTGTGGTGACATCTGCATGCTCTCGAAAAAGCTTGTTATAGCGCCCACCCGCACTTTTTCTCCCCAATAAAACTTCACCATCAATTGTCTCCACAAGCACTTTGCTTTTTTTATCTTTAGACCACGGCCCTGCATAGTTAAAAGTGACTAAGGTATTTTCAGGCCCACGTTCTACAAAATTAACCGTTCCATTTGCTGTGATTGTTCCTGTTTCACGGAACACTTCAAAAGCAAATTCAGCTTTTTCACGATTCAATTCGATAAAGTCATTGAGTTCACGAGACAATGGCGTTTGAGTAAGTGTTGTCATGATCAAATCCTCTTAAAATTTTTTATTTTGACGGCGCTTTAAAACTTCGAGCAAAGGACGATGATCAACCCATGTTTCAATATCGACATCTCGCTCTAAAAAGCCATGTAACCAAAGGAAATCTTTTTGTTGTCTTAAAAGTTCTAAACGCTCTTCATTTAATGATGGATGTAAAGACTTATGAAAATTATTTCGATAGGCTGTCGCAACACTCTCTGCCCCTGCAATCGTTTCATCTTCAAGAATCACCAACACTTCATCTAAATGATCTTGTGCCCAATCCGCCGTATCAAATAACTCTTCAAGAAAATCAACGACAACATCAAAGTGATCTTCTAATAAATCTTCATGGACTGTGATTGGACGAGGCGTTCCGTTATTTACACGAGAAGTCACATCTTCAAATTTATCTAAATCAATCCCAACTTTAAGGCCGCGTTTAGTTGCAGCTTCAACAGCAGAAGCTCCTTTTACATAAACGGCGTCAACTTCACCTGTGATTAATGCATCAAGGCCTGACCAATACGTACTCGCATCACGATTCTCTTTAGGCCCTGCACGCTCAGGTACTTCAATAAAATTGACATCTCGGAAAGTGAGGTTGGCAAGTTGTAACGCGCCACGAATACCTTGCAATGACATGGCTCTAAAAATACTACCAGCACGTTTGTCGGCATATTCTGGTAACGCTACTTTCACATTTTTTAGGTGTTCTGGCTGGCTAATGTTTGAATCAGGTCGAACAATAATGACTTGCCACTCATCAATCCAAGTCAATCCAATGAGTCGGCTTGGCGCACCTTCTGAACGTGCTGCTAATGCAGGTACATTTCCACCTTCTCGGAATAAGGCGGGTAATTGATGATCAAAATGATGAACCGACAAACCCTTACGCGCATCTTGCAATACAGCAACATCAATGCCGTGCTTTTCAAATTTTTTAACCAGAGTGCCGCGCTTTAAGGAAATACCTGTTGCTGTGGGTACAGGACATCGAGTAACCCAAATTTCAGACAGGATGTTTTTTACAAATTCTTTAGAATTTTCTTTTTTATCTACTACAAGTGACATACGGATTCCTTAGGATAATTCCACTTTCATCAGTCACATTGAGCAGCTTTTATGCCAATTTAATTTGTTTTTTATTTTCAATAATTTATGCAAAAACATTGGGGGTGGAAATGTTTGTATTTCATCATTTTTCAATGTCAGTGTTGTTTTATCAACACTTACCTCCGACAGATACAACTTACAAAATGCAGAATCATGCAATCAGCCACCCTAGAACTCGTTCTGTTTGAAAGTTGAGTATTTATTGCTGGAGTAGAGCTGAGTCTACAGATGGTATCTTCTGTATTAGATCTTGTAGATAATGCTCTTAGTTACTTTCTTAAGATATTTTTTCTAGAATAAATTTTTCAGCAATCAAATAATATTTATAAAACTCAATTAAAAGATAATTTTCATCAAGTTTAAATATTACTATGTTTTCTATAATTCATATTTCTACTTTATATAATTTGATCTTAAAAAGATCGTACACGCTTAAATTGTTGCAAAAACTTTTAAAAACTAAAATTATCTTTTGTGCCTCAATATATTTAAAATGTGTGATGAATTTCAACTTATTGGTGGTGTGATAATTGTATTTAATAAATAAAGTGAATTTATTTTTTAATTTATAAATAAAAGGTTAAATAAATCACATTTTAAATAAAATTAGTATCTTTTTTCTCTGTAATTATCTTGCAATGTAAATACTAAAATCACAAAAATAAATTACATATTTATTAAATGTTTAATTATATATTATCAATTCTTTTAATTTTATCCTATTGCTTTGTTTTAGTTTATCTTATAAATATCAATAACTTGAATTAAAATAAACAATTTTTAAAATATTGTAATTATTATGTTTCTTAATATGTTTTTAAAATTCTAACTATTACATTATTTAAAACATTTAATGTGATTTTCGTCACGTCAAAATTAATATTTTTTCTTCATTTAAACTTAATTATTGTTTTTAAATTAAAAATATTGTATCAAATAGATATAAACTATTTTATAAATAGGCATATAAAATGAAAAATAATATATTTAAACTTCTTATTCTGATGGTGCTTTCCACTTCCCCATTATTTTGTTATGCAAATAACACAATAATGATAAGAGGAAATATTGTTGAAGATACATGTTCAACAGAACATAGCGAGATAGAATGTGTTGAGGTAAATAATTTAAATATTAAACTTGATAGTGAATATTTAAACAAAAGTAGTCTTTCTAACTTAGCTCAACATACTGAGAAAATGGACACTAGCATTGAAAGCATAGGTTCTAATCACAAAGTCGTGGTTATCAACTATCATTAACTTATAGGCATAGTATTTGAGGCTATTCCTACAATAAGCATGATTAAAAGAGTGATTTGTCGAACTCATCGCACATTTTGATGATTTAAAGGATGAGTCACTCTTTTTTATAAAAAAATGACTATTTGTATGTTTTCTCTATATACATGTGCATAATTTATTCTATATAATTGTATTGTAAGAATTTAAGCTTCTTTTTCACATAAATTGTTTAATTCTTTTCTATTTACATAGTGTTCTTATGTAACTTGCTTATCTCTGCGGTTCCGCTTTTTTGAAAAAATAAAAAATATTAATAAACAGATATATAGACTGTAAAAGGTAGCTTTTAAGCATTTGTTTTTAGTGTGATGCAATTATTATTATGAAAAAATAATGTGATGTAGTTTGCATTTTGTTTAGAAAGTGTTAGTATTGTTACATTACTTTTCAAGATGTCAAACACTGGAAAAGTAAGGAATAAACTTTTATCCAGACTTTTGAGAAAACACTATGAAAAAACTTGCTTTGATTGCTGCTCTTTCAGTTGTAGGAATTGCGAATGCTCAAGCTGCTGATGGTACAATTACAATTAATGGTTTAGTTACAGACAAAACTTGTGACATCGTTACTCCAGCTGGTAAAGACTTCACAGTTACTCTTCCAACTGTTTCTAAACAAACTTTAGCTGTTGCTGGGGATGTTGCTGGTCGTACTCCTTTCCAAATCAAATTAGCTAACTGTTCTGAAGGTAAAGTAGCTACTTACTTCGAACCAGGTGCAAATGTTGACTTTAATACTGGTCGTTTACTTAATAAAGACGCTACTGGTGCTAAAAACGTTAACGTTCAACTTTTAGGTAGCAACAACAACTTCATCCCAGTTCTTGCTGCTGGTGCAAACGGTGCTCAAGCTAACTCTCAATGGGTTGACGTAGCTGCAGCTGGTAGCGCTGACCTTAACTACTATGCTGAATACTATGCTACTGGTGCTTCTACAGCTGGTAAAGTAAACACTTCTGTTCAATACACAATTATCTATCAATAATTATTGATAGTGGGGTTTCTATGTCCGCATAGAAACCCTCTTTTTGTGGCGCTTTCCCGAATCTTTCTTGGTTGAGAATTCTGAAATGAAATTGAACAGTTATAATTTTTTGTTAGGTTTAGCATTTGCTTCAACAGTTGTAGCACCTGCTACTCAAGCAGAAATTGTAATCCATGGCACTCGTGTAATTTATCCGTCGGATGCTAGAGAAGTTACGCTACAAGTTAGCAATAACGGTTCAAAACCAGCACTCGTCCAAGCATGGCTTGATGAAGGCGACACAAAAAGTACTCCGGATCAGTCTAAAGTACCTTTTATGATTGCTCCTCCTATTTCTCGTGTTGAAGCTACAAAAAGTCAGACCCTTCGTATTACTGCTTTACCAACTGCTTCTCAGCTAAATCAAAAGCAAGAAACAGTTTTGTGGTTAAATGTTTTGGATATTCCTCCACGACCAACTTCAAAAACTGAAAATACGACGCCTGATAACTTTCTGCAATTAGCAATTCGCTCACGTATTAAATTCTTCTATCGTCCAGCTTCGATTAAAGACGACGTGAATTTAGCAGCTGATAAGCTTCAATGGGTTAAATCTGGTCAAAATTTAACGGTAAAAAATCCAACTCCTTTTCATATCACAATGACTTCTGTTTACCAAAAGGCAGGTGATAAAAAAGTTGATTTATTACCTCAAGGTTTAATGATTAAACCTTTTTCTGAAGAATCTGTTCAGCTTAAGAATGGCAATCTTCAAGATATGAGTTTTATGAATGTCAATGACTATGGTGGTCGAGTCGAACACCAAATAAAACTTCAGTAATCAGATTTATCTTTTTAATAAATTTAAGCACCTATTATGTGAGTAGGCGGACTTAGCTATGCCAAAAAAAAGGCAAGAATCTTATAAATTATTAAAACGCCATATTTGTTACTACTTGGCTTCTGGTGTTGTCACAATGACAATGCCTGTATTCGTGCACGCTGAAGAAACAGTCGCGAGTGCTCCTGTAGAAGCTGAATTTGATTCTGCTTTTTTAATTGGTGATGCTCAAAAAGTTGATATTTCTCGTTTTAAATACGGTAATCCTGTTTTACCAGGTGAATATAATGTTGACGTTTATGTAAATGGCCAATGGTTTGGCAAACGTCGTATGTTTTTTAAAGCATTAGAATCAAATAAAAATGCTGTAACCTGCTTTACTGGAAATACTCTTGCTGAATATGGTGTAAAACAAGAGATTTTAGCTCAGCATGCTCCTCTTCAAAAAGAAAATAGTAGTTGTTATAAAATTGAAGAATGGGTTGAAAATGCATTTTATGAGTTTGATAACTCTCGTTTACGTGTAGATATCTCGATTCCACAAGTTGCTTTGCAAAAAAATGCGCAAGGCTATGTCGACCCAAGTTTATGGGATCGTGGGATTAATGCTGCTTTTCTATCTTATAACGGCAGTGCTTACAAAACATTTACTCAGTCTAATGATCAAAGCGAAACAACAAACGCATTTATGGGCGTGACTGCTGGACTAAATTTAGGTGGTTGGCAATTACGTCATAATGGACAGTGGCAATGGCAAGATACCCCTGCCGAAAATCAATCTAAGTCAAGTTATGAAGAAACAAGTACATATTTACAGCGCGCATTTCCGAAATATCGTGGTGTTTTAACACTTGGGGATAGCTTTACAAACGGCGAAGTATTTGACTCATATGGTTATCGTGGTATCGATTTCTCAAGTGATGATCGAATGTTGCCAAATAGTATGTTGGGCTATGCTCCGCGTATTCGTGGGAATGCAAAAACCAATGCAAAAATTGAAGTTCGTCAACAAGGCCAACTTATCTATCAAACAACGGTAGCACCTGGTAACTTTGAAATTAATGACCTTTACCCTACTGGTTTTGGTGGTGAAATTGAAGTTACTGTTATTGAAGCTAACGGTGAAATACAGAAATTTGCTGTGCCTTACGCATCTGTTGTGCAGATGTTACGCCCTGGCATGAACCGTTATTCTTTAACTGTGGGTCAGTTCCGCGATCCAGACATTGATCTCGATCCTTGGGTTGTTCAAGGTAAATACCAACAAGGTATTAATAACTACCTAACAGGCTATACCGGTATACAAGCAACGGAAAATTATGCCGCTGTATTATTGGGTGCTGCTTTTGCTACACCAATTGGTGCGATTGCACTTGACGTTACACATTCTGAAGCTGAGTTTGAAAAACAGTCTTCACAATCGGGACAAAGTTTCCGTTTAAGTTATAGTAAGTTAATTACTCCGACCAACACAAACTTAACGCTAGCAGCTTATCGTTACTCGACAGAAAACTTCTATAAATTACGTGATGCTCTACTGATCCGTGATTTTGAAGAAAAAGGTATTAATACCTACTCTGCTGGTCGTCAACGTAGTGAATTCCAAATTACCTTGAACCAAGGATTACCTGAAGGTTGGGGTAACTTCTATGTAGTGGGTTCGTGGGTTGACTATTGGAACCGTAGCGAAAGTACTAAACAATACCAGCTTGGTTATAGTAATAATTTCCATGGCTTAACTTATGGTTTATCTGCAATTAACCGTAAAGTTGAATATGGTTCAACGAATCAAACACACGATACTGAATATTTAATGACATTATCGTTCCCGATTGATTTCAAAAAGAATTCGGTTAACGTCAACGTTACTGCTTCTGAAGACAGCCGTACTGTTGGTGCAAGTGGAATGGTTGGAGATCGCTTTAGTTACGGCGCTTCAATGTCGCATCAGGACTATGCGAATCCATCATTTAACGTAAATGGTCGTTATCGTACCAACTATACAACTGTTGGCGGTTCTTATAGTGTGGCTGATTCTTACCAACAAGCAATGGTTAGCTTAACAGGTAGTGTGGTTGCGCATTCAGAAGGTATTTTATTTGGACCTGAGCAAGGCCAAACTATGGTACTTGTGCATGCACCAGAGGCTGCTGGAGCAAAAGTTAATAATGCCGTTGGTTTAAGCGTGAATAAGGCAGGTTATGCGGTAGTTCCTTATGTAACTCCTTACCGTCTTAATGACATTACCCTTGACCCACAAGAAATGTCGAGTGAAGTAGAACTTGAAGAAACCAGTCAACGTATAGCACCTTTTGCTGGTGCAATTGCTAAAGTAGATTTTGCGACTAAAACTGGTTATGCGGTTTATATTAATAGTAAAACTGCTGATGGCAACAGTTTACCGTTTGCAGCTCAAGTCTTTAATCAGAAAGATGAAGCTGTCGGTATTGTTGCACAAGGTAGTATGATTTACTTACGTACTCCACTTGCTCAAGATCGTCTCTATGTGAAATGGGGCGATGAAAGCAATGAGCGTTGTTCAGTTGAGTACAACATCAGTAATCAGTTGCAAAATAAGCAACAAAGCATGGTAATGACTGAGGCTGTCTGCAAATGAAAAGAATATTATTAACAGGTGCTCTATTTACTGCTGGCCTTGGCATTTATGGCGAGGCTAATGCTGCATGTACCATGGTTAACTATAAAGCAAATGATGTGCTAATGGCGGTGGGCCGTGTTGTTGTGCGCCCTAGTGATCAAGTCGGTGCTATTTTAAGAAAAGCGACTTTTCCTATTACTCGGACTACGACACAAGCCAATAATTGTGATAGCCGTGATGTAGCAGTTGCGGAATTAACTCAAGCTTATCCATTAAGTTCTTTAGGCAATAGCATCTATACCACGAATATTCCCGGCATTGGTATTCGCCTCTATCGTGAAGCAGAGAATAATGCCAATTTTTCTGGTTATTACCCATATCAACGTGGTGGAATCTCAGGTAATCGTTTCTTGGGAGATGGCTATTTTGTTGTTGAAATCATTAAAATTGCTCCTCAAACAGGTTCTGGAACATTAGTACCAGGCAGATATAGTAGTTATTATATCCGTGGTTTTCCAAATCAACCTTTTTTAACAAGTACTGTTAATGCTAATGCGATTACCATTGCGTCATCTTCATGTGAAATCCAAGGTAATATTAACAAAGTTGTACAGCTTCCAACCGTTACAAAGGCTGGCTTCAAAGGTGTTGGTTCTACTCAAGGTGAACAAACCTTTGATATGAACATTCTCTGTAATGGCGGTATCAACCCTACTGGCTACGAAGAGAAAAACCTCATTAGTTTAACTTACGACTTTACACAAGACGGCACAAACAATCAGGTTTTAACAAATACAGCTGCTGCTTCTGAAAAAGCCAATGGTGTGGGCGTGCAGCTACTGTGGAATTACCAAAATAAAAATCAAGTCATCAAAAAAGGTGACAAATTAGCCTTAGGTACATTGTCTTCTAACCAGACACTTCAATATAACGTACCGATGACTGCCCGCTACTATCAAACAGCAGCAAAAGTGACTGCTGGTAAAGTACGTGCAATGGCTACTGTAACTATTGAATATGATTAATCATATTCAATAGTTTATAAACTTAATAAATTCAAATATTTAAAAATTAATAATAAGTTTTACTTTATCAATATTTTCTCAAAATTTAATACTTAACGCGATAGGAATATTTTATGAAAAAAATAGGCATAGTTGCCGTTAGCGCTATTACATTATGTTGGGCAATGTATGAAGTATCTTTTGACAATACGAGTACCGTATCGCGTAATGAATCTGGTCAAAAAGTAGCATCTAAAACCATTTCATCAACCGCAAAGAATGAAAAATTAATACCTCAAACACTTTTAGCTCAAACTAATTCCCTTACTTCTGCCCCAGTCTGTCAATACAATTTTGATGCGACTCAAGAAGATTTCGATCTATGGAATAGTGAACACCCTGATTTTCCTACGAAAATATTTCCATTGATAAATGGTCAAAAATTTGGTTTTAAAGTGGAGCCTCGATCAGAAAGTGAGTATGGCTATGTAGATTATGCAGCTACAAGTAAAGCTGGTCTTAATTCGACTAATGAGATTGGAGATTTAACAATACCTCACACAGGTATTATTGCATTTGAAATGGAGCTTAAGATTCCAACATCAGCTCTTGGGAGCTCATCACTTGGAAATTCTACTTATTATTCCTCTAGCATTAGATTTAGTGGCGTAACAAATAATGGTTATACAGTTAGATCCAACTACTGGTTTGATATGGGGGGGGATGATCCAGATTTTGGTGAGAATCCTGCTAGATTGCACTATTATGTAGCCTACCGACTTAGTGATAATGGCGGGCCTGATAATCCATACTATAAAGGTCAAAACATGACAAATAGTTCAAATGGATACCAAAGATTAGGTATGTATATTAATCAGAACACTAAGCAAGTTGGTTTTATTATAAATGGTGTTGATCAGGGGTATCAATCTACTTTACCTGCTCCACTTGAGAATATACGTTTTTCTGTAGCAAGTGCTATAGGAATATATTCTAATCAATTATTTGGGCAAGAGTTGTCTAATGAACTGATTACTGACCGTAATGAGCTACAGTTTAGCTATCCTCAGGGTACAACTGATATGTGCGGTAATGCCATTTAAGATATAAAACTATAAGTTGTAAAAAAGGGCTGAATCACAGCCCTTTTTTATTTCGTTTAAAAATGAATGACAGTACGAATTGATTTACCTTCATGCATTAAATCAAAAGCAGTATTAATGTCTTGTAAAGGCATGGTATGCGTTACAAAAGGCTCAAGTTGAATTTCACCTTTCATAGCATCTTCAACCATTTTAGGAAGTTGTGAGCGGCCTTTTACGCCACCAAAAGCAGTACCTAACCATTTACGGCCAGTAACCAACTGGAATGGACGAGTCGAAATTTCTTGACCTGCACCAGCAACACCAATAATAACGGATTGTCCCCAACCACGATGTGCACACTCTAAAGCAGAACGCATAACATTGACGTTACCAATACATTCAAATGAGTGGTCTACACCCCAGCCTGTCATTTCTACAATGACTTGCTGAATAGGTTTATCATAATCTTTAGGGTTTAAAAAATCTGTAGCGCCAAACTGTTTAGCAAGTTCAAATTTATCTGGATTCATGTCGATTACAATAATGCGCCCTGCTTTTGCCTGACGTGCACCTTGTACAACAGCCAAACCAATACCACCTAAGCCAAATACCGCAACAGAGTCACCTTCTTGTACTTTAGCTGTGTTATGCACGGCGCCAATACCCGTAGTTACGCCACATCCAAGTAAACAAACTTGTTCGTGATTCGCTTCAGGATTGATTTTAGCTAAAGATACTTCTGCAACTACCGTATATTCACTAAATGTTGAACAACCCATGTAATGGTAAATAGGTTCGCCATTATAAGAAAAACGCGTGGTTCCATCCGGCATTACACCTTTACCTTGTGTTGCACGTACTGCAACACACAAGTTGGTTTTTCCAGATTTACAAAATAAGCATTCTTTACATTCAGCGGTATAAAGTGGAATAACATGATCACCTGGTTGAACGCTCGTTACGCCCTCACCGACTTCCACCACAACACCTGCACCTTCATGACCTAAAATTGCAGGGAAAACACCTTCTGGGTCATCGCCTGATAGAGTGAAAGCATCGGTATGACATACCCCTGTATGGGTAATTTTTATTAAAACTTCACCAGCTTGAGGTGGTGCAACATCAACTTCAACAATTTCTAAAGGTTTTCCTGGGGCAAAGGCGACAGCTGCACGAGATTTCATCTTTGGGTTTCCTTTAAATCATTCGGTATTTATAGTCGAGCAAAATAGATTATGTAACAGTAATACAAGAGATTAATTTTGCTTAAATTAAAATTGGCTTTCATGACAATCCATCACAGCATAGCCAGTCAGGTACGTCTAAGCAAGCCTATGTTTCAAAAAGAAGAAAACCTCTTACTTGAAGAGGTTTTCTATCAAATCACTTATCTTATAAACGGTTTATGTTTACTTATAGGTAAATATTTGGTGGATATGGTGTGTTATCACTAATTGGTGAATAAAGCGTATTTTCAACAAAGAAGCCATTTGGGGCTTGAGTGGTATCGATCGTAATCGAATCAAACATGACTTGTGGATATGCCCAGATAAATTGCTTCATTAAACCCAGAGAAACATTGTTTTTCATGTCACCAAAAATTCGTTGCCAAATGGGCGTCCGATATGGTTTGGTTTTATCAAACCCATAAATATAGGCAATAGATGCATCAGGAACGAATCCTGATAAATAAATGACTTTATTTGCAGGATAGCCTAGCCCTTGTATTGGTATTTGGGAAACTGCTTGATGTGCCAAATCTAAGCGAGCTTCTAAAAGCCAATCATAAGCTTCGGTCATCATGTAATCAAAATTAGGATATGAATAGTGCGTGCTTGGATAGTTAATATAAGTTGCTAGTGTCTGAATTGGCGATTGAATAGAAGGAAAGAAAATAAGTGGGCTAACTTTGGCTGTTGAATATTTTGCTTTGATAACGGTACGAATGTTTTGACAGGTTTGTCCTAATTTATTTCTAAGCCATGTTTTAAACTCATCATAAGGAGTTCCTGTTTTATTCATGGCCTCATAAATTGTACCTAAATCTGGTGCATATAAACCTGTATCTGCATTAAAAGCCAGTTTTGTTGGATAGTCATACACACATGGTAGATTCGTGTCAGTGTTGTACCACCACCAAGGTTCACCAATCTGCATGTTTACATCACATCCCCCGACAACCATTGCATCTGCAAACTCAATAAAGACTTTATGTAGATATGCCAAAGCATTTTGGTCACTTAAACTAAAAAAATAGCTCGGTGGTTGGTAGCCTGTTTTACCCAAATTGCTATTCCAGTCACGCTGTGCCCAATACTCATTGGCCCCCAAGGAATACATTTCAAAGCTGACCCCAAAGATGGGCTGCATACTGGCGTTATGCAAAGCCTGAGCATATTTCTCATGCCATTTACGGGTACATGAGTTAACAACAGCTTCGCCCGTCACCAACGTATCAGGTATTTGCCATTTATTAATATCGCTTTTCCATTTCATTTCAGGATAATGCGACATTCCACAATAATGGTTCACCAAACCTTGATATCCCAAAGTGACCATATTGTTGACTAGGCGCTGCGGGTTTAAATCGTAATGGTCGTCATAGCTGGTACAGATACCATAATTGTGCTGAGGTACAACAACACGACTCAAATTTAACTTCGCATTTGTTCCTATAACAACCGAGTTGGTTAGTCGAATATAACCATCTTGGGGCTGACTTAAAGGTGTAGCTGATTGGCCATTATATTGACTGGTAAAACCAGAAAATGAAATTCGCTGAATATTGGTGACAGGAAAGCTATCTGTCGCAGAAAAACCAGCTTTCACCGTATCCCAATTAATATGAATATGCGCCGTGCGAGATGAAGGATTATTTGCGTAGTTAAACAAGACAACATATGCAATTTTATCTATGCCATTGTCTTTATAATACACCGTTAAAGTCGGTGTTAAACTCGCATTGTTAAGCACAGGCATAGAAGCCGACAATTCAATATCGAAGTCCCAAATTACCCCTGCATAGCTGTATTTGGTTTCATAAGCTAAAAATTTATGATCTTTAGTGTCATAAGAATCCCACGTAATTCCTACCAAATCATTTGCCATGCGCGACCTAAAAGATGCTTCAAAACCATTTCCATAATTAGTAATGGCAAAAGACATCGTTTGCGGGCCGTCTATTCTCCAATAAATAGGGCTAAATCGATCAATAAGTGTATTTTGAGTGATTGGATGAGGTGATGAATTAGAATTATTTTGCACATTTTGTCGATTAGTTATCATGTCGTCATTCTCTTAATGTATTAAGAAGTTTTATATTAAATAATAATTCTTATTTTATTGTTCAGATAAGTAACAATGACGTTTAAATTATTTACAGTTAATATTTTTTATAAAGCTCAAAATAAACTTAAACAAGAATTCTTAATATTATCCTAAAATATTTTTGCCCTAAGGAGATAATAAATGTCAAATTTTATGCAGCCTATAAATTTTAGGGTGTTGTTTGTATTTACTCCTCTTGTGTTTGCACTAACAGGTTGTAGTGAAACTTTACATTCCCAAAGAACCATACCAATAAAGATATCTTCAGAAAGTATCGCTTATCCAGAAGTTGATACCGTTTTAGGGGAAAAGCTACAGCCTAATGAGGAAGTATTAGCCCAGAACATAGCTCAAGTCATTGAAAAGTCAATTCGTGAACAATATACGGCGGGAAATGCTTTACGTGATGCGCATCCTAAAGCACATGGGTGTGTGCGAGCTGAATTTCATGTCTCAAAAAATATACCTGCTCAGTTCGCTAAAGGCGTTTTTATACCAGACCAAAGTTATCAAGCATGGATTCGCTTTTCTAATGCTTCTAATGACGCCTCTAGTGCTGACATTGACAAAGATGCACGTGGCATAGCGATAAAACTTTTAGGTGTATCTGGAGAGAAAATTTTAGAAAGTGAAAAGCAAGCAACTACCCAAGATTTTATTATGATTAATCACCCTGTCTTTTTTGCGAATGATGCTAAACGATACCTTTCTTTTATAAATGATGTGAATAGCCATAATATGATTAGAAAACTTCATATTCCATTTGCCTTAGGTTTTAAAGGAACAATGAATGCACTCGGAGCACGTAATTCACAAATTGCAAACCCACTCTATGCACGTTACTGGTCTATGGTTCCCTATCAGTTAGGCCTGGGTAATGATCGACAAGCGGTTAAATATTCGGTACGTGCTTGCTCAGTGACAGCAAATAATCTACCTAAAAATCCTAGTCATGATTTTTTAAGAGAGGCTTTAAAAAATACTTTACAGCAAACTGACGCCTGTATGGAATTCCTTATTCAGCCACGAACTTCAAGTCAAATGTTAGTAGAAGACTCGATGACAGAATGGGATGAGAAAGCGGCTCCTTTTTATCAAGTAGCGACTATTCATATTCCAAAGCAGAATTTTGATACGCCCGAGCAAAATAAGTTCTGTGAAAATTTGTCTTTTACGCCGTGGCATGCCTTACCTGCACATAAGCCACTAGGTGCAGTAAACCGAATGCGTAAAGTCATTTATGAAAATATAAGCAGGGTTCGACATGATATGAATTCCGCACCTAGACAAGAGCCTTAAATACCTTATTCCTCTCGGTTTAACATTTAAGTAATCTTGTCTTACGAGGAGCAACTTTTTTATTTAATGACTTTTTTACTGGTGTCTATGGTGATTCGATCAATGAAATCTGCCAGCCATAAAATAAATTCATCTTCATTTTTATGTTTTGGAATCAAGCTTATATCTACTCTAATGAGTAATTCAATTTGCACACTAACAACAGCCCCTTCGAAGTTCACAAAGTTATATAAAAATTTTAATTCTGTACCGGCAATCGCTTTTTCAATTTCTATAATTAAATTATTTAAGTCTTTAAAGTAATTGCTTGAATGTTTGTTTTTAATATTTTTATTAATTTTTTCTGCTAATAATAAGTATTTTGGCATTTTTATCTCCTTATTAATTATTTATAAAATATAAGTATAAAATTGTAGTTGTAAAAATAAATTTATAATTTTTATTAAGATTGTTTCTGTTTTTTAATTTTAATTGATAAATTATGAATATCATAACTATTTATTGTTTTAATAATGTGATCTGGTTTTAATTTTATTCCGATTAAATTGGTAGGTATTTTAACAGCCAGCTAAAAATTTATATTTAAGAAGATCTATATTATTTTAAATATTGAAAATTTTAAAAATCACTATTAAAAAACCGCCCCAGAAGGCGGTTGCTGAATTTACAGCGATATATAGAAGTGTAGTGGACGATCACTTCTATATTTTTTTAAACTTATTTTTCTTCTTTTATAATTTTTGTAAAGGCATCTGACTTGAAATAATTAATAATCATCTCTCCATCATCACCTGTAGATGAGGACACTTTAGGAGGTTCTTCATAGTTAAACTTAAAATCAGGAGGGATAAATTGTGAGATCGGTGGAAGCTTGGCCTCTCCTCCTGTTGTAATTCTTTCAATAAAACCTGCGAGCCAAAGAATATATTCATCTTTATTTTTATGGTTGGGCATGAGGCTCATATCCAACTTAATTGCACATTCTTCTAACGGCTTGGTTAAGCACTCATCAAAATCTATAAAATTATATTTAAGTTTAAACTTGGTTCCTTTAATTTCCTTACGAATTACACCAACCAAATGATTTAAGGTCTCTGCTGAGCTTTCTGAAAATAAATTTTTGTCCTCAATCTTTTTGTACACATTCTCAGCGATGATTAAATATTGTGGCATCTCTATTTTCTCCCTTTTATTGTTTAGCTACTCACTCAGCCTTTTAAGGAAGTATGATAGATATCATGTTTTCTAATGTAATTGTTGTACTGCCAATTGTAATTAATGTGTGTTTGTGAAATCTGAAAGCATAGCTATTCCTAAAAATTAAAGATAACGCAAAGCAAGTCTCTTTTTAGAGAAAATTATTCTAATCAAAAAATATTTTTAGTTCATCTAAAGTTGGAAGCTGGTTATAAGATTCATCTGCCTCTATTGTGTTCGCCCAGTTTGACTTTGAAAACACGCAAAAATTAAGTTTTTTTAGCACAACAATGTCTTTATCTAATAAGCCTAATGGTATCCACATAAAATGTGTATTTCCAACTAGGTTGGGTACTGGCGATCCACATTTACTACAAAATGAAGATGTGAAACCTGTTTCCTTTTTATAAGTACGAATAAGTTCTAAACCTGATAACCATTTAAATTTGTCTTTACCGACCAAAGTGGCCGCGTTTGATCCCGTTCCCGATTGTTTTCGGCAGAGACTACAGTGGCAGTGATAGATAGTCTCTATCTCGTTGGTAATTGAAAATCTTACTTCATTACATAGACAAAAACCCATATGACTCATCTCGAGCATCCTTAAAAAATAATATTGAATATAGCATTAGGTTTAAAACGGTTAAATTTAACTTTATATATTTAAAAGGCTATGTTTTCTTAGAAATACCTATAAAAATAAGGAATTGCTAGCGTTGAGGCTTGGCACAATGCATTTATAAGGTTTAATATGAATTTTGACATATAAATTGAATATAAGAATGCTCTGATAGGTTTAACTTGGATGCAGATTAAATGCTTACATGATCAATCAGCTATACCAGCATTACAGTACTATAGCTTCAAGTGCTTGGGGCTTTACTGATTTACCCTCTTATACAGATACATACGATCCTAATGAGAATGATACAGTGACGAATAGCTTTAATTGGTTGAATGATGAGCAAGCTACAGAAAAAACAGAACAAGGATTAACTGCTTTTGTGGCATTAGATGATGCCTTTATTAGCATTGCTTCTCGCATGTATCTCATTAGAAATGCAAAAGAAAAAATCGATTTACAATATTATATTTGGACAAACGATTTTGTTGGAAACTTAATGCTGCATGAGTTACTAACGGCGGCAGATCGTGGCGTAAAAATCCGCTTACTCATCGATGATCAAAATGGAGTAAAACTTGATGGAGTTCTCAGGAGCCTTCTCCACCATCCTAATTTTGAAATTCGATTATTTAATCCATATAAATTTAGATATTTAAGAATTTTAGACTATATTTTTCGTTTCAAAAAAGTAAACCATCGCATGCATAATAAATTAATTATTGCAGATGGAGCGATTGCCGTAACAGGTGGTCGAAATATCAGTAGTGAATATTTTGATGCAAGTAGTAAGTTTCAATTTACTGACTTAGATATTTTATTTTATGGACATACGGTACAGCATGCCCAGACTGTCTTTAATGATTTCTGGCAAAGCGAGCTAAGCCAAGATGCTACTGAGCTTATCGGAACTTGTGCTGTCCACCACCTACAATCGTTACGACAGCACTATCATGATCTAATTCATGAAAGTGAAAATCATACTCAAACCGAAGATAAGCTTTACGATGCTCAAAGCTATTTAAAAGAACTTTTAGAGCACTATCCCATTCAATGGTCAAAAGCGTATTTTGTTGCAGATTCACCTAAAAAAATCTTAGGAATAGCCTCTAAAGAAGAGATGCTTTATGGGCAAGTCATGAGGATTATGGGTGAACCAAAGCAGCATATAGAATTAGCTTCTGCTTATTTTGTTCCCACACAACAGGGTGCTTATTATTTAAAACAGCTAAAAGTGCAAGGAGTTAAAGTCAGGGTTTTAACAAATTCTTTTGCTGCAAATGACGTGGCGATTGTGCATGCATTTTATAGTCAATATCGAGTTGAAATGCTAAAAAGTGGTGTAGAACTATTTGAGTTTAAGCCATTTTTAGAACGTAGACGTAGAACATGGTATGAAGTTGTGACTGGAAGCGTGATCCCTGCAAAAGGCAAAAATAAATCGAGTTTACATGCCAAGTTTTTTGACGTAGACGGTAAAGTATTTATTGGTTCATTTAATTTTGATCCACGTTCGACATATTTAAATACTGAGGTTGGGCTTGTGATTGAATCGAGTCAATTACAGGCTCAAGTTTCGGTGATGCTTGATCAGCATTTACCACAAGTTGCTTATCAGCTTAAGTTAAATAGTGAAGGAAAAATTATTTGGTTAGATTATCAATCTAATGGAAAAGTTATTGAATATGAAAAAGACCCGGATACGAGTCTGTTCCAACGCACAATGATTAAAGCCGTTTCATATTTGCCAGTTGAATGGATGATGTAACAACACTTCAATTTTATTTATAAGATACCAATCTCTTTAAAGAATTTTTGATAAGCCTCTGCTTTTTTCTCTAATGCCAATGGATAAGCTCTAGAAGAGGATGGTAAGCGGTATAAACTAATATCCCGCCCTGCAAAGCGAGTTGATGTAGATGTTCCTATAAGTGGTTTTTCAGTGTGCTCCGGTAAAATAGAAATTAAAGTATCAGTCGCTTTATCGCCTGTAGTCATGATGGTTTGACATAACGGAATCTGCTGAAGTAACACAGCAAGATCTGTTGGCGTTACTATTTCAAGAAATTTATCTGCGGCATTCCCCTTCAATCGCTTAATTTGGTAAGCCGTATCAAAGATTGCAATACCTGTTTCAATCAAGAAATTTCGAATACGTTCTTCATTAAAATTTTTCTGGTTTTCACTTAAAAAGTGGGTTTTATCTTGAAAAAAAATTAAACCGAAAATACGCCACATGTCATTTTGGAAATTTGGATAGTAAAAATCCATCTTCCATTTATTACGCGGTGGTGGAAAACTACCTAACATTAATAAACGGGCATTTTTGGGTAAAAATGGTTCAAGTGGATGTGTTTCTATCTCAATTATCATAAAAAATCAGTATTTACTTAAAAATTTTATAAATAAACTAACCTATTTTCGAGTTAATCACGAGTCAAGAAATGCAATTTCTCTTCATTAAAGCGTTAAGGGATGCCACAACAGCGATCATTCTTGCGGAATGCTTATTTTAAAAATGCTATGTGAATGTTGATTGAGATAATCGACCTGACCTTTATGGGCAATAACAAGGGCTTGTACAACTGAAAGACCCAAGCCAGTGCCGCCTAACTCTTTATTTCTTGATTGTTCTAACCTAAAGAAAGGATTAAATAAATCTTTGCGATGCTCAGCTGAAATACCCGGCCCTTCATCTTCTATTTCAAGAATCCAGTTAGATTGGTCTTGTCTTGTTGAAACAAGTAGCTGCCCTGGATTTGCATATCGGGTAGCATTATCAAGTAAAGCAATTAAAACTTGTTCTATTCGCCTTTGATCACACTTAACTTCTGGCGCTTGAATGTCAAAAATGACTTCAAGCTGAGCTTTTTCTAATTTTTCTTGAAACATGTGCACGACTTTGTGGGCAGTTTCATTAAAATTAATAATTTCAAGATGAAGCCTGAGTTGTTGGTTTTCAAAAAGGCTTAATGTACGTAAGTCTTCAACTAAATTTGACAGACCTTCAACTTGATTAAGTAAATTTTTAAATAAGATAGGATCTGCTTCAAAAACACCATCAATAATCCCCTGTAACCTGCCCTGCAAAATAGTGACTGGAGTTCGTAACTCATGTGCAATTGCAGCATTCCAGACATGAGCGTTTTCAACTGAGGTTTCGAGCTTTTGAGCCATATCATTAAAATTATCCATGAGCTCAGCAATTTCAGAAGAATGATGTGTCGGTTTTTCTACTCGTGCAGTTAAATCCCCATGGCTAATTTTTTTTGCTGCATCTGCTAATAGATTAATAGGCACAATAAAACGTTGAGCAAGCTTTATGCCTAAAATAATTGATAATGCTGTACCAAACAGAAGCACGGCAAATAACCATATGCCATCTAAATAGTGGAAAAACTCATCACTTTCTTTGAGTTTTTCAAGAGAAATAAGACCCACTTCGATTGCAATATAATAGGTGCCGTAGCCTAAAATAAGCGAACTCAACGTAACACTTAGACTGGTAAAGCTCAGTGCAATAATAAGTTGTTTACTAATGCCTGTTTTATTTTTCATGAGGATTGTCCAGCCTATAACCTACACCACGAACGTTAATGAGCATATTGTGTAAGCCCAGATCTTCTATTTTCTTTCGTAGCTTACTGACGTGGCTATCGACCGTGCGTTCTAATGCATCTCGATCTGGTAAGCATTGATTCATCAGTTCAGAGCGGGTAAAAACTTTATGAGGGTGAGGTAACATCAACAACAAAATTTTGTACTCAGTCAGAGTTAAATTAAGTGCTTGTTGTTTTTCATCCGAATAAATATAGGCTGTATGAATTTCTGTATTCACTTCAATATTTTTATAAATTAAGTTCCGGTTAGGCGTTTGCTGATTTTGTTGAGTACGTCGTAGTACCGCTTGCACACGTGCGACCACTTCATTTGGGTTAAATGGTTTTACTACAAAATCATCCGCCCCAATTCGTAAAGCCATGACTTTATCGATTTCTTGATCTAAAGCAGTCAGCATAATTACAGGTGTAGCTGCTTTTTGCCGAATTTTATTCAGGACTTCCCATCCACTCAATTCGGGCATTTTGATATCGAGTATGACCAGATCAATGGGCTGCGTTGCATGTATTTCAATCGCCTGCTTACCATTCATGGCCCGTACAACACGCATGCCTTCGCGCTTAAGATAATGTTCAATAATATCGCCAATATCATATTCATCTTCTACGACAAGAATAAGCTTATCCTGACAGTTGAACGTAAAGCTTGGCTCGAACATATGAATAAAACGCGAGAAAAATTTGATTTATCATACGCGTATTTTTTGATAAATCTCCACACTTTTTCCATATATTCGTGATTTTCGTTACACACACATCAAAAATAATGTCAGCATCTAGAAGTCCATTAGGTGTTATAAAAGTGCAAAAGCATTTTTTAGTTCCATTCGTTTTATCTTTCAGTCTTGTGTTACATGGTTGTGGGACAGAACAAGCAAGTGATCAAACACAGGTATCTACAGCTAAAGTTACCGTTATTTCAGTTCAACCGCAGCCGATTAATTTTAACGAAAACTTACCTGCACGCGTTCAAGCTTTCAGGACTGCCGAAATTCGCCCTCAAGTTGGTGGCATTATCGAAAAAGTTTTATTTGCTCAAGGTAGTGAAGTTAAAGCTGGGCAACCGCTATATAAAATAAACTCAGAGACATTTGAGGCAGATGTAAATAGTAATCGAGCTGGGCTAAATAAAGCTGAAGCGGAAGTAAATCGTTTAAAAATACAACTCGAACGCTATCAGCAACTTTTACCAAGTAACGCAATTAGTAAGCAAGAAGTGAGTAACGCCGAAGCGCAATATCGACAAGCGATTGCAGATGTTGCCCAAATGGAAGCTTTGTTGGCTCGCCAAAATCTTAATTTACGGTACGCGACAGTGCGAGCACCGATTTCAGGACGTATTGGTAAATCATTTGTGACTGAAGGTGCATTAGTTAGCCAAGGTGATAGCAATACTATGGCTACAATTCAACAAATTGATCGTGTGTATGTCGATGTAAAACAGTCTATTGGTGAATATGAGCGTTTACAGGCAGCTTTACAAAGTGGAGAGCTATCTGCTAACAATCAAAAAGATGTGCAGATTCTAAATAGTTTAGGACAACCCTATAACGTCTCGGCAAAAATGCTTTTTGAAGACATTAATGTTGACCCTGAAACTGGTGATGTCACCATTCGTATTGAAGTAAATAACTCTGAAAGAAAATTACTTCCGGGTATGTATGTGCGCGTCACTATTGAACGTGCTTCGGTTCCTCAGGCTTTACTCGTTCCAGAGCAAGCAATTCAGCGCAATATGAACGGCGATCCGCAAGTCTACGTGGTAAATGCTAAAGGTGGTGCAGACATTCGCGCTATAGAATTAGGGCAACAATATGAGCAATTTTATCTCATCAATAAAGGGCTCAAAGCAGGCGACAAAGTTGTTGTTGAAGGTATAGAGCGCATTCAGCCAAACCAGAAGCTGGCGATTTCCGTATGGAAAGCAGCTTCAGCAGAAAATACGGCGAAGCAAGGAGACACGAAATGATGTCTCAATTCTTTATTCGCCGTCCTATTTTTGCATGGGTCATTGCGATTTTTATTATTTTATTTGGTGTACTCAGTATTCCAAAGTTACCTATTGCCCGCTTTCCGAGTGTTGCACCACCTGAGGTTAACATTACAGCAAGCTATCCGGGGGCTACTCCAAAAACTATTAATGATAGTGTGATTACCCTCATTGAACGGGAAATGTCAGGAGTAAAAAACCTACTCTACTATAGCGCCACAACCGATTCATCTGGTACTGCTGAAATTACCGCGACTTTTAAACCCGGTACTGATGTCGATATGGCTCAAGTCGATGTACAGAATAAAATTAAAGCGGTTGAAGCACGATTACCGCAAGTGGTTCGTCAACAAGGTTTATCTGTAGAAGCATCTTCATCAGGCTTTTTAATGCTTGTAGGCTTAAATTCACCTAATCACCGCTATTCAGAAGTAGATTTGAGTGACTATCTGGTACGCAATGTAGTTGAAGAGCTTAAACGTGTTGAAGGTGTTGGAAAAATTCAATCCTTCGGTGCTGAGAAAGCAATGCGGATTTGGGTAGACCCAAACAAGTTGGTCTCTTATGGATTATCAATAAGCGACGTAAACAATGCAATTCGGAATAATAATATTGATATTGCACCAGGTCGGCTTGGTGATAGGCCTTTAATTAACGGTCAACTAATTACCGTACCTTTGTCTGCTCAAGGACAGCTTGAAAATGTTGAGCAGTTCAAAAATATTAGTCTAAAGAGCAACATTAGTGGTGCCAATATTAAGCTGTCTGATGTGGCCGATGTAGAAATGGGTGCTCAGTCATATAACTTTGCCATTTTAGAAAATGGTAAACCTGCAACTGCTGCGGCGGTTCAGCTTAGCCCTGGTGCAAATGCGGTAAAAACAGCGGAAGGTGTCAAACAGAAACTCGAAGAATTAAAAGTAAATTTACCCGAAGGTATGCAATTTAGTGTTCCATACGATACTGCGCCTTTTGTTAAGGTTTCGATAGAAAAAGTAGTTCATACATTAATTGAAGCCATGGTTTTGGTTTTTATTGTGATGTATCTATTTCTTCATAATGTTCGCTATACCTTAATTCCTGCGATTGTGGCTCCAATTGCCCTGCTTGGTACCTTTACCATCATGCTTTTGACGGGTTACTCAATTAATGTGTTAACCATGTTTGGTATGGTGCTTGCGATCGGGATTATTGTTGATGATGCTATTGTCGTGGTCGAAAACGTCGAACGGATTATGGCAACCGAAGGTTTAGCGCCTAGAGAAGCGACTTCAAAGGCCATGACTGAGATTACCAGCCCGATTATTGGTATTACTTTGGTGCTGGCAGCAGTGTTTTTACCCATGGCTTTAGCAAGCGGATCAGTCGGCATTATTTATCGCCAGTTTACTATTACCATGTCAGTTTCAATTTTATTCTCGGCATTTTTAGCGCTCACTCTTACACCTGCCCTTTGCGCAACCTTATTAAAACCGATTGATGCACATCATCAAAAGAAAGGGTTTTATGCATGGTTTGATCGTAGCTTTGACAAAGTCACAAAAAAATATGAAGTTCTTCTACTTAAAGTCGTTAAACATACTATTCCGACTTTAATCATTTTTGTGGTGATTACGGGACTAACTTTTGCAGGAATGAAATATTGGCCAACTGCTTTTATGCCTGAAGAAGATCAAGGCTGGTTTTTGACTTCATTCCAGTTACCATCCGATGCAACAGCTGAACGAACTCAAAAAATCGTCAAAGAATTTGAGGACCATTTAAACGAGCAGTCAGATGTAAAAAGTAATATTTCAATTATGGGCTGGGGATTTAGTGGCGCTGGACAAAACGTAGCACTTGCTTTTACAACCTTAAAAGATTTTAGTGAACGTGATAAATCCACGACCGACTATACTAACTTCATTAATGCAGAAATGGCGAATAGTAAAGAAGGTACAACGATGTCGGTACTTCCTCCTGCCATTGATGAATTAGGCACATCTTCAGGCTTTAGCTTGCGCTTACAAGACAAAGCAAATTTAGGAATGCCTGCCTTAATTTCTGCACAAGAAAAACTTATGGAAATGGCTGGTCAAAACAAAAAGTTTTATATGGTTTATCCTGAAGGTTTGCCCGAAGGTGACAATATTAGCTTGAAAATAGACCGTGAGAAGTTAAGTGCTCTAGGGGTAAGCTTTGCTTCCGTTTCAGATATTATTTCGACTTCAATGGGGTCAATGTATATCAATGATTTTCCGAACCAAGGACGAATGCAGCAAGTTATTGTTCAGGCCAATGCAAAATCACGAATGCACTTAAAAGATATTTTAAGTTTGAAGGTTGCGGGCGCAAATGGAAAACTGGTTTCTCTATCTGAAGTGGTAACTCCTCAGTGGAATAAGTTGCCGCAGCAATATAATCGCTATAATGGCCGTCCTTCATTAAGTATCGCTGGTGTTCCTAACATGAGTGTATCTTCTGGCGATGCGATGAGAGAAATGGAAAAACTGATTGCCAAGCTTCCTCAAGGAATCGGTTATGAGTGGACAGGTATTTCTTTGCAAGAAAAACAGTCTGAATCTCAAATGGTATTTCTTATTGCTTTATCGATGTTGGTCGTGTTTTTAGTGTTAGCTGCACTTTATGAAAGTTGGTCAATTCCGTTGTCAGTTATGCTGGTTGTTCCTTTAGGAATCTTTGGTGCAATTTTAGCCATTATTTTAAGAGAAATACCAAATGATATTTTCTTCAAAATCGGTCTAATTACCATTATTGGTCTATCTGCCAAAAATGCGATCTTAATTGTTGAGTTCGCAAAAATGCTCAAAGAAGAAGGAATGAGTTTAGTTGAAGCAGCCGTTGCAGCAGCGAAATTACGCTTACGCCCAATTCTAATGACTTCCCTTGCCTTCACTTGTGGTGTGATTCCATTGGTGATTGCAAGTGGGGCGAGTTCAGAAACTCAACATGCGCTAGGTACAGGTGTATTTGGAGGGATGATATCTGCCACTATTCTGGCAATCTTTTTTGTCCCAGTATTCTTTATATTTGTGTTGGGAGCAGCAGAAAAATTCTTCTCTAAGAAGAAAATTAGCTCTTAGTTAAATGCATTGAGGCGAAACTTATCTGTGTTTCGCCTCAACAACTTAGAAATATAAAACTGTACTAGAGAAGTAAGAATCGATTAAGAGTTAAGGACTTTAAAGACCTTGCCTGTTCTTGGATGAGCAAAAGTATTATCTTGATCTAAATTAATGACTTTATCCGAAATCACAATTTTAGAAAGTGGTAACCAGTTTTGCTCTATTCCAGCTTCGACAAAGCTTTTCTCATCAATATTTTCATAAATTTGTTCAACAACAATTTCCATACCACACATACTTTTGGCATTTACTTCTTTTAAAATATGGCGCTTTGACATTCTAGTCTCCATTTTTATTATTCGCATCGATAATAATAAAGGCTCCTTTGATACAATATGTAAATTTTAATAATGAAAGTGTTTTTTTATTTTAATCATACTTTTCTAATAATTAAATGAATAGTTGAGTGATTATTTAATTTAAATATTATATTTAAGTTAATCTATTCAAAATAATTATTACTTTTATTTTTAATAAAAATTAAAGGGTTCATTATCTGAACCCCTTTTTATTTAATTCTAAACTTTTACAGCGTTATCAAGCTGGCCATCATCTTGATTTTTAGCACTGTCTTTACTAATCACTGAGTCAGTATCGCTATCTGTGTTAAAACTCTTACTGTTTTTTTGCTTTTTCTTGTACACACACATCCCAATCGCAATTCCTGTTCCCAATACTATAATTGACTTTAACATTTTGCACCTCTTCGATTAACGGAGTATTTTTGAAAAATCAACTTAAATTAATAGCACATAATTTGTTATTTAACGGCTTTCATTTGCTCCGCTTTTGTAAGGTATTTAATTTTTATGTTAATTGAATAGTGTAATAGTTAAAAAAATAAATTTTGATACAAAGTAAAAAGCCTATTCTGTTGTTGAATAGGCTTTTACTGTATTTCAGGATTAAGCAGTATTATGAATTGCTTTAAAACAATCTTATTATCTTTAAATACACTACAAATGTATTTAATGCTGAACTTTTAGTCAAGATGGGATTGAAGGGTTTTACCAATAATTAGTAATTATTGTGATGGAAGTCACGTTTGTGTAATTTGGATAAGAAAAAACCCATTTCTACTTCTCATGAAGAAATGGGTAATGTGAAAACCACAAAAGACCTGAAATACTAAATGTTCTTACATTCAGTAAGGTTGAGTTTAGTGAATTTACCGAATGGTTGACAATTAAACTATTTGTATTTTTTTTAGTCATTTCAGCCAATCAAAAAATGCAAATAATTAGTTATGTTCAATATGTTTAGCTCTAAAACTATTCACCCAGAATCCGATAAAGCACGTTTATCCAATTCGTAAAACATAGTTTTTCAATGAGTTCGCTTGAGTAGGCTCGTTGTTGCATGCGATGAATAAGTTTATGTAAGCCCATAACATCTTCAAGCTCTGTACCAATGAGTGCACCGTCAAAATCGGAACCAAAAGCTACATGCTCTTCGCCAAGTCGATCTATTAAATAATCAAGATGGTCTAAAATTACATCTATAGATGTATTTGCATTACGTTGTCCATCTGAGCGTAAAAAAGCAACATCGAAATTTACGCCTACCATACCTTTACTGTCTCGAATAGCTTTAAGCTGCTGGTCAGTTAAATTGCGGGCTTGAGGACATAAAGCGTGTGCATTAGAGTGTGTTGCTACGATTGGCTGTTGCAATAGATCTACAGTATCCCAAAAAGCCTGTTCATTCATATGGGAAACATCAATCACCATTTTTTTATTGGCACAGCGCTTTAAAAAGGCTTTGCCGTCTTGGGTAAGACCAGCTCCTGTGTCGGGTGAGTGAGGAAACTTAGCATTCAAACCATGTCCAAACCGACTGGGCCTATTCCAAAGTGGGCCGATACTCCGCAGACCTCTATCATAAAATACATCTAGTAAATCGGGGTTTTGTTGTAAAGCTTCTGCCCCTTCCATATGCAGCACAATGCCCAGTTTCTGCGTGCCTACACAACTCTGAATATCCTGAACTGATGTGCAAATTTGAATGTCCGTAGAACGTTGTGCGAGTTTGTGAGCTAAATCGAGTTGTTCTAAACAAATCTGCTCAATTTGCTGCTGGGTAAAATCAGAAGCATTTTGATCAAATAATTTATTGGGATGATGCTGTTGAACATAGCTAAATGGAGGTAAAAAAATGGCAAACATTCCACCAACAAAGCCTGCTTGCTGGCAGCGTTTTAAGTCTAGATGGCCTGCTAAACGTTCGTGCAGAAAAGCATTTACAGGATCTGCATGATCACTTAGCCATAAACGCGTTAATGCATCATTATGTCCATCAAAAACTGGAATATGGCTAGGCTTCATAAGATTCCCGCTGCTTGCTAGTTATCTATAATCGTGTGGACTGGAATATTTTGTGAAGCACTTAAAGATTTAGAATTTCTGCTATTACGGAATACTAACTGTTGTAGTGGAGCTGCTACATGACTTTCTGTACGTGCTTGTTCAATCATTTGATGATACGGTGATTTTCCACATACAGGATCAGCATTAGCAGCATCGCCGGTCAACATATACGCCTGACAGCGACATCCGCCAAAGTCACGATCTTTATCGGGGCAACTGCGGCAGCCTTCTGGCATCCATGCATCGCCACGGAAATGATTGAATCCAGTTGATTTGTACCAGATATCTGACAATTTATGTTCACGGACGTTTGGAAACGAAATTGGTAATTGCCGTGCTGCATGGCAAGGCAGCGCCATACCATCTGGAGCAACTGTAAAGAAGATTTTACCCCAGCCATTCATACAGGCTTTTGGTCGTTCTTCATAATAATCAGGCACTACAAAAATGAGTTTGCACGGATGATTTTGCGCTTTTAATTTTTCTCGATATTCATTGGTAATCCGTTCGGCACGTATCAGTTGTTCTTGTGTTGGTAGCAAACCTTGGCGGTTTAAAAAAGCCCAACCGTAAAACTGACAAATTGCTAACTCGACTGTGTCTGCATTGAGCTCTAGGCAAAGTTCAATAATTTGTTCAATCTGGTCAATGTTATGCCGATGGATTACAAAATTGAGCACCATCGGATAATCATATTTTTTAACTAGTCGGCACATTTCATACTTTTGTTCAAAAGCATGTTTTGAACCTGCCAAGGCATCATTTACCACAGGATCACTAGCTTGAAAGCTCACTTGAATGTGATCTAACCCCGCTTGTTTTAAATCAGCAATCCGTTGTTCGGTAAGACCCATACCAGAGGTAATTAGGTTGGTATAAAACCCTTGCAGGTGAGCATGTGCAACGAGTTGTTCTAAGTCCTGACGCACCAGCGGTTCACCGCCAGAAAAACCCAGTTGAACAGCACCCATCTGACGTGCCTGATCAAAAACATCAAACCACTCTTGAGTGGTCAGCTCATTTTTATGTTGAGCGTAGTCTAATGGGTTTGAGCAATATGGGCATTGTAGCGGACAACGATAAGTTAACTCCGCTAATAACCATAAAGGTAGGCCAACACCTTCTGTCATACCAAGTCAATCCAGTGTTGCTGCTTTGCGACCAGCATGTAGTCCACTACATCTTGATCAATCTCAGCAATCTCACCAAATTTTTGCTTTAACTGGGCAATAATTGCGGAAACATTTTGCTGCCCATCAATATATTGTCCGATTGCCCCTGCACTTTCATTTAACTTGATCATGCCTTCAGGATATAAAATCACAAAACCATTTTGAGCTGGTTCGAACTGAAAACGGTAACCTTGTCGCCACGTCGGCACAAGGTTTAAATCAAACTGTTCTTTATTCATTTAAATAGTCCTTTGTGCCAAACCCGTTTGCTAGTCACACTGTGATACGGTGCTTCATTGTGAACATATGCCAGCGTTAAAGCATCTAAAATGCTCCATAAAATATCCAGCTTAAACTGCAATATTTCAAGCATTCGTTCTTGTTGCTCATGAGTCGTAAATGAATCAAGCGTAATCGTTAAGCCATGTTCAACGTCACGGCGTGCCTGACTTAAACGTGAACGGAAATACTCATAGCCTTTATCATCAATCCATGGGTAGTGCTGTGGCCACGACTCTAGACGTGATTGATGAATTTTCGGGGCGAAAAGTTCAGTTAAAGAACTACTTGCTGCTTCCCGCCATGAAGCACGACGTGCGAAGTTCACATAGGCATCTACAGCAAATCGAACACCTGGTAATACCAGTTCTTCAGAAATCACTTGTTCACGACTCAAGCCCACAGCTTCGGCTAACCGTAACCATGCTTCTCGACCACCGCCATCAGGATATTCACCATCTTGATCGATCATGCGTTGAATCCATTCTTGACGAACGCGTTGGTCTGGGCAATTTGCCATAATGGCTGCATCTTTGAGCGGGATATTAATTTGATAGTAATAGCGGTTTGCAACCCAAGCCTGAATTTGTTGTTGAGTTGCTTTGCCTTCATACATCATCACGTGAAATGGATGATAAATATGATAATACTGGCCTTTATCAATAATCGCTTGTTTAAATTGCTCTGTTGTTAAAGCTTCAGGTGTTTGAATCATGTTTCACCTTAGAGTTCAATCTGCATGCCATCATAGGCAACTTCTACACCATTTGCTTTAAGCTCAGCAAACTGGCTAGAGTTTTCATTTAAAATTGGATTGGTATTGTTAATATGAATAAGTACTTTTTTAGGCGTACTCAGTTGGTTCAAATAAGACAGCGAACCACCTTCGCCACTAATATATAAATGCCCCATTTCACGGCCACTTTTTTTACCAACCCCTGTTTGCTGCATTTCATCATCTGTCCAGAGCGTTCCATCAATCATGACACAGTCTGAACTCTGCATAATCTGCATGATTTGATCATCAATTTTTCCAAGACCCGGCGCATAGAACAACTGCTTTTGTGTTTTATGGTCTTTGATAATTAAGGCAATGTTGTCGCCGTCATGTGGGTCATGTCGATGTGGTGAATACGGCGGCGCAGCACTTTTAATGATGAGTGGAATAAATTCTAAATTTTCAAAACCATCAATTTTAAAAGCTTCTTTAGGGTTAATCTCGTGATATTGAAGACCACCATTCCAGTGTTTTAGCATATTAAAAACTGGAAAGCCGCTCGTTAAATCTTGGTGGACCATTTCTGTACACCACACATTCATTGGGCAACCTTCACGTAAGGTTAAAAGCCCAGTCGTATGGTCTAACTGGCTGTCCATTAAAATAACGCTTGTTATTCCTGTATCACGCAATTTACGAGCTGGTTGAGCTGCTTTAAATTCGAAAAGCTGCTGACGAATATCAGGTGATGCGTTTAATAAAATCCAGTCTACGCCATTTTCTGAAACCGCAATTGATGATTGAGTACGGGGTTTGGCATTAATCGTACCTGTACGGACACCATGACAATTCGGGCAATTACAATTCCACTGCGGGAACCCGCCTCCGGCAGCTGAACCTAAAACATAAATATACATAAAATTAATATCTTATTAGAAAGAGATAAGCCCTAGAACAAGACTAGGGCTTATGACATATTTGGATGAAGCTGATTAACGTGCTTCGAAGTACATTGTAACTTCAAAACCAATGCGTAAATCAGTAAAAGCGGGTTTAGTCCATTGCATAAATTATCTCCGGTTCATATTAATCTTGTGAAATGAATCACTTGATTAAATCTTATAAGGCAATTAAAAATTTATTCTAAATAAAAAATTGGGGTTTGTAGACAACCTCTAGCTAAGATATTGTTCGATAATTGTGTTTTTTGTCCAAATTTTAATATTTCGCACATATTCAAATAAACTTCTAAAAAGACACAACAGTTTAAAATACTGTTGTGTCTACTGTTTTACCCAGACAAATTCATTAAATGTTGTTGTGCAATATAAAGTTGCTGTCCACGTTTAGGCTGGCATTGCACCCATGTACCATCTGCTTGTAATTCCCAAGCTTGACGATTGTCTTTTAGATAATTATTTAAACCATCTTCTATGATTTGTTTCTTTAATTTTTTATCTTCAATAGGGAAACACGTTTCTATACGAGAGAACAAGTTACGACCCATCCAGTCAGCACTCGCACAATAAACTTTTGTATTACCATCATTATAAAAATAATAAACGCGAGTATGTTCTAAATAACGACCAACAATTGAGCGTACACGAATATTTTCAGATAAACCCGCAACTTGTGGTCTTAAGCAGCAAATCGAACGAATAATTAAATCAATTTCTACGCCTGCTTGTGATGCCTTATAAAGTGCACTGATTAGCTGTGGTTCAGTGAGTGCATTCACTTTAATTATAATGTGGGCTTTTTTGCCTGCGAGGCTGTTTTTAGTTTCTTGATCAATTAACTCAAGCAATTGTGAATGTAAGGTAAAAGGTGCATGGAATAGTTTTTTAAGCTTTGCCATTTTGCCCATACCAGTGAGTTCTTGGAAAATTTTATGCACATCTTCACAGATTTCAACATCACTCGTAAGTAAACCAAAATCTGTATAAATCTTGGCATTCACGGCATGGTAATTGCCTGTACCTAGGTGTACATATCTTTTGATTTTATCTTGTTCACGACGAACAACTAAAATCATCTTGGCGTGAGTTTTATAACCCACAATTCCATAAACGACGACAGCACCAGCTTCTTGTAGTACGTTAGCAACTTCAATATTGGACTCTTCGTCAAAGCGTGCGCGTAACTCAATAACAGCAGTAACTTCTTTTCCGTTGCGAGCAGCTTCTGCAAGAAGTTGAACTATTTCAGAATTTGCGCCACTCCGATACAGCGTTTGTTTAATTGCCAATACATTTGGATCTTGTGCTGCTTCTCTAAGAAACTTAATAACAGGTGCAAAAGAGTCAAATGGATGATGTAGTAAAACATCCCCTGCTTTTAATACACTAAAAATCGGTTTCTTATTATAAAGAAGTTGAGGTAAAACCTGTTGGTAGGGTTTATAGCGTAGATCTGGCAAATCAAAATTCGAAATAAAACGGGCTAAATTGACAGGACCATCTACGTAATAAAGATGTTCAGCATCTAAATCAAATTGTTCCAATAAATAATTTGCAATGTCGGCAGGACATTTTTTGCCTACTTCGAGACGGACAGCTTGCCCAAAGCGACGTGAAGATAACTCACCTTTTAAAGCTTCCGCTAAATCCTCTACATCTTCAGACACGGTTAAATCAGCATTTCGTGTTACGCGAAATTGATAACACCCCGTTGCTTTCATACCAGGGAATAAATCTGAAATATGTTGATGGATAATGGCTGATAAAAGAATGTAATGCTCGGCACCACCGGAAATATGTTCCGGAATTTTAACAAGTCTTGGTAATGAACGTGGGGCTGGCACAATGCCTAAATCAATCTGACGGCCAAAAGCATCTTTGCCTTCTAAGGTAACAATAAAATTAAGACTTTTATTGACCAATCGTGGAAATGGGTGTGCTGGATCAAGACTAATTGGAGTAATGACAGGTTGTACTTCTTTAAAAAAGTATTCTTTAATCCATTCTTTATGTTTTTCCAATATGTCAGCATGTTGAATAAAATGAATACCATAGCCTTGTAGTTGCGGCAACAATGTATAATTTAAAATTTTATATTGTTCTTCAACTGCCTCATGCACATTTTTTGAAATTTGTTTTAATACTTCTACTAATGGCAGTCCTTCTGGCCCAGTTGCTTGACTCATTAGGCTAATTTGTTGAATTAGACTTGCTACACGAATTTCAAAAAACTCATCCAGATTGCGTGAAAAAATAATTAAAAAATTTAAGCGTTCAAGCAAGGGATGTTCAATATCTTTTGCTTGAGCAAGCACTCGCTTATGGAACTCTAATAAGGACAGTTCTCTATTAATATAAGTTTCTAAATTATGCTGGGTTGAGCTAGATAAAGTGGGCAATGATGTCATTATTGACTCTTATACTTGGAAAAAAGTTAAAATGAATAAAAAAGAGAAATTTAAAAACCGATTTTACTCACCTATATTTTGTAGATGTTTTATTGCAAATTAATGAATTATTTATGAAAAAATTTAAAATCAGCATTTATTTTAAGCACTTTATTTACTTCCTTACTAGAAGCTCATAAATAATTTTAGCACTAATTTTTTAAAATCACTCTATCTGTAGTTATATTCATTTTTCATCAAATATTCATACTAAAAGCGTATTTTTTATCCGTCTTAATTGATCAAATGATAAAAAAATGAAAAATTTAACAACACTATTTAAAGTAACAACACTTTCTCTGGCAGTAACGTTGTTGGCTGGATGTAATGACGATGATAACGATACAACATCACCTGCCCAAAGAAGCAATCAGACCGTAAATATTTTAGCTTTTAATGACTTTCATGGAAATCTTGAGCCACCAAAGCGTTATGTTGAAGCACCAAATCCAAACGATGCTGCTCAGTCTGTTCGTATTCCTGTGGGTGGGGTGAGTTACTTTGCGGATGCAATTAAAAAACTAAAAGCAGAAAATCCAAATAATGCAGTGGTTTCGGCAGGCGATTTAATTAGTGCGTCCCCACTGACCTCTTCTTTATTTTTAGATGAACCGACGATTGAAGTAATGAATGATATTCAAATTGACTTTAATGCTGTGGGTAATCATGAATTTGACCGTGGTACAGATGAATTACGCCGTTTGCAAAATGGTGGTTGTCAGCAATATACAAGTACAGCACCTTGCCAAATTAATAAAAACTTTAGTGGTGCAAAATTTAATTTTCTTGCAGCTAACGTAGCAATGAAAAATGATGCGAGCAAAACAATCTTTCCTGCCTATAAAGTCAAAACTTACGGGGGTATTCCAGTCGCATTTATTGGTTTAACCCTTAAAGCGACGCCGAGTATTGTTTCAGCGGCGGGTATTAAAGATGTAGAATTCCGTGATGAAGCTGATACGGTAAATGCTTTAATTCCTGAGTTACAAAAACAAGGAATTGAAGCATTTGTTGTAGTAGTTCATGAAGGCGCAGCTCCGAGTACTAAGTTTAATGAAAAAACTTGTGACGGCTTAAGCGGCCCGATTTTGGGCATTTTAGATAAATTAAATCCGGCAGTTGATATTGTTGTTTCGGGGCATACGCATCAATCTTATATTTGTGACTATGCTACAAAAAATCCGGCAAAACCGTTCTTGCTTACCTCAGCTGGACAATATGGCACGCTTATTACTGACATCAAGGTTGAGCTTGATGGTAAAACTGGTGATGTGATTAAAAAGGATGCTAAACAGGTTCCTATACAAAGTGAAGCCTACACATCTGGTACAACTACTGTAAGCCTTACAGATCTCTATCAAAAATTTAGTAAGACCCCAAGTATTGAGGCCATTTTAGATAAGTACCGCCAAGCTGTGACTACCATTTCAAGTCGTGTGGTTGGAACTGCAACAGCGGTTGTAAGTCGCACTCAAATCGAAAGTGGTGAAAGTCCGCTCGGTATTATGATTGCCGATGCTCAGCAAGCGGCTGCTTTAAAAGCAAGCAACCAAGGCTCTGACTTTACACTCATGAACCCAGGTGGTGTACGTGCCGACCTACTGATTAACAGCAGTAACCAGATTACCTTTGGCGATGTTTTTGCGGTGCAACCTTTTGGCAACTCTATTGTGACTTTGAGCTTAACTGGCAAACAGATTAGAGATGTACTTGAACAACAATGGTCTGGTGCAAATGCAAATTCAGCGAGAATTTTACAGCCATCTAAAGAATTCACTTATGAATATGCAGCAAATACTTCTGTTTCACCGCGAGCAAGTAACATCATGGTTGCTGGTTCACCGTTGGTTGACAGTAAAGTATACCGTGTGACGGTAAATAGCTTCTTAGCAGATGGCGGCGATAACTTTACAGTATTAAAAGATGGCCAAAACCGTGTAGGTGGTGGTCAAGATATTGATGCTCTGGAAAGCTATGTCTCTAAGAATTCGCCGTTAATTGTTCCAGCTACAACTCGAATTAAAGTAATTAAATAATAAGGCTCATCGAATAAAGGACAGCAAAAGCTGTCCTTTATTTTTCTATCTAAGCTTTTTATTCCGTATATAGATTAAGTTCAATACTGCTAATGTCTGCTCCAGTATTTGCAAAAATAATCTCCATAACTTCATGAAGTAATTCATTAACTTTCTCATGCTCAAAGTTAGAGGCTTCTGATGTTTTAAGACAAATCAGATTACAGCTCATTTTATCTTTTCTAATTTTGTAGATACTTTTGCTTTTACCTAAGAATACTCTTTTGATGAGTTTACGATTTTCAAATTCAGATAAAATTCTATAGATCGTTCCTAACGTTATTTTATATTCATTTTTAATTTGAGCATAAATATTGTCTGCGCTTAAACCTTGTGGATTCTGATTTAAGATTTCAAAAACATGTATTCTCGATTTTTTTATCGGTAGTCCGTTTAATAATGATTTTGAAGTTGTCGTCATGATTAATTAGCCTGAATGTTTAGAAGCATAAGATTTATTAAAATTATTTTGTCTATACTTGCTTGAAAATTATGGGTATTTGTTTATAAAAAAAGCAAAGCCTATTCCCCTATGAATAGGCTTTGAGCTTAGCTTTACCTTAGAAACTATAAGTCGCTTTTACAAAATAATTACGTCCATAGAGTTTCGTATTGAATGATGCATCTTCATTTTCAAGATCAACATCGGTCAGATTTTTTACGCCATAGTCCAATGTTAAACGTGGTGAAAGTGGTGAAGTAAACGTGACATCGTAAGTTGTATAAGCTGGTAACTCTTTACCACTAGACAACATTTGATTACCTACATAGCTTGCACCTAAATTCATACGATAATTTTCAACAATAGCCCATGAAAGTGAGCTATTAATTAACCATTCAGGGCGTTCTGTGAGGTCTTTACCTGTTACTTCATTTTTAGCATCTAAATAGGTCGCATTAGCAGTTATACCTAAAGCATCACTAAAGTCATATCCTCCGTTGAGTTCCACACCTTTTAGTTTTGCTTTAGCAACATTGTCCCATTTATATGGATATTTGATTAGATTTGGAGAATTAGGATTAGAAACACGTTCAATTAAGTTCTCAACATCATTTTCAAATACTGTAACACCAGCATTCCAGTTTGGTTTTCGAACGATTAAAGATGCTTCGTAATTTGTACTTTCTTCAGGTTTTAAATTTGGATTTCCTGTAATAAAACAGCTGCCACCACATGAAATTAATTCATAATTTGCATCTAACTGATATGGCCCAGGGACTTTGTAGGCTTGTCCAATACCACCTTTAAGAATAACTCCGTCTGCCAGTTGATAAGCTAAATATGCTTTACCAGTTGCTTTACCATCAAAATTGTCAAAATCATCATAACGACCACCTAAAGTTAATGTCAGTGCATCGTTAATGTGGGTATCATTCTGGACAAATACCCCATAACTTTTTTGTTCAGATCCGCCTGATGTATACCCGACAGGGTCTGTCACTTTCTGGTCTTTATAATCCACACCAGCAGTGGTGTTATTCATGAGCCAGTCAAAGTTAGCAAAAGCACGTCCTAGTAAATTTTCTTGCTTATAATTACGACTTTGTGGAGCATTGTATTCACTGTCATAGTCATAAATTTTAGCTGTTTCTTTACCAATATAAGCTTCTGTTTTACCCCAGCTCCATTTCCCTCGATGAGTAATACCAAAATTGGTTCGCTCATCTTCACCTTCTTGAATAGAGGTCGCAGCATCTTGAGTCAGTGGTCGCTTATCTTTGCTATAACCTAAATCTAGATCTAGGGTTTGTTGGTCATTGATATCCCAACTTAAAGTACCGTGTACATTCTTAGTGTCTTTTTCTACAAAGTAAGCCCCATTTGAGTCTGGTTTACCATTTCGATACCACGCATCACGGTTATAAGAATCTCCAGCAAGAGAGAAACTGAGATTATCTGTTAAACCACCAAAGAGATTAAACCCGTAACGAAATTGATCTTTACCATTGCCACGATCTGCTCGGTTATATTGCCCAAAGATCGAACCATGAAGCTGCCCATCTTCTGCTTTTTTGGTAATGATATTGATTACCCCACCCATAGCATCAGACCCATATAGAGATGACATCGGCCCACGAATCACTTCAATACGTTCGATACTATTTAAAGGAATAGAACTCCAGTCAAAGTCATTGCCTCGCCACATTGCTCCTAAGGAAGATATCCGTTTTCCATTAAGTAGGATGAGTGTGTAACTACCAGAGGTATCTTGCATCCCTCGAATAATAATTTTGTCCTGCCCACTATTGTAGTTATAAACCCCAGCTTGTTTTTGTAAAACATCAGCAAGACTAAGTGCTGCACTACGCTCAATCTCTTCGCTAGTAATCACACTAATCGATGCGGGTGCTTTATCAACATCTTGTTCTTTTAATGCTGCTGAAACCACAATAGTTTTAAGTTTTTGAACTGGTTCGTTATTGCCCTGCTGTTCACTATCTGTATTTGCTTGAACGGCGAATGGAAGCAGTGTTGAGATGGCGACCACCAGCGCCTTTTTAGTTAACGTCATTTCTCGGCCCTTGTTTTGGATAATGATTACCACATGATAATTATTATCATTTATGATGTGCCGAGCATGATATACGCATGACTTTTACTGATCAAGATAAAAATAATTATTAGTTATATAATGATAATCATTATTGTTTGTGCTGTAAAAACGCGTTACCATTACACGTTCGTGTGCCTAAAAACCTATTTAAAACAAGCTTAAAGTAGACATAACAATGCTCTCTCGATTTTTTATATATCACCCTATCTTTGTTTCTGTCATTGCAATCACTATTCTTATTTTTGGTTTTTTTGCCACTTTAGCAATGCCTGTTGAACGGTATCCAAACCTTGCTCCGCCCAGTGTCACTGTTGTTGCAAACTACCGTGGTGCAGCTGCTGACACTGTAGAAGAAAGCGTGACCCAAATTTTAGAACAACAAATCAAAGGTCTGGATAATTTGCTTTACTTTACGTCCTATAGTGAATCATCGGGAACGAGTAGCATTGATATTCACTTTAAAATTGGAACAGATATTGATAAAGCACAGTTACAAGTACAAAACCGAATTAATGGTGCGTTAAACCGTTTACCAGAGGAAGTTCAAAGACAAGGCGTAAATATATGGAAAACCACGGGTGATATACTGCTTATTGTTGGGCTATATGATGAAACAGGAAAAGCCAGCAATATTGAGTTGTCTGATTATATGGTGAATCACTTTGAACAGCCTTTAAGCCAGTTACAAGGAATTGGTGAGGTTGATGTCTTTGGTTCGAGTTATGCCATGCGAATTTGGTTAAACCCAAATCAGCTTAGAAATTATCAACTTGTACCGAGTGATATTGAACAGGCCCTCGAAGATTATAATACCCAAATTGCTGCGGGTTCGATTGGTGCAATGCCTTCTGCTTCTGACCAGAATATTTATGCAAAAGTAAAAGCAGGTTCCCGTTTAAAAACAATAGATGATTTTAAATCGGTGGTGGTTAAAGCAAATATTGATGGAAGCCTTGTTTATTTAAAAGATGTCGCGAGAGTCGAATTAGGTGCAGAAAATTATGAAAGCATTAATACGCTTAATGGTTATCCATCGGCAGGCCTAGGTATTTCTCTCAGCCCTGATGCCAATGCAATTGAGACTTCTGCTCTTATTAAAGAAAAAATGGCTCAGCTTAGTCAGCATTTACCAGCCGGATATAAAATTGTCTATCCAAGAGACAATACCCCCTTTATTGAAGAGTCAATTAAGCAAGTCATTATCACTTTGCTTGAAGCAATTGTACTTGTTGTTATTGTGATGTATCTCTTTTTACAAAATTGGCGCGCGACACTAATTCCAACCATTACGGTTCCTATTGTAATTAGTGGCACATTTGTTGTGTTGTATTTATTTGGAATGAGTATTAACACCCTTACCCTATTTGCACTGGTTTTAGCGATTGGGTTGCTGGTGGATGACACGATTGTCGTGGTCGAAAATGTTGAACGACTTATGCATGAACAACAGCTTAGCGTGCGTGAAGCTTGTTTAATGTCTATGCAAGAGATTAGCGGTGCCTTGGTTGGTATTACACTGGTATTAACTGCGGTATTTATTCCAATGGCTTTTTTTAGTGGTTCGACGGGTATGATTTACCGCCAGTTTTCTATTACCTTAGCGGCAGCCATGCTGTTATCGCTATTTGTAGCCATGACCATTACACCAGCAATGTGCGCAGTTTTATTGAAGCAACAATATAAAAAGCCAAAATGGGGACAAGCACTCGAGCTTGCTCTTCAAAAAGTTAGATCAACTTTTAGTTTTTTATCAGTTCGCCTAATTCAGTTCAAAGTTTTTTCCAGTCTGTTAGTTGTGAGCATAGCGGTTATTTTATTTATGATTTATCGTGGTTTACCTACAAGTTTTATTCCTAACGAAGACCAAGGCCTACTTGCTGTTCCATATAGTTTGCATAATAGTGCTTCGATGAGTCAGACCGAAGAAGTTGGAAAGCTCGTCAATAATTATTTTTTTGAACATGAATCCAAAAATATTAATACGGTACTTGTGGTGAATGGACAAAATTTTTCAGGAAGTGGGCCAAATTTAGGCATGGCATTTATTTCGCTCAAACATTGGAATGAGCGTAAAGGCGAAGCCAATACCGCAAGCGCTATTCGTGAACGTGCTCAAACTTATTTGCAAAAAAACTTGCCAGCGAAAGTCATGGTAGGAATGCCACCAAGTGTATCTGGTTTAGGACAGTCTGATGCTTTGGAACTTTGGCTTAGAGATGTAAATGGCCAAGGACGCGATGAATTAATCAAACAATATAAAGCCTTAGAAAAAGAATCACAGAATTATTCAGCATTTGAAAATCTAAGTCCCCTTGTGAGTGAAGATAAAGCCGAAGTATTTATTCAACTCGATCAAAATAAGGCAAAAATGCTAGGAATTGATCAGCAAGCGATACGTTCAACACTATCGACTGCTTGGGGTGGAAACTATGTTGGTGATTTTGTTGAAAGAGGTCGAATTAAAAGAATTATTATGCAAGGTGACTCTGAATTTCGCTCTAAACCCGAAGATTTAGCTTACTGGCATGTGCGAAACAATACAGGAGGAATGCTTTCTCTCGCCCATTTTGCTCAAAGTCAGTGGACTGGTGGACCAGAAGCTTTAACTCGCTTTATGGGACTGGCTGCTATACAACTTGAAGCAAATATCAGTCCGGGCTTTAGTTCAGGACAAGCCATGCAAGAACTTACAGATATGGTTGCTAAACAATCTGGCGTAGACGTTGCTTGGAGTGGCCTCTCGTTACAAGAGCAGCAGTCTAATCGGCAGGCTATCTTTTTATATGTCATTTCTATTTTATTTATCTTCTTATGTTTGGCAGCCTTATATGAAAGCTGGAAAGTCCCATTCATTATTTTATTAGGTCTACCTTTAGGAATTACGGGCACTATTATTTTTGCCAAGGTCTTTAGCTTACCTAATGATGTTTATTTTCAAATTGCCCTATTAACGGGTATTGGCTTGTCTTGTAAAAATGCAATTCTAATTGTGGAGTTTGCGACCCAAGCACTCAAACAAGGAAAAAGTAAAATCGACGCAGCAAGTGAAGCGTTAAAGTTGCGTTTACGTCCGATTTTGATGACTTCTCTGGCTTTTGGTGCGGGTGTTATTCCTTTAATCTTTGCAACAGGTGCAGGCGCTGCTAGCCGTTATGAAATTGGTATGAGTGTATTTGGAAGTGTTGTGTTTGGTACTTTACTTGTACCGCTATTTACGGTGTTTTTCTTTGTTATGATTCATAGTGTGCCAAGCTTTCAGTGGTCAATGAGTAAACTTAGGTTTACTCGAACTTTGAAATTTAACGGCCGTATTAAAAAAGATAATACCTCGTTCTAATTGTTCAAATAAAAAAATGGCAGATTTAATATCTGCCATTTTTTATTGTTTAGATTTAGGCTACAAGCTTATCAATCCAAACTTCTAATGTTGGTTGTTCGGCTAAATCTTCAAAGCTGACCTGCGCACCATAAGCTTGCCATTTACCTACCAGTGTCATGAGACGTACTGAATCAAGCCCAAGCATGAGTAAATCATCATTTAACTGAATGTCTGATGCAGGAATCTGTAGCTGTTCACTCACCGCTAAGACAATACCTTCTTGAGTTAATGGTGATGGGGCTTGTTCAAGTTCCCAAGCACGAGTGACTTGTTGAGTCGTCATGACTTGCCCACAACGTGTACTGGCATATTTCAAAGCCATATCGTGTTCTTCACGGCTAAAGTCAGCGAGTGCATCACCACATAAAAATGGTTGAATGTTTAGCATAAAGGCTTCTGCTGCACTCATGAGACAGCCAATATGTGCATAGACACCACAAATAATGAGTTGATCACGGTTTGACTCACGCATGAGCTGTTCAAGTGGAGAAAATTTAAATGCGCTATAACGCCATTTTGTTAAAACAGTATCATTTTTTTGAGGCGTAATTTCTGGCAAAATTTGAGTGATCTCAGGATCGTCTTTTAGACCAGTTCCCCAGAAATCAGTTAATAACTGGCGATGTTCTGGCGTCTGGTTACCAGGTTGTGCGGTATAGACCACAGGGATATTAAACTTGCGTGCAGTTTCAATCAGTTCTTTGGTATTTTTAATCAATTCTGGAATTGGTTCTTGGGTCTGATCATAAAAGTCTAAAAAATATTGCTGCATATCATGCACTAATAAAACAGCACGATTGGTATGTAACTGCCAATGTGTTTTATTCACCGTAAATTCGTGTGCTTGGGGCATGCTGTAACTGGCAATCTTTGGAATACTCATTAAATTTTTCCTTTTTTATCTTTAAGCAAGAACATTGGTGTTAGTTTCAAATTGTTGACGTAATCGTTTTTTGTCGATTTTTCCAAAGGCTGTATATGGAAATTGCTCGATAAATTCCACGCGATCTGGAATCTTGTAGGTCGCAAGTCCATAGTCTTTAAGGTGTTGGCGGACTGACATCGCAAGACGAATTGGACTTGGATCATCGCTTTGAGATTGCCATGCAACAAAGGCACAGCTTTTTTCACCCATGACCTCATCTGGCATAGCAACCAATGCCGCTAAACGAATTTGCGGATGGGTTAATAGAGCTTGTTCAACTTCTTCGGTCGCAATTTTTTCACCAGCACGATTAATTTGTTCTTTAGAACGGCCTTCGACAACAATGCAGCCATCTTCACGGATACGGACTAAATCGCCAGTACGATAAAAACCATCAGGAGTAAAAGAGCGTTCATTGTGCTCTGGCGCTTGGTAATAACCGCGAATGGTATATGGACCCCGTGTAAGCAAATGCCCCACTTGCCCAGCTTCTACTGGTTGATCGTTATCATCTAGCACTAAAATTTCATCATCTTCAGAAATTTTTAAGCCTTGTGTATGGATGATTTGCTCTTTCGTCATATCAAAACGCGTGTAGTTCACAAGCCCTTCAGCCATTCCAAAGACTTGTTGCAGATTGACCTTAAACTCATCAATTAAACGTGAAGCAACTGCATCAGGTAATCGAGCTCCGCCAACTTGTAAGCAACGCAATGTTGATAAGATTGGGGCTTGATCTTTTGCAGCTTTATCCATCCAAGGTCGAACTAATGCGGGAACTAGGCAGGCATCAGTAACACTATGTTTTTTTATTAAGGGAAATGCCGTGTCAGGACTTGCGTCAGTTCCTAAAACAACCGCTCCGCCTGCATAAAAAATACCTAAAGAACCAGCTGAGCTCATTGAGAAGTTATGTGCCGCAGGTAAAACCATAAGTAAGCGTGATGACTGGTCCAGACAACAAATTTTGGCACTCTCACGAACACTGTATAGGTAGTCGTCATGGGTACGTGGAATAAGCTTAGGAACCCCAGTACTTCCACCTGAAAGTTGTAAAAAAGCAACCTGATCTGCTGTAGTTGGCGAAATCGCCTCATCTAAAATACTGGTTTCTTTTAATAGGTCCTGAATGGCAACAAAGTTACCTGCATTTCCAAGTACAAAGATATGTTGTAAGCAAGGAGCCGTTTGCTGAAGCTTTTCGGCAAGCTCTCGGTAGTCAAATTTTTGTGCACCAAAATCAGCACAGAAATAAGCTTTTGCTTGAGTTTGTTTGAAAAAACTACTTAATTCAGCGTAGCGATGTGCAGGTAAAGACATCACAGGTAGTGCACCAAGTCGAATTAGTGCAAAGAATAGAACATAGAACTGATAGTGATTTGGCATCTGTACAACTGCCTTGTCACCTGCTCTTAGTCCATGTTGATATAAGTGGCTGGCACAGCAATCGACTAAATAATCGAGCTCAGAGTAACTAAAGGCTTTTTCACCATCATAGATTGCAATATTTTTTGGGTACTTTTGCGCACTTTCACGCAAGAAGTCACTCAAGTTTTGTCCAAGCCAATAACCCTTTTTACGGTAAATCTCAGCGAACTCTGCTGGATATGGCACGGCACCATCCAAATAAACCTGTGTTGTCATATGTTTGATCCCTGTATTGGCAATTGGTTTGGTGAAATCTGGAATCCGTCCAGCACAGTACGAAATTTTGCGGCAGTTTCAGCATGTTCAGCTTGCGGACGAGAAGCTTCCACAATGCCTGCACCAGCAAATAAACGGGCAATATTTTGATAAATTCGGGCACAACGGACAGTCACCGACCATTCACCATTACCTTGCTCATCTGCCCATCCCATGGTTCCTGCAAAGAGTTCACGATTAAACGGTTCAAGTTGTTGAATTAAATCTTTGGCTACTGAGCTCGGTTCACCACAAATTGCGGGCGTTGGATGTAAACGTTCAATGAGATCAAAAACATGTGTGTCGGCTTGTTTTAACTCGCCAGTAATGTGCGATGCTAAATGCCAAAGACGTTTGGTACGAATGAGAGATGGTTGCTTAGGAACATGTAATTGTTTGCAAAAAGGTGTGAGCTCATCTGCAATCATTTCGATTACGAGCGCATGCTCATGCTGATCTTTTTGTGAAGCAAGTAAAGCTCTAGCATTGTTTTGGTCTATAGTTGGATCGTCATCACGAGCCAATGTACCTGCAACGGGTTTACTCCAGATTTTTGTATTTTGCTTTGCAATTAATAGTTCTGGACTTGCACCAACAAACCAACCTTCACTTTGAGGATGCCTTGCGACTGCATAGTTATAACCTTCAGGATTATGCTTAGCTAAATTATAAAATAAGTCTGAGACTGGAATATTTTGTTCATATTCAAGTTGTAAAATGCGGGCTAGAACGGCTTTATCCAGTTTTTTTGCCTGCATTTGCTGAACTAGATATTCAACTTGCTGCTGATAATGTTCACCTAACGGGAAGTAATCAGCCTTGTTTAATCTTAAAGAACTAAGATCTATATCAGATTGTGCATAGAGGACCTTCTGACATATTTTTGCATTTTGCATGAGCATTAAATTGACATCTGCTGCCGAGCAAAACGGCAGTCCGCCCATAATCTTGACGTCTTTATAACCGTCGGTAATCGCCTGCTGTAGTTGAATTCGAGCTTCTTGTAGCCAGTCTTTTAAAAGGCTATTTTCAGCGACCTGAATATCTTGTAATTTCTCATGACTATTGATTGTGTATTCTGGCGTGGTAAAAATAAAACCCGCATCATGTCCGCACTTTAGAACCTCTTGAGCAAGTGCAACATGGCTTTCAGTAAAATTTTCTCGTTGGATAAAATACGGATGCTGTGCCGACATCTCGTGACTCCTTATACCGTTATTTTGTTGTAATGAATGAGTGTTTAAACGCCTAAAGTGGCTCCCCCATCAACCACAATTTCTTGCATGGTAATTTGTGCTGCTTGATCGGAAAGTAAAAAGCTGACTGTATTTGCAATGTCTTCAGGCTGGGCTAATTTTCTTAAAGGAATGCCTGTCCGGTATTGGCTTAAATCGCCATCAATTACCGCTGGTGGCGGTGTATTGTCTGTCCACAACTGTTGCTGCATTTGAGTTAAAGTTGAGCCTGGTGAAACAATATTGAGCCGTACCTGATGAGGTGCAATTTCAAGCGCAAGATTACGACAGTAGTGGCTGAGCGCAGCTTTACTAGTTGCATACATGCCAAGTTGTATACGCGGCATACGTGAACTATTTGAGCTAATCGTGACAATACTTCCCTGTTTTTTCTCACAAAAATGTTTGGCAAGTTGTTGACTAATCGCAATAGGAGCCATGACATTTACCGCAAAAAGTGTTTCCCAGTCTTCTGTTTTTGCTTCAAGCATAGAACGCATAATCAAGACCCCTGCGGCGTTCACTAAACCTGTAATGTTGTGCTTTTCTAAAAGATCGGCAATAAGCTTTTGAGTGGCTTGTTGCTGTGTAATGTCCTGTGGAATGCCTTGCCAACGTAAACATTCATCTGATGTCAGATTTTTGCTGATTTCCCATTGTTCTGGGTTTTCCTGCTGATCAATACCGATCACTTGATACCCTTGTTGCAATAATTGCTTTGCAATAGCAGCTCCGATACCTCTTGCAGCGCCTGTGACTACGATGGTAGAGCTCATGTTCTTACTCCCGTCTGATTTGATCACTAAATTGCGCAACATAATTGCAAATAATTATCATTATTATCAAGAGCGATAAATATCAAACATAAGATTACAATCTAAATTAAGTTATTTATTAACCATAATTTTAACTTAAATTATTGTTTTTAATTAATATTAATAAAACTCATCTTTTTTTATTGATTATAATGATAATTGTTTTCATTTACTAATGAGAATCATTCTGATAATTTGACCGCGCTTTCTTGTCGAGATGGACTCAAAATGAAGCCATTTTCTCATCCTTTACATCCACTATTTCAACAATCAAATGTTGGAAGTGAAACTTGGTGGAATACCGTTAAAAAATTAGGTAATCCCCTTGTTACTGTGCAAACAAATAATAAAACTTCTTGCACTTTTGTTTGGCGCAAGCCCAAGCACGAAGAGTGTTGCTTCGTTTATATCGATGTCTATTCACAAAGCCCATCTATCTATCAAAAGTGGAATCGTTTTAGCCATATAGCTGGAACAGATGTGTACTTTTTTGAAATAGAACTCCCTGTAGTTTGGACTGGTAGTTATGTTGTAGTTACAGCTAGTGAGGAAGCACCACAAACAAACTGTGCGGCAACGCGACGCTCATGGTGGCAAACCCAGCTTAAACAGAATGCTCAGATTGATTCATTAAGTCATCACCAGTTTTATAGCGGACACTTGGCTCGTTACATCAATCAAGTTCAACTCGAAAAGACAAAACAATTACCCACCACCCTTTGCCCTATTACAAAGATATTTCAGTGGTCAAGCGTGTTATGTCAACAAGATTATTTAGTTGATGTTTTTATTAGTGGTCAGGCAGTTCAAAAAACATTACCACTCGTTATTTTTCTTGATGGCCAAGTCTGGAGTCGAGAGCTTTCGATTCTTTCCGAAATTCGAGATTTAACCGATTTAAAAAAACTCCGTCCAGCTGCATACGTATTTATCCATAGTTTAAATAGTCAACAACGTCGACAAGATTATGGCTGCCATGATGTATTTAGTCAGGCGCTTATAAGTGAATTATTAGAAATTCTTTTAGAACAATATTCATTTATTTCAACAACAAACATTACCTTATGTGGTCAAAGTTTAGGTGGTTTATGCGCTTTACATAGCGCACTGCTTTTCCCAAAAGTTTTTACATCGCTGATTGTGCAGTCTGGCTCTTATTGGTGGTCAGATTTTTCTAACAGCGCGTTGGGACGAAACCATACGGGTAACTTTTTAGAACTACTAAATTCATCTCATCCATTACCAAAAACAACTCAAATTTATATCAGTGCAGGCACGTATGAAACCGATATGCGGGACGATGCCCACCAGCTTTATCAACAATTGCAATCATTTAATCAAGTGAGTTTTCGAACTTTTTCAGGCGGCCACGATGCGGTGAACTGGCGTGCAGACTTGCTTAAGGCATTGCAAAAAATTCTTTCACTATAACCATTTGTTTCATCAAGGATAACAATATCATGAGCAACTTACAGGAAAACTATATTAATCCTTTCGATAATGAAAGTTTGTCTTTTCAGGTTTTAAAAAATCAGCAAGGTGAATTCAGTTTATGGCCGGCCCAACATCAGGTGCCATCAGGTTGGGACGTTCAACATGGTCCAGATACACGGGCTTCGTGTATTGCGTATGTAGAAAAGCACTGGGTTGCGATTAACCCCTTTCAGCAAGCGTAAAGGAGTATTGTCATGAATCAAGCATTAAATAATGAATTTACTTCCGATATTTCACAACCAGCTCGTTTTGAATTGGCCTCTACCCAGCTCGGTATTTTTCTTGCCGATCATTTAAGTTCTATTGAAGATTTATATACGATTGCACACTGCTTAGAGTTACCAAAATCTATTGATATTTCAATATTTAAGCAAGCCATTCAAATGGGTTTAAATGAAGCTGACACAGTGATTGCTTCATATTCATCAGATCCGGCAGAACCATTTATTGAGCTTAATAACCAAGTACAGATTCGAATCGAAGAATTTGATTTTTGCCATTTAACCCCTCAAAAAGCTCAGCAACGATTATGGGATTGGATGCCTTCTGACCGCCAATGTGCTAAATCGCTTAAAGCTGGTGAATCTCAACTGTTACGTCAGGTGTTATTTACTACGCATGACAAAGTGTATTGGTATCAACGTTATCATCACATCATGCTTGATGGTTTTAGCATGATTAACCTCACAAAACGAATTGTTGAGTTATATCAACAATTACAAGCTGGAAAAGATCTTAGTTCTTCACCTTTTATTGATGTTAATGATGTCATCTTAGAGCGTCAGGCTTATGAAAATAGCAATCAATTTAAGATAGACCAAGCTTTTTGGAAGGCTTACTGTGAAGACTTACCTAGTCCTATTAGTTTAAGTACACACCACTTAGCCTCGAAAACAACAGCCCAATTTGTTAAGCATCAGCTGCGTTTTTCTACAGGAATTTTAGAGCAAATTCAGGCTTTAGCTGCGCAATCTAAATTAGCTTTGAATGACATGATGATGTCATTGTCATTACATTATATTTACAAAATGACAGATAAAGCCGAGTTGGTTAATGGCATTCCATTTATGCGCCGTTTAGGCTCAAAGGCAATTCGCTCAACATTACCGACCGTCAATGTATTGCCTGTGAAGTTTAATGTTGCTGAAAAAGACAGTTTGGTTAGTTTGGCTCAACATGTTCAAAAACAATTACAACAAGTTCGACCACATCAAAAATACGATGCTGAACAAATTTTAAGAGATTTAAACAGTATTGACATTCATGAACGGATGTATGGTCCAATTTTAAACTATAAAGCTTTTGATCAAGACTTGGTGTTAGATGGTGAAAAGGTCAAAACACATCATATCTCAACAGGACCAATTGATGATTTTGAGTTTTCTTTTATTGTTCAAGATCATGAACTCATTATCGAATTACGTGCAGATGCGCAGCGTTATACTCAAGATGAGTTACTCATGCATGGTCAGCGTATAACGCTGCTATTAGAGCAGACTTTATTACAACCAGAGCATCCATGTAGCAGTTTTAATATTACTACACCACAAGAACTGAGTGCCCTCACAAAAAGTGGCATAGGCCCTCGCGTTAACCATCCTGAACAATATAATAATGTTCTAGATATCTTCTATGAACAAGTTCAAAAGTATCCGGAACGTATTGCAATTATTAGTGGTGAACGTCCACATCTACAACAACTTAGTTTTTCTGAACTTGCAATTCGGGTGAACCAACTTACCCGTTTTTTACAGGAAAATGGCGCAAAGAAACACACGGTTATTGCTGGTGCTATTCCCCGTTCTATCGATTCAGTTGTTGTGATGCTATCGGTGTTAAATTCGGGTGCAAGCTTCTTACCACTCGATTTAGATTATCCAATCGATCGTATGCAAATGATGTGTGAAGATGCCAATCCATTGTTTGTTCTTACAACGCAGGCTCTTTCAACTCAATTGCCTCAAAATATTCAGCAGGTCCATCTTGACCATATTGATGTTCAAAAGCAGATTCAACAACAAGAAACGAGTGATATTCCTACCCAGAGTCGTAATTTCGATTTTCAGGATGTGGCTTATGTGATTTTTACATCAGGCAGTACAGGGCGTCCGAAAGGTGTTATGAACACACATGGTTCGCTACTCAACCTGATTTTATCGCATAAACCTACAATTTATTGGCCTGTATTAGAAGCTGTAAATCAGCGTTTCCCTAACCGTCCGTTACGTGCAGCGCATACACATTCTTTTTCTTTCGATTCATCTTGGTTGCAAGTTTTCTGGATGTTATGGGGACAAGAGCTACATATTTTTGATGAAAACATGCGCCGTGATGCATTTGGCTTAGTTCAGGAAATTCAGCAACGACAAATCGATACATTAGATTTACCACCGTCTTTTTGCGCGCAAATGATTACCAATGGCTTATTTGCAGATGGTAAACATCACCCAAGCCTGATTTTAATTGGTGGTGAAGCTGCGCCTTTAGCTTTATGGCAACAGCTTAATGCTCAGCCAGAGCTTTTTGCACATAACTTATATGGCCCAACAGAGTATACGGTTGATACTTTCCGTGCAGAATTAAAGCACACATCACGTCCGGTAATTGGTAACCCTATTGGTAATACTCAAGCATATGTACTTGATCGACATTTACAGCGATGTGCCACTGGTGTGATTGGTGAGCTTTATATTTCTGGCTTTGGTATTGCTAATGGTTATTTAGGTCGTGCTGACCTAAGTGCTGCTCGTTTTGTTGCCAATCCATTTGAACCTGGACAGCGCATGTATCGTACAGGTGATTTAGTGCGTTGGAATACGGCTGGCAAGCTTGAGTTTATGGGGCGCTGCGATGACCAAATTAAAATTCGTGGTTATCGGGTTGAAATTGGTGAAGTAGAAAATGCGCTTTCCGTTTTACCAAATATTGAAAGTGTTGTCGTCATTGCAGAGCCAATTAATAACAGCCACCGTTTGCTCGGTTACTGTGTTGTCAAAGACATCGAACTCGATGAAAAAATAAGTGAGCAGTTAAGTCAGCAATATTTAAGTCAGTTACGTCAAAACTTACCTGAATATATGGTGCCTTCAGCCCTTACAGTCATGGCTGAATTTCCCCGAAATGTAAGTGGTAAGGTTGATAAAAAAGCCCTACCGCATCCGAAGGTTCGCAGTCATAGTCGTATGGCAGAAACACCTGAACAGAAGCTTTTATGTCAGATTGTCGCATCTGTGCTGAAACTAGATTCTATTGGGATTGATGACGACTTCTTTATGACAGGTGGCGATAGCATTTCTGCCATCATGGTGTGTACTCAACTACGGCAGCATGGTTACAGCTTAAGACCAAGTGATGTATTCCAATTCAAAACAGTTGCTGCTCTGGTACCTCATCTGACACGTCTAGATGAGCAACAAACGGCTATTTCAAAACCTTTATTTTCAGTAGACCTAGAACACAAGGTTCAAGAAAAATATGGAAAAAATAGCACGATTCTGCCTTTGCTTCCTCTGCAAAAAGGCATGCTGTTCTTATCTCAAGTAGAAAATAAATCGAATTATAATGCCTTTACTCGTCTTAGCTTAAATGGAGACATTGATCCGGTACGTTTGCAGCAAGCGCTGATTGCCGTACTAAAACGTCACCCTCAATTAGGTGGACATTTTGATAGCGAATTAGCTGAAGAACCTATTTTTATCTATTCATTACACCCTACTCAAGCTTGGCCAGTTCAATTTTGTTCGGTCACTCCCGATTTGCTTGAGCAAACCATTCAAGAGGTATTACAACAACCGATTCACCTCGACCAACCCTATGGTCTGATTCGGGCAACTTTAATTCAACATGCTCCTGAACAATCAGAACTATTGATTATGGTGCATCACTTGCTAACTGATGGCTGGTCAACTCCACTGTTCTTACAAGACTTTATTAAAGCCTATCAGCAAACTAACCAACAACTGCCAGTGCTTAAACATAGCTATGAAACGGTGATTAAAGCCTTATCTGGACGTGACCATGAAACGTCAAAAGTAATATGGCAACGTGATTTAGCTGATTTGCAGCCACTTATTTTATTTAATCAACCACAGCAAGCCGTACAGGAAACTTCTTATCGTTTAAGTGCTGAGTTGGGTGCGAAACTTCAACACAAATTACGCCAACAAGGCATCACGCTAAATGTCTTCATGCAAATGATTTGGGCAATGACTTTAAATATTTATGCTCATCGTGAAGACATTGTGTTTGGCACACCTGTTTCTGGGCGTTCAGCGCCAATCAATGGCTTAGAGCAGCAGATTGGATTGTTTTTAAATACGATTCCAGTACGCGTACAGTTGAACATGCAGCAAACACTTTGGGAACAATTAACTCAGTTACAGCAATTGCATGTTGAACATTTAGAACACGATGGTTTAGGGCTAGGCGCAATTCAGCAGTTAATGGAGCAAGGTAATCTTTTCGATAGTTTGTTAGTCGTAGAAAACTACCCTGATAACCAATATTTACAGCAAAAACTTGGCGATGCGGCTATTTCTAAGCTCACAAATCGTGGTTATAGCCATTACCCGCTTGCTTTGTTAGTAATCCCTGATCATCAAATTGAATTACTACTCGAGCAACGTGGTGTAATTGATCAACCAGAACATTTCCTACAGCGAATGGTTCAATTTATTGAAATTGCATTAAATGAACCAGAGACATCTTTAGGCCACTATCGTCTACAACTTGCTGAAGAGCGTGAATTAATCCAGAAAACGAATCAAACTCAATATTATGTTCGCCCAACAACATTACAGCAATTGCTCAGAGAGCAAGCTCGAATTACTCCTGAACAAACAGCGTTATGTGATGAAACTCATCAGCTCAGTTTTAGTGAAGTACGTTTGCAAGTTTGTGCTTTAGCACAACAATTGCAAATTGCAGGTGTACAGGCTGGAGATATTGTTGCTGTTGCCCTACCAAGATCGGTCAAACTGAGTATTGCTATTTTAGCGGTGGTTGAGGCAGGTGCAGCTTATTTGCCACTTGATTTGCAACACCCGACTGAACGTATCAAATTTATGTTGCAGGATGCCAAATCTAAACTTGTGATTGGTGAACAAAAAGATCTAACCGATATTGCTCAACCATCAATAGCCACCTTTGCTTTTAATGAATTGTTTGATGAAATAAAGGTTGATTTAAGCAGCTATAAAACTACAGTCATTACCCCACAACATCCTGCCTATTTAATTTATACCTCAGGTACAACAGGTCAGCCAAAAGGTGTCATGGTTTCTCACCAAGCCATTGTGAACCGTATTTTATGGATGCAATCAGAGTATCCACTGTCAGCAGCCGATACGATTTTGCAAAAAACACCATGTACTTTCGATGTTTCTGTATGGGAATTTTTCTGGTCATATCTGGTCGGTGCTCGATTGGTTATGGCACCTGTGGATGCACACCGTGACCCGTTGGCATTATTAAATCTCATTCAAAAATATCAGGTAACCACATTACATTTTGTACCATCAATGCTGGCTGTCTTTGAAAATGCTGCTACAGAAATTTTGTCACTTGCTCAACGACAAATTTTGCCAATCCGCCGAGTGTTCTGTAGTGGTGAAGCTTTACCAACGGCTTTAGCAAAATCATTTACCCAACACTTTAGTTGTGAGTTGCATAACTTATATGGCCCAACGGAAGCTGCGGTAGATGTGAGTTATATGGATGCAACACAAGTACTAAATCCTGAAGAAAATAGCATTGCGATTGGTTATCCGGTTTGGAATACCCAGCTTTATATTTTAGATCAATATTTACGTCCAGTACCTGTTGGGGTGGACGGTGAGCTTTATTTGGCAGGCCATCAACTCGCCATGGGTTATTTACATCGTGCAGACTTAACAGCAACTCGTTTTGTGGCAAACCCGTTTGTCGCAGGTCAAAGAATGTATCGCACTGGAGATGTTGCTCGTTGGCACGCAGATGGCAGTATTCAATATATAGGCCGTGCAGATGATCAGCTAAAAATACGGGGTCAACGGATTGAGCTTGGTGAAATTGAGCAACAGCTGCGTTTAGCCAGTGAGTTAGATGATGTGATTGTCCAGCCTATTGTTTCTGAGCAAAATAAAGTAGACGTTCAACTGGTTGCTTACTTGCAAACAGCGACATCTGTTGACTTTGATCAATTGAAAAAACGCTTAGCTAAACAGCTTCCTACATATATGGTGCCTACCCACTATGTATTAGTTGAGAAATTCCCATTAAGTCATAATGGTAAGCTAGATCGTAAAGCACTACCGCGACCACAACTTAATTCTGCAAATACAGAAAAACAGTACGCCACAACTGCCTTTGAACATGAACTGACTCGTATTTTCCAGCAAGTTTTAAATACGGATCAAAATATTGGTGTGAACGAAGATTTCTTTGCCATTGGTGGACATTCCATTTTGGTCATGAAGCTTGCAATTGAAATCCGAAAAGTATTTAAGCGGACCATTCCAATTGGTCAGTTAATGAGTCATGTCACGATTCAACGTTTAGCAGCTTTGCTTCTTACACAAGAACGTTTGGAAGAAGTTGAACAAACTGGTATGCAACCTGTTTTACCCATCCGTTCTGGCTCTGGGCATCCATTATTCTGTTTCTTCCCTGGTTCTGGTTCTGCATGGCAATACACTGTGCTTAATCGTTATCTCCATTCTGACTTACCAATTATCGGGTTGCAGTCACCTCGACCAGATGGCCTATTGGCAAATAGCGCAGATATGGATGAGTTGGTTGAAAAACAACTTGAGATTATTCGTAAGCAACAACCAACAGGACCTTATACCTTATTAGGTTATTCACTTGGCGGCACTGTAGCCTATGCGGTTGCAGCAAAGTTAACTGAACAAGGTGAACAGGTTGATTTTCTGGGCTTGTTAGACACTTACCCTGCCGAAATTCATCAGTGGTTAGATTTATCTGTAGAGGAAATGAATGCTGAAGCTGAACAGGAACAACTTCAATTCTTCAATGATATTTTAGCCGATGCAGATACGGCGCTAAACGAAGAAACACGCCGTTTACAAGAGGATATTTTTGCAAACTATCGCGATGCAGTACGTTTGCTAAAACCTTATAAAATGCCACGTTTTAACGGTGATCTACACTTGGTTGTTGCTGAAAAAGATTTACTTCCATATATCCAACCAGAACAACAATGGTCGCCTTTAGTTAAAAAGCTCAATATCGTTCGACTAAGTGATGCAGACCATACTGATTTATTGTCTCCGCAGCAGCTTGAAACCCTTGGCCCAATTTTAAATCGCATGATTTGTCAGGCACGCGGTTTAGAGGAGCAAATGCCATGAGTTTTAAATCAATATTGACCGATTTCAGCCTTTTAAAGCGTAATGCTCATTTTCGACATGTATTTATTGCCCGCACGTTGTCACTGCTAACTATTGGCATGTTGGTCGTTGCTATTCCCAAACAAGTCTATGACTTAACTGGTAGTTCGTTAAATGTTGCTGTTGCAATGGCTTTTGAAGGCATTGCTATGTTTATTGGTCTGTTACTCGGTGGTTTGCTGTCAGATCGCAAAGATCGAAAATGGCTCATTTTATTGGCACGTGGTGTGTGTGGTCTAGGCTTTGCGGGGCTTGCGATAAATGCTATGTTTGACCATCCCTCTTTATATGCAATTTACTTCCTTTCAGCGTGGGATGGGTTTTTTGGTGCTTTGGGTGTAACCGCAATGATGGCGATTATGCCTGTGATTGTAGGACGTGAAAATATCGTACAAGCCCGTGCAATTAGCATGGTATCCGTACGACTTGCTACTGTTATTTCACCAGCAATCGGCGGTATTTTAATTGCGTTCAGTGGCGTTGCAACCGTGTATTGGGTCTCAACGGTGGGTACTTTACTCACTGTGTTTTTATTGATGGGGCTACCTGCGCTTAAACCACAACATGCAGCTAATGGTGAGAGTCCTCTTCGCCAATTAGCTCAAGGGTTTAAGTTTGTATTTAAGAATAAAGTAGTGGGTAGCACGATTTTAATTGGAACCTTGCTTAGTTTTAGCAGTGCTATTCGCATTATTTTTCCGCAAATGGCAGATGAAATCTTTCACGGCGGTGCATTTGAGCTCGGTCTTATGTATTCAGCAGTGCCTTTAGGTTCGACTTTAGGTGCCTTACTCAGTGGCTGGACAACACGATTACTGCGACCAGGCTTAGTCATGCTCTACACCTGTTTAGGCGTCTTTAGCTGCATGATTATGATTGGGCTTTCACCATGGTTAATCGTGACTTTGCCAATTTTATGTGTTTTCGGATATTTGATGTCGATTGCCAACTTACTTCAATACAGCATTGTGCAAGGACATACGCCTGATGAATATTTAGGGCGTATTAATGCAATCTGGCTTGCTCAAGATGCCTTAGGCGATTCGATTGCCACAACAACTTTAGGACTTTTAACGCGGTTTTTACCAATATCAGGAAGCATTCTCTTCTTCGGCATATTAAGTTTTGCGGTAGGATTTATGTTCTTATTCAATTCTCAAGATATGCGTGAAACAGGATTCCAAGATCCTAAATTACAAGAAAATTAAGCCATAATTTTAAAGAAGGCAATTCGTTGCCTTCTTTTGTTTCAAGCAGATGTATTCGCTTTAAAAACCCAAGTCATAATATGGTCTTGTTCCACTTTCCAGCCGCCTTGATAATGTTCTAAGAGTTGATGCCGATTTCGTATTTCTGATGTAAAAGCTAAAAATAATTTTTGGTTTTCAAAATCAATATCGACTACCGATGCTTCTAAAAAGTCGATGTATTGTTTAGCTATAGGATATACAGCTTTATATAAGCTTTCTTTAACAGAAAAAATTAAGCTCACAAATCGAGCAAAATCAAGAAACTCAGAGGCTTTAATCTTCCAAAGTTCAAGTTCAGAAGGCGTTAAAATAAGATGTGCACTCTCTTGAGCAAATTCAGAGCTTACCCAGTGCTCAATATCAATTCCCAAATAAATCGCATTGTGAGATAGCGCAACGATCAACTTATTTTGTGAATGACTAATACTACCCAAAACATGGGGTGGCCAGATGGGCAAATGTTCGTGCATAGATGTTAGTGGCTGATCTAAATCTAAATGATGTTTTAAAACAGCTTGAGCCAATATCCTTCCACATAAATATTCATGTTGGCGTTTAGGATGGGCTTGAATAATTTTTTGGGGATGCTCTAATTGCTGATCTATATGTAAATTCAGTGTTTTTAATAAGTCTAAACCATAACAATAGAACGGCATTTTAAATAAAATTGGTTTAGAAATTTCGAAAATCAAGCCACAAAGAGACTCAGGAATATATAAATAATCACTTACAGCATTTGACATCAAATAAAGAATTTTTAACGAGTTATCTCCTATCTTATCGCATGGCAACATATCCATAAATAATTATATTTATCATTTGATAATAATTATTATTTACTTATACTATTGGATAAATTTTCCCCTTAATTTATTTAAAAATATTGATCATGAAACTTATAGGACTTTTTTTGACCCTGTTGGGAGCGGTCAGTGTCTATTGTAGTCATAGCAACCAAAACCTGTTATCTCAACATCTTCCCACTCTATTTAAGTATTTAGGCCTGTTGTTTTTAATCATTGGATTAATTGCACTCTTTGCCAGCTTACCCAAAGTTGTTGCCGCTTTTTGTTGGTTCATGCTTATCATTTTTGCATGGTCGTTCCTTCCTTTTATGGCGCTTTTTAAACGGAAACTGGTTTTATGAAAGCTAAAATTCAGTCTCCTATTCAGCCAGACTGGTGGAGTAAAACCTTTGCTGGTGGTGTTCTAGGGTTAAGCCTTGCCATTGCTTTTGGCAACCTGATTGTTTTATTGGGTCAGCCTTATATTTCGATGGATCTTTTGGCCCAATTAGGCATGTGGAGTGTTCCTTGGGTTTGGATGCCAATTATGTTTGGCACCTATTTCTTCGTGACAGGAAGACAAGCAATGGTTTATTTATTTGTTGCCAACGTACTGGCTTATAGCTGTGTGTTTCTAATTCGGGGTTAAACAATGAAAGTACGTTCGGATATCATGAAACTTGCAAAAAGCATGCATACTTGGGTGGGTGTATGTGCAGGGATTTTGCTTTTTATCTGCTTTTTTGCTGGCGGCCTCAGCATGTTTCAGCACCATATTAGTAAGTGGGCTACGCCAACGCAGCAAGTTTTACCTAAAGTCTCACCTGACCAATATAATGAGCTTATTCAGAAAGTACAGGCTGCCTATCCTGCTGCACAAAAGAACTTCACACTGAATTTATCGTCGAATGAGTTTCACTATGCGCCTATTACATGGAGTGAACATGAACGAGGAGATGGCTTTAATGCTGCTCAGTCCACGTGGATGGCAAGCTTAGATGAAAAAGGTCAATTAATTGTTGCTCAAGAAAACTTATCTAAAGCAGGTTGGCTCATCGAACAGCTACATGAAACCGCAGGAATTCCGGGCATGGCAGGCCACCACGGATTGGGTCTCTATGTGATGGGTGTGGTTTCGATTTTATATTTTCTTGCCTTACTTTCAGGCGTAATTATACTTTTACCAACATTAGTGAAAGATTACTTTGTTATTCGCCCCGGCAAGAATAAAAAGCGCTTTTGGTTAGATGCGCATAACGTAATCGGAATTACCAGCCTACCTTTCCACATCATTATTAGTATTAGCGTGATTGTCTTTGCTTTTCATGACTTTTTTTATGATGCGATTGGACAACTTGCACTCAAAGGACAACCTGTTTTTCAACGTTCTCCGCCTGCACTTATTCAGCCAAAACAAACACAGATTGATGTGCAGCAAATATTAGCTCAAGCCAAAAAAGTTGCGCCTGAATATTCAGTTGACTATATCCAGTTCAGTGGCCTAGATAAACCTGAAAAAGCCAATGCACGTATAGCTTTATATAGTTCAGATCAGATGTTACGCGGCGCGAATCAAGACTTTATGCGTATGAATCCGTACGCGGTTGAGCACTTTAATCATAAAGGCATTAATACGCAGACTGATGCTGGTAATAAGTTAATCAATGCAATGTTTAGCCTACATTTTGGGAGTTTTGGTGGCACAGGCGTACGTTGGATCTATTTTGTTTTAGGTGTTGGTGGTGCTTTCTTATTTTATACAGGCAACATTCTTTGGGTTGAAACTCGTGCACGTAAGCAAAAGCGTGCTGAAGATCCTGTTCCCGTGCAGCGTAAAGATGTTGTGTTCCTTGCGAACTTAACCATTGGTACGTGCTTAGGATGTGTTTTAGCAGTAGTGGGCACAATGTTGGCCAGTCGTTGGCTTTTCGTAGCATTCAATATTGAGAGTATGAATCACCTCTTTATGTATGGTTATTATGCAATTTTCCTACTGACTTTGATTTACACCTTTGTCATTGGCTATGCAAAAGCTTTACCTCAACTACTGTTAACCTTGGTTTTGGTGTTATTTGCGATTCCTCTTACGTCTCTTGCGGCCTACTTCATTCCACAAAGTGGTTTATGGGTACATGGTGGAGAAATTTTGCTGGTTGATTTCTTGGCTGTCATTTTTGCTTTCGCCTTCTGGCGTTTTTATCAACAAGCCCAAGATCGCTTGAAAGCTGCTCCACTGGGCAGTTTATGGGCTAGCTAACAACCATAAATCAAGATGACTGAAATAATGTGTGAAATATGAAAAATTATAAAATCCACATTGTTTCGGTCAGTTGTTTAATTTCTTGAATATCATGACTCACATAAATCATCGGAATTTTTATTTCCTGTTTTACCTTTTGAAAAAAAGGAATAATTTCAGCTTTATGGTTCGCATCTAGTGCTGATAAAGGCTCATCAAGTAGTAACAGCTTAGGTGAATATAACAATGCTCGACCCAGTGCCACGCGCTGTTTTTCACCACCTGAGAGCTTGATTGGCATACGTTGTAGCAAGTGTTCTAACTTTAATAATTCAATAATGTAATCAGCCTCAAAATGACGTTCTTGTTGGGAAAGATGCTTAAGACCAAATAATAAGTTTTGCTTTACCGTTTTATGCGGAAAAAGCTGAGCATCTTGAAAAACCAGTCCAACATGCCGCTTTTGCGTGCTCAAATTAATTTTTTGATTTGAATCAAACCATGTTTGATCCTGTATCTTAATTAGTCCACTACGTGGTGTGTTTAATCCTGCAATGGCATGTAATATTGAAGTTTTACCAGAACCAGAGGCACCAAATAAGCCAATAACAGAAGCATCTGACTGGAAACTAGGTTCAATAAGAAATTGACCCATTTGTAGCTGAAAACGGCAATCAATCAACATAACTCTATCGCCCTAAGCGCTTTTTTTGATAACGATGAAACCACTGTGCAAACCATAGCGCTAAAAATGCCACGCTTAACGATAAAACAATAAGCCTTTGAATCGCAGTCTCTGTATCTGGTTGTTGCATCAGGCTATACATGGCTAAAGGTAAGGTTCTTGTTTCATCAGAGATATTGCCAACAAAAGTAATGGTGGCACCAAACTCACCTAAACTACGACAAAAACATAAAATGGCACCAATTAAAATGCCGCTACTGGCAAGTGGTAACGTGACATGAAAAAATGCCCCAAAAGATGATGCACCTAATGTCTTTGCTGCCATTTCTAAACGTTGATCGACTAGCTCAATCGCTAAACGAATTGATTGCACCAAGAGAGGAAAACCCATCACTGCCGAAGCAAGAACTGCCCCTTTCCAGTTAAATGCGAACTCTAATCCTAAAGGCGCTAAGTATTGCCCAATAATGCCGCGGTTTCCAAAGACTTGTAATAGCAAATAACCCGGCACAACCGGGGGCAGTACCAATGGTAAAAAGACCAATGTTTCAATGAATGACTTACCCCAGAACTCTTTACGTGCCAAAACCCATCCTACAAAAATTGCAGGAACAAGGCTGATAATCAGGCAACTTGCTGCAACCTTACAAGAAAGTTGCAGAACGCTGAGCTCTTCTGGGGTTAAAGAAAACATCATGGTTTTGCTTGAGCCAACACGCTAAAGCCATATTTTTTAAAAACTACTTTGGCTTGGTTGCTTTGTAAAAATTGATAAAACTTTGCTGAGTCAGGATTCTTTTTAAGCATCCCTACAGGATAAATAATTGACGAATGGGTATTTTCTGGAAATACGCCCACCACAGTTACGTCTTTACTAATGGCAGCATCTGTTGCATAAACAATGCCCACCTGACATTCACCACGCGCCACAAAGTTTAATGCAGCTCGCACATCTTCTGTTTCAACTAATTTTGGCTCAATACGGCTCCACCAACCTAAATTGGTAAATGCTTGTTTAGCATATTTACCTACAGGCACACTTTTGGTATCCCCTGTACAAATCTTCCCTGTAAACACTTTATTCGGATCGGTAGTTTTATCCAATTTAACCTTTAATGATTGTCCTTTTGGTGTAATTAGTACTAATCGATTACCTAATAAATTTATACGGTCATTTGCTGCAACTAATTTTTTATTTTGCAGATAATCCATCCACTGTGTATCAGCAGAGATAAATACATCGGCTGGTGCCCCAGCTTCAATTTGTTTAGCTAAGGTCGATGAACCTGCATATGAAGTTTTGACTTCTATATTATTTTGTTTTTCGTAATTTTTTTCTAAATCGTTAATTGCATTAGTTAAGCTCGCTGCTGCATAAACAGTAACCGATTCAGCTTTGGCTGGAGTATTAAAAACCAATCCTATGCTGAGCACCGAACATGCTAAAGCCAATTTTTTTATCTTCGTATTACTTACCATTATGTTTTACCTTTTTTGTCTTTTTTTGCAGCGATATATACCCCAGAATATAGCGCTACACAAAGATTATGAAAAGCATAATTCGTTAAATATAGATGACCGGAATGAAGGTAAATAGTGCAATTCGTATTTTGATCTTCATTTTGGTGCGCTCTGTGGCGGCGTTAACCATTTAAGAGCACTATATAAAACTCATTTTCTTTAAATATTAGTGAATAATTCCATTAGTTTTATGGTCATCACCATGCCAAGAAGCACATAGCGATCACCATAAAGATCTGTAAACAGATCAGTCGTTTATGCCAGCCACTTTTTTAGATACACAATAAAAAACGCCTATCCCCGACCATCTTTTACGATAGTACAGAATAGACGCCATTGTCTGTGTAACTGAAAATTGCAGCAGTGCTTTTTCAGCGTGCACTTTTTATTAAGCAAAAGCTATACCAAATTAAAAGATTCAGTCACTACAAAGTCTTTTAATTTAGCTATTTTAAATAGCTACTCATAATTTGATAATCATGTTCTAAGGCTTGTCGAGCATTGATTTCCATTTGGCGATAGTGTTGTAAGACTTTCTGGCCTAAAGCTGTGACCGCAGCCCCACCACCATGTGTTCCACCCGTTTGAGTTTCAACTAAGGCTGTTTCGAAGCACTGATTCATGGTGTCTACCAACTGCCATGCACGGCGGTAACTCATATTCATAGATTTAGCAGCTTGAGAAATTGAACCCGTTCTCTCAATTGCTTCAAGTAAGTCTGCCTTTCCAGGACCAAATGCAATGTTCTGCTTTAAAAGAATTCTAATTTGTAATTTTAATTTGTGTTCTTTCATAGGCTTAACTCACAAGGTCTCACTTTATGCTCTTTAGGATTATAGGGAAGTTTAACAAGTTAAGACACCATACAAATTTAGAATTCTCATTACTCCCTTGAAAATAATTTTATTAAAAAATCAAAACTGCACAAAGTGGATAAAGATCTGGAAAAAACGGATAGAGGTAAAGGCCTAATCGCGGTTCAATCAGTTAAAAGCTGAATGAATAGGATTGAGCAAATGACCTCATCTAATTTAAAACAATGGAATGATTTTGTAGATGGATGTATCGACTTCCGTCCTAAAGATGGCGTGTTTCGTATCGCACGCAATATGTTTACCGAGCCTGAGCTGTTTGATTTGGAAATGGAATTCATTTTTGAAAAGGTTTGGATTTATGCATGCCACGAAAGTGAAATTCCAAACAATCATGATTTCCTAACGGTTCAAATTGGTCGTCAGCCGATTATTGTGAGCCGTGATGGTAAAGGCGAATTACACGCCATGGTCAATGCTTGTGAGCACCGCGGCGCGACATTAACACGCGTTGCTAAAGGCAACCAATCTACATTTACTTGCCCATTCCACGCATGGTGCTACAAGTCAGATGGCCGTTTGGTCAAAGTAAAAGCACCGAGTGAATATTGCGAAGATTTTGATAAATCAAGCCGTGGATTAAAACAAGGCCGTATTGCTAGCTATCGTGGATTTGTATTTGTAAGCCTTGATACTCAAGCAACAGATTCACTAGAAGACTTTTTGGGCGATGCAAAACTGTTTCTTGATTTAATGGTTAATCAGTCACCAACAGGTGAACTTGAGGTTCTTCAGGGCAAGTCATCTTACACCTTTGCAGGTAACTGGAAACTACAAAATGAAAATGGCTTAGATGGCTACCATGTCAGTACCGTTCACTATAACTATGTCTCTACAGTCCAACACCGTCAACAGGTTAATGCATCAAAAGGAGAAGAACTCGATACGCTTGACTATAGCAAGTTAGGTGCGGGTGACTCCGAGACTGATGATGGCTGGTTTAGCTTTAAAAATGGTCATAGTGTGCTGTTTAGTGATATGCCGAATCCAACAGTTCGTCCGGGTTACAGCACAATTATGCCTTATTTAGTCGAAAAATATGGCGACAAATATGCTGAATGGGCAATGCATCGTTTAAGAAATTTGAACTTATACCCTAGCCTATTTTTTATGGACCAGATTAGTTCTCAACTTCGTATTATTCGCCCTGTGGCATGGAATAAAACTGAAGTCATCAGTCAATGTATTGGTGTCAAAGGTGAATCTGTTGAAGCGCGCCGTAACCGTATTCGCCAGTTCGAAGATTTCTTTAACGTATCAGGCCTTGGTACACCAGACGATTTGGTTGAATTCCGTGAGCAACAAAAAGGTTTCCAAGCACGACTTGAGCGCTGGAGCGATATTTCTCGTGGCTGTCAGTCTTGGGAATATGGCGCGACCAAAAACTCACAAGATTTAGGAATTCAACCAGTCATTACTGGCCGTGAGTTTACCCATGAAGGGCTCTATGTAAACCAGCATGGACATTGGCAACGTCTAATGCTCGATGGCTTAAACAAGAAAGCGCTGAAAATGCAGGATATTACTTACGAAAACAATGCCGTAAGGGATGAGGTGTAACCATGTCACAAGAACTATATTTTGCTGTATCTCAGTTTTTGTACAAAAAAGCAGAACTTTGTGATGCTTATGACTGGGATGCCTATTTAGAACTTTACGATGAAGATAGTGAATATCATATTCCACAGTGGATTGATGACCATAACTATGTTCAAGATCCGAATCAGGGCTTGTCTTATATTTATTACGCAGACCGCACTGGACTCGAAGACCGTGTATTCCGTATTCGTACAGGAAAAGCAGCTTCGGCAACGCCATTACCACGCACGTTACACAGCATGAATAACATTCGAGTTAAAACACTTGATGATGGTCTAATTGAAGCAAAAGTTGCATGGCAAACACTGTATAACCGTCAAGGTTTAGAAGGCTGTTTTTACGGACACGCTACTTATCTTTTACGTCAAACAGCAGATGGTTTCCGCATTCGTCGTCAGCACAGCATTTTGCTTAATGACAAGATTGATTCCGTTTTAGACTTCTATCACGTTTAAGGGGAATGAAAATGGGACATTCAGTTGCACTTAACTTTGCCGATGGCAAAACCTTTTTCATTTCGGTAAATAAGGACGAATTGTTGCTGGATGCAGCAGTTCGCCAAGGGATTAACCTTCCTCTCGACTGTCGTGAAGGTGTTTGTGGTACCTGTCAAGGACAGTGTGAAACAGGCATTTATGAACAAGAATATGTTGATGAAGATGCATTAAGTGAACGTGATTTGGCCGAGCGAAAAATGTTAGCTTGCCAGACACGGGTAAAATCGGATGCAGCTTTTTATTTCGATCATGATTCAGCTATTTGCAATGCTGGCGATACTTTAAAAATTGAAACCAAAGTGACTGCGGTTGAGCTGGTTTCTGAGACAACAGCAATTTTGCATCTTGATGCAAGCAGTCATGCTGAGCAACTTCAGTTTTTGCCGGGTCAATATGCTCGTTTGCAAATTCCAGATACTGAAGATTGGCGTTCTTATTCTTTTGCAAACAGACCAAACGCAACCAATCAATTGCAATTCTTAATTCGTCTTTTGCCAGATGGTGTTATGAGCAATTACTTGCGTGATCGCTGTCAGGTTGGACAAAGCCTATTCATCGAAGCGCCACTTGGTAGTTTCTATTTACGCGAAGTACAGCGACCATTGGTTTTTGTTGCTGGTGGAACAGGATTATCAGCTTTCTTGGGAATGCTTGATAACTTGGTTGATCAACCAAACTCACCTGCAGTTCAGTTGTATTACGGCGTAAATAGTGAAACCGATTTGTGTGAACAACAGCGTTTACATGCCTACGCAGAACAGCTTCCAAACTTTAGCTATCACCCGATAGTGACTAAAGCAACCGAGGCTTGGCAAGGTAAAGCGGGTTATATTCATGAGCATTTAAATAAAGATCAACTGGCTGAACAGGCTTTTGATATGTATTTATGTGGCCCACCGCCAATGATTGAAGCCGTAAAAAATTGGTTAGATGAACAAGCTCTGCAAAACTACCGGATCTACAGCGAGAAGTTTTTACAGAGCAATACATCACGTTGAAAATATAAATAGCTTAAGTGCAAATAATTTAAAAACCACTAAACCTGAAATGATTCAATATACTCTGTAAGGGGTATATTGAATTTTTATTTAAAAAATTAAAAAACCTTTATATTCAACAGTATAAAATAATAAATTCCGACAAAATAAATTGACCAGTTCACTCGGATTTGCTATAAATTTGATAGATCTTAAGGAATAAGATCATGATGAGATTAAGTTATAGCGCCTTTTATATCCCTCTATTCTATTTCTCGAATTTATTAAATTAATGGACTAGATCCGAACTAAAAACTTGAGAAAATCACATTAATTAGCGGTTAAATTGGTCTATATCTTGCTTATATCTCATTGTAATTTGCGAGTAACTTAATTTTTTTAAGTGCCGTATTTACTTGCTGCACAGCGAAGTTTTAGAGCTTCTGCAACATAAGTAAATACAGGAGTGAGCCAAAAGGGATAAATATGAACCAAGCCAACTCCCCAGAACTCAGTGGACGTCATTTTCAAAATGAGTCTATTTTTACTGATCATAATTTGGTGTTTGATCATCACGATTTAAGCGAAACCTGCCGAAATGTAGGGCAAATTTTTAAACCGCATGATCTTAAAATCTCTCAACAGAAGCGAGATTTCAGTGCAACCATGCACCATGTTAAAACAGGTGCCCTGTCTATTAGCCGCTTGGAATATGGTGCGGATGTCATTATTGAACCTGATCATCTTGATAACTTTTACTTAATTCAAATCCCAACTCAAGGCTACGCAGAAATCGAGTTTGGTTCGCAAAAGTTTATTTCTTATTCTCAAGTTGCTTCTCTTATTTCCCCTCAGCAATCTTTACGTATGCGCTGGCACGCGAACTCACCGCAGCTCATTCTAAAAGTTTCAAAGGATGATTTTACTTACCATTGCCGTCAGCACATTGCCGATTCAGAAAACAACTTACTCGTTTTCGACCCAAAATTAGACTTTGCAACACAAAGTGGAGCCTATTTTTTACAACTCGTTAGAACATTGATGGATGCTTTAGCATGCGAACAACATCCACTCCATCACCCTCTAGCCTTTAAACAATTTGAGTCAAATCTGTTTAATGCACTGATTTATGGTCAACCTAATAATGCATTACATAAAATTGATCATTATAAAGAAAAAACGGTCTCTCCTTATTTCGTGAAACGCACAGAAGCCTATATTAAAGAACATTTACATGAACCGCTTAATGTCGAAATTTTGGCTGAACATGCAGGCGTGAGTGTAAGAACCTTATTTACTGGTTTTAAAAATTATTTGGGGACCACCCCAATGTCTTATCTAAAAGAATTACGTTTTGAACAAGCTCATTTAGAGCTTATGCATAATGAAAATCTATCAGTAACAGATGTCGCATTTAAATGGGGATTTAGCCATTTAGGCCGTTTTTCTCAAGAATATAAACGTCGTTATGGTGAATTACCCTCTTCTACTCGCCGTTCTGGTCAAAGTGAAGGCTCAGGCTTAATTACTTCAATTTTTTCTTAAACTAAAAATAGATAAAAGCCCTTTATATTATATTGATATAAAAGGCTTTTTTTATGATTTAGAAATGATGGACATAGCGAACTTGAAGTCGTATTCCCTCTGGGCGATTTTCAGCATCTTGCTCAAAATATGCATTTGCAACCAAGTGATCATTTTTAGAAAAACTATACATCGCACCAGGACCAATTGCCCAGACTTGTTCACGTCGGCCTTTAACTTTTTCACCATCAACTTCGGTGTCGGTGACTTGTTTTAGCCAATAGCCATTTAGTCCTAAACGGAAGTGTTCGGTAATAGCATAGTCCGTTGCGAAGTTTGCATGAATTGCTTGCCCTGCCTGCATATCATTTGCTCCTGCAAACGCATAGCTTGGGTCGTCATTTTTAAAGTTATAGAGATAATGGATGCGTGTTGAAGCGGTCCATTTGGGATTAAACCAATATGTGGCAGCCCAATAAGGATCAAATGAAACAGCGTTATTACTGGGGTTAATGTCTTTTTGCTGGTCATATTCGCCAGTAGGTAAATTCACCTGAAACTCAAAACGATGTACAAACTTAGGCCCTTGTGCGCCCATGACTGGATCAAACTGAATAAAAGGTCCAATCATAATGTCCCCAAAGCCACTTTGGGCTTTAATTGCAGCATTATTCAAACCATCATCCATGTCCATTTTACTGACAAAAGGAATTAAAAAATTCATGCCTAGACTGGCTTTATCTTTTACTCGGACATTCGATAAATAACTAATCTGCTCAACCAGTACTTGATAATTTAAATCTGTTTTAGGTAAACCTAATTTTTGTCCATTGGCATCGACGAGTTTATTGCTATCGTAATTTTGAAAGTAGGTTTGAGCATACCAGCCAGGTCCTGCGGGTAATCCGCCATCGAGAAAGCTGGTCATACCTAAGTTTACGGTCGGTAAATCATAGGCATGTGTAACCAAAGGCAAACCCAACAATGTCCCTGCTAAAAAGCCATGTTTAATTAAAGTGCTTTTCATCTTCTTATTTCCTATAAAAAAAATCACGACCGGATTGATCGTGATTGTGGTGAATTAATGTGCTAATTCTGGATGTTCAGTGGCAATGCGATATTTTCCTGCGTGGAATACCAAAGGCTCACCTTGACGTTGTTGGTACTGTTCAATTTGTCCAATAAAAATCAGATGATCTCCGCCTTCATACTGATTGATATTACGACAAACCAAGGTTGCGAGTGCATCGGTCAAAATTGGAACGCCCGCATTACATTGCTGATGTGCAACGCCGGCAAATTTGTCTTCAGCACCTCGAGCGAAATGTCCGGATAACTGATGATGCTCTTGTGCCAACATGTGAATAGCAAAATATTCAGCTTCTACAAAATCAGACAAACTTGGCGCTGTTTTTGAAAGGCTCCACAAAATTAATGGTGGATCTAAAGACAATGAGGAAAAAGAGTTTGCTGTCATTCCTATTTTCCGACCATCTTTACCACGGGTTGTAATCACTGTAACCCCAGTTGCAAACTGACCAAGTAAATTACGAATCTCTCTTGGGTTTTCAGCATTAATCGCTTGTAAGCCTTGAGTTTCAATTGTGTCCATTTCTAAATCTCCCTTTAATGTTTTGCCCTTAAGCCACTTTTGCTGTGGTTTTTGAAGCCAAGAATGCTTGAGCCTGATTTGCATCAAACCACCAAGGAGCAAAAGCACGTGGGTCATCAAAGTTATTGGCCATAATGGAAGCAATGCTCTGGTTTTGGCTTGCGGCTGCTAATAGCTCAACCACATGCGGCTCTGGAGGTACTAACAGACTATTGGTCCAAGCCACCACTTTTTCTGCATAAGCCCAATAACGCTCAAAAGTTTGAACCATCCATTCTTCGTTAAAGCTTTGATTATCATTAGCTAAAATGGCATCGAAATAGATTTTGCTACATTTGGCAGCGTTGTTTGAGCCTTGACCAGTAATTGGATCATTAACAACTAAGGCATCTGCCATACCAAAAATTTGCTTGCCAGAGGGTAATGTCAAAATTGGTTTGCGTACGGTCGGTGGGAAACGTCCTGCCAAATACCCACCTGTATCGGTTAACTCAACATTTGCGCAACGTTCATATTCCCAAGGCACAAATTTCTTCAGTAAGTCCAAACTACATTGCAGGTGCTGTTCAGGTGTTTTGACATCTTGCCAGCAGTCCATTGGCCCGTTTGGAATGCCTTCAAAAACCATGATGTCGCAAGGACCATTCACGGTGAGTGCCGGAAATGAAAAGTATTCACCGACTTCGGGAATAATGTTAAAAGTCACACGAGAGTATGGAGAAATTGGCTTCATATTTTTGACATAGGTCAATGCCAAAGCACGTTGAGGTTTATCAAAAACACTACGTGCATCATCACGCTCAAACTGTTTAACGACTTCACCTTTACCAGCTGCTAGCAGTACAAGTTCATACTCATTTGCGAGTTGTTCTAATTCTTCAATACCCACATCTTGAATGACTAATCGACCGCCACGGCGTTCAAACTCTTCCATCCAATATGGCATTTTGACGCGTTGATCGACCGATTGAGCGTAGCGCTCAAGACGAGCACTCCATTCAAATGCTTTACCACCATTTTCAGGGTTAACTAAAGCTAACCCAATGCCTTCCACCGCTGGACATTGTTCTTCCCAAAAATTTAAACCTAAGTCACGTTCAGTTTGTAAAGCGCTATGAAACATACACTGGCTTGACATGACTTTACCTTGACGGATTTCATCGGCAGTTCGGTTGGTGATCATTGTCACGTCGTAACCTGTATCTAGTAAGCCCAAACCAAGCTGTAAACCAGACTGTCCTGCTCCAACAATTGCAATACGGCGCATAATCTTCTCCATAATTTTCTAAATGTGCTTTTAAAACGCTGAGCTATTCGGCTAAACGTGGAATAGCGGGCTGTGATCCTTCAGGGCCCATTACTGAATATCCGCCATCGACCGCATAATCTGCTCCAGTGACGAAACTCGCAGCGGGTGACAATAAAAACAAAACAACATTGGCGACTTCTTCTGGGTGACCCAAACGGCCTAGCAAGTGATAATCGGCTGCCACGCTATCGGCTTTTTCACGGTTATTGCCACTGACTTCTGCAATCACACGAGACCATGTCCAACCCGGTGAAACTGAATTGACACGAATGCCATCGGCGGCAAAATCCATTGCCATGCTTTGTGTGAGTTGACGTATTGCGGCTTTTGAAACTGGATATAACCAGCGCCCTGTTTGAGCCACTTTGGCAGAAATGGAAGTAAAGTTAACGATTGAACCTTGCTGCTTTTTTAGGTCATTGTAAAAAGCACGGCTCAGTTCAACTGTAGAGACCAAATTAATATCGAGTGCTTGTAACCAGTCCTGACGTGAGGATTTAAAACCGTCATCTAAATATGTACATGCCAAATTGACCAAGTAGCTCACTTCACCTAAATGTTGGTGAATATCCGCTACAGCTTGTTGAATAGCCGCATCACTGGTTAAATCGGTTTGAATAAACATCACATCATGGTTAAAGCTTTCCGCAATCGCTTTGCCTTTGGCATCAATATCTAAAATAGCGACATGAGCACCTGCACTAACTAAGGCTTGCACAACTGCTTTACCGATCAAAGTTGCTCCACCGCTCACCACCGCAACTTTCCCTTTTAAATCTATATTCATTGCAGATACTCCTTAATTGACTGGCTTGCCTTCGCTACTTGACCAAGATGGCATCAAAGTATTTGAAGGAAGATCTTCATCAAGAAGTTTTCGTGCGGTCTCAACGCCTGCAACTGGTAAGCCTGTTGGGTCTAATAAACCAATTTGAACGAGCACTGATGCTTGATCCCAATAAATATGCTCATGGCAAAGCTTTGACCCTCTAAACTGGATCACACCTAGCATTGGAATTTCTACATATTTACCAGTAGGCTTTACACCCGGTAATAACCAGTCAATTTCAGCATCGTGGGTGAAGCTCATAATGAATTCGTCCACCACTTGCGTTGAACCAACCGTACGAGAGATAGACGTGATCTTCATATCTTTCGGGTTTTGATGAACAAAATGGTACTGATAAAAACGGGCAAGCTGGCTGTGGCCTACACCACCCGTTAAGGTAGGAATATGGTTGACATACGGTTCTGCGACCATCGTTGCCATAGTTGCTGGTACGTCACGCGTATCGAACTCATGTCGAATATGTTCTTCCCACAAGGCAACTAAGTCATATTTCGGTCCAATCGTGTCATGTAGTGCTGTTACTGTACGCTCGTGGGCAAAGCGCGCTGAGGGTTTGTGATAATGATTGCTTTTTGGACGTGCAAATGCATGATCGACACCTTCGTAAACAAAGGCTTGTACATTTGAATATTGGCTTGCTGCATCGACAATCGCTTGTCTCGCATCTGGCGGTGTAAATTGGTCCAGTTCTGCAATATGTAAAACCAAACGCCCTTTTACGTTGGCTAACTCATCTAACGCTTTTTCAATGCCTACACCGTAATAACCTACAGCACATGCCACTTCCGAAAGGCGACAGCCTGCAAGATAAGCAAGCTTTCCACCTAAACAATAGCCCACCACACCGAGGCCTGTAGAGGTGTCACATTCTGGTCGCGTTTTTAAAAAAGATAAGCTGTCTTGAATGTCTTCAACACCGGGGTTTTCATCATATTGCTGATAAAGCTCGAAAGCCTTTTGAAAATCTTCTGGTGTGTAACCCAGTTCGATATTAGGTGCTACACGCCAAAATAAATCAGGAACTAAAACGGTATAGCCTTCTTCTGCAAGAAATTCTGCTTTTTCTCGCATGGCTGCATTCACCCCAAAGATTTCCTGACAAAGCACCACTCCAGGTCCTTTTCCTGTTTCTGGTGTTGCTAGATATGCACTGAACTGCTTTCCAGATGCTGTTTTAATTTGAACGGTTTGACCAGCCATAGTGTCAACTCCTGACATTGTTATGGCTTTATCTTCTATCCGAATATTTTTTTAGACTGTCCAAAAGCTGCAAGCACTATCCAATCTGTGCGCAATTATGAAAAAAGATAGCAATGGATAAAACATATAAAAGAATAAAGTTAATTAATTTCAATATCTTAATATAAAAAATAAAAATAATGCTTTTTATCTAATTTGGAAAAAATGGATGAAGATTAGGACTTATTGGATAGTGACTACTGGCTAAAAATAGTTCAATCAAAGTCATGTAATTAGTTTGATTACATAAGAAAAGCTCAGTCATTTTTCTAAATTAAGGCACTTTATTTATGCATCGACCAAAGCCAATTTATGGACACAACAAAACGTTAATGCTCATCAACATTTTATGTTGTAGTGCATTTTCTACTCAGGCTTATTCAGCGGATGAAGAATGGAAATTTACATTAAAAAATGCATATATAGACAGAAATTATGACAACCCAGATGTAAAAAACTCAGGTAGCTGGTCACAATCAGTCTCACTATTTTACAACTCCAATATGCACGACACGCCGTTAGAAATTGGTGGAACTCCGATTCAAATTGGCGCAAATGCTTCAGCACAATATGCGGTTCGCTTAAGCCAAGATAAACACGTTGCAGATACAGTATTACCTTTTGATAAAGCAACTCAGTCCCAAGCACCCGATTATTTAAAATATGGTGCGACATTAAAGTTAGGCTATAACAAGACGCTACTGAGCATTGGTGAATTATGGCTAGATTTACCCGTAACCACTGTAGATGCAAGTCGTCAGCTACTGACCTCTTATTGGGGAACCAATCTTAAGTCTCAATTAAGCGATAAGCTTTTTGCTGAAATTGGTCGAATTGAAAAAGTATCACCACGAAATGAAGAAGATTTTCATAGCTTTTCTTTTACTTCAAAAGGCGTGACTGGCTACTCTGATGGCCTTAACTACATAGACCTGCGCTATCAAATCACTCCTACTTTGAAAGGCGAATATTACTTCGGAAATATGGAGGATTTATATAATAAACATTATGTGGGAATAGACCACATATGGAAAAACTCTAATTTTTCGATCAATTCAAAATTCAAATATTTCAATGCCAAAGATAATGGAAATCTTTTCGACATCGATGCGCAAAATGTAGGTTTATTAGAAACGCTCAAAGTAAAAAATCACAGCTTTGGTTTAGGTTATCAACAAATTATTGGCGAGTCTGCCTACCCACTACCTGATGGTTTCTTGCCTGAAACTTATTTTATTAACTGGAACACGACCGGTTTCTTCAAACAAGATGAAAAGTCTTATCACTTCATCTATGGCTATGACTTTAAAGATCATGTGCCTGGCTTAAATACGACCTTCAAATATGTATATGGCGACCACTTTAAGACAGCAGATGGCTTAAAAAATAAAGAAAGTGAAGCAAACATTATTGTCAATTATGCCCTTCAACAGCCTTTTCTCAAAGGTTTAGCCCTTCAGTACATCTTTATCAATTACGACGTTAAGCATGGAAACGATTTTTCTGAAAACCGTTTCTTTGTTAATTACAGCAGAAAATTTTAATGAGTTAAGGAATACATATGAAAACGATAGATGCAAATTCGGTAATCAACCGCGAAAAACTGTCCCCATTGCAGTGGATGGTTTTTATACTCGGATTTTTTGTCTTCTTCTGTGATGGCTTAGATACAGGAATTATTGGTTTTATTGCTCCCGCATTACTGGATGACTGGGGAATTACCAAACCACAGCTTGCGCCTGTTTTAAGTGCCGCTTTAGTTGGTATGTCAATCGGTGCCATTATTTCAGGGCCATTGTCCGATAAGTTTGGGCGTAAAGGCGTCATTGTTTTTACGAGCCTTTTGTTTTCAATATTTACCATTTTGTGTGGCTTTGCCGACTCGACCCAAGATTTAATGATTTATAGATTTATCACAGGAGTTGGTTTAGGGGCAGCCATGCCAAACATTAGTACCATTGTCTCTGAATATATGCCTGTAAAACGTAAGGCATTCCTAACAGGTCTAGCTGGTTGCGGTTTTATGCTTGGTATTTCTTGTGGCGGTGTGTTGTCAGCTTATCTGTTAGAAAGTTATGGCTGGGCCAAAGTCATTATTATTGGTGGAAGTATTCCCCTCATTTTAGTGGTTGCCTTATTACTTAAATTACCTGAATCAACTCAATACTTAATTACGCGCCAACAACAAGATAAAGCACAACGAATTTTAGAAGATATTCAAGGGCATCCATTCCAAGAACCAGTAAAACTTGTCTTGGCTCAAACAGAAACAGCGTCAGAGGAAAATCCGGTTAAAATCGTTTTAGGAAAATACCTGTGGGGTTCAAGCATGCTTTGGCTGTGCTGCTTTACGAGTCTTTTAGTGTTTTATCTTTTAACAAGCTGGATGCCAACAATTTTAAAAACAGCTGGGTTTACGACGCAACAATTTAGTTTAATTGCAGCTATTTTCCCTTTTGGTGGCGTGATTGGTGCAACCATTATGGGTTGGTACATGGATAAACTGAACCCAACCACAGTGATTAAATACTCTTATTTAATTGCTTTTGGGCTATTCATTGTCGCAGGCTTAGTCAGTTCAAATATTTTCTTATTGGGTATTACCATTTTCTTAATTGGTGCATTACTTGCTGGTGCTCAATCTTCTTTACTACCACTTGCAGCCATTTTCTACCCAGCGGTGTGCCGCGCGGTTGGCGTTTCGTGGATGCATGGTATTGGTCGTATCGGCGCAATTATAGGTGCTTTCTTTGGATCGCTCATTTTCACGTTTAACTTAAGTTTAAGCGGTATTTTCTTTATTCTTGCATTACCAACCTTCATTTCATTTATTGCCCTTAGTCTTAAAGTCATTTATGAAAAATCTAAAAGTAAGCAAGTATTGAATCTTGAAAATAGTATTTAAAATATAGAGATAAATAAAAACCCTGATTGAATTAATTCAATCAGGGTTTTTATTAGTTAAGAGGTTAAATGCTTAAAAAATTTTGCCCTTCGTTTCACTTGGTTTTTCACCAAACTCTTCGCGATATTCTTGAGAAAAACGACTTAAATGATTAAACCCCCAGTCATAAGCAAGCTTAGAAATAGATACTTTTCTATCCGCTCCTGTGGTGCTCAAGATTTTATAAATTTGTTGGAGACGATATTTTTTTAAATACGACATTGGACTGGTGCCGTAGTATTGTTGAAATTCATCATACAATTTTGATTTTGAAACTCCAGCTAGACGTTGCAAGTCTTCTGCACAGATTTCTTCGTGCGCATGTTCAATAATAAAATTCCGCACCTTTCGGATATAGGCTGGTTCATCCTGATGCGAAAGTAACTTTAAACTTTCGGAATAATTATTTTCTTGAGATAAAAGTAAGGCTTTAATTACAAAATTTTCATAGTCTTCAGATAACATCTGCAAACCATAAAAATTGCTATATTGAGATTTTAACTGTAAAAAATTCTGAATATTTTTCCACCATGCACCAATCAGTTGTTCCGAGTCCAGATGCATTTCTGGATTAAAAATGATGGGAGCATCTACCGGTTTGTTCAGTAGATCTGCAAGAACAATTTGCATGCTTCGTTCTGGAATAACCACCTGAAATTTTCGACAATCTTTATCAATAATCAGATCTTGCTGATCGTTATTTGAAACAATAAGTCCTCTGTTTTCATCAGACTGATAATGAGCACCACGAATGTTGAGAGCTTGTCTTCCTTGTATCGGCAAGCTAATGCTATAAGCTTTTAGATTAGAGATGTTAATGGCAACATTTGCACCATAACTGATTGTGCCAATTGCCATTTTTTTATTAGGCAGGCGCATTCCATCATAGTGAAAATCGAGAGTATCTTTGTAAATTGTGTCTAGACGGTGTTCACCACAAATTGTGGACATCAAATTCTGCGCAAATTCGGCTTTGCGTGAATAATGATTGAGTTCCGTCTGTTGGCTGAGTGATATCATATCCTTTTCACCTAGCTAAATAACTTATTGCTTAAAAAGCAACTTGTATGCCAATTAATATCCTTTAATTGACGAATTTTCCTGAAAATATCTAATCAAGAAAGAGAGTAAAGATTACTTTCTCATACTCTATTAGATTTTAAAATTGGAAATAAGTTAAATACCTTTAAAGTATAATTTCATACCTTAACAAACTTATTTTATTGGATTTTTTATAAGCAACTATAGTTGAGATAAATCATTGTTTTGAACACTAAACTTACATATCTTTTTATTCACAAAAAACCGCCTATTAAAAAATAAGCGGCTTTTATAAAACTCTAAATTATTGTGCGGTATAACCACCATCCATAACCACAGCCTGACCCGTTACCCCACCTGCTTTGTCACTCGCAAGGAAAATTGCATAATCAGCAATTTCTTCAACAGATAACAAACGTTTTTGAGGAACCATTGCCAGAATTACATCTTCAAGTGCGCTGTCTAGACTCACATTACGAGTCTTAGCCAAATCTGCAATTTGCCCACGAACCAATGGTGTGTCTACATAACCTGGGCAGAGTGCATTCACTGTAATACCATCTCTTGCACATTCTAATGCGGCAACTTTTGTCAGACCAATTAAACCATGTTTAGCACTGTTATAACCTGCTTTCCCAGCGAAACCAATCAAGCCATTAATTGAAGCCATATTAATAATACGACCCGATTTTTGAGCTTTCATAATTGGAAAAACATGTTTAATGCCAATAAATGAACCAGTGAGCATGACCTGAACTAGCTTTTGAAAAACAGTGGTTGGAAACTCTTCAATAGGTGCAACATGTTGAAAACCAGCATTATTAATTAAGATATCTACAGTGCCAAAGGTCTGTTGAGTGAGTTCAATTGCTTGTTTATAAGCATCTTCGTCAGTTACATCAAATGGTGCAGATAATGCTTCAAAGCCTTGTCCTGTTAACAGTTTTGCCGTTTCTTGGCACTTTTCAGCATTCATATCAGAAATGACAACTTTTGCACCTTCTTGAGCAAATTTCTTGGCAATCTCTAGACCGATACCACTTGCAGAGCCCGTAATAAAGGCTACTTTTCCGTCTAAAAGTTTAGTCATCTATTCACTCCTTAATATTTTTAACTTGTTGGTTTAAACAATACCAGTCACTGTAAAGACCGTAATCACCACAAATACCGCTAACGTTTTAATTACTGTGACTGCAAAAATATCCTTATACGACTGTTTATGGGTTAAACCCGTAACAGCAAGCAAGGTAATGACAGCACCATTATGCGGAAGTGTATCCATACCGCCCGATGCCATTGCAACCACACGGTGCATGACTTCTGGTGGAATACCTGCTGCTAAAATTGCGGCGTTATAGTGTTCAGCCATCGCGCTTAAAGCGATACTCATACCACCAGAAGCTGAACCGGTAATACCTGCTAAAACTGTTGTCGTCACAGCCCCATTCACTAAAGGATTTGTAAAAGTACTGCTCATTGCATGACTAATCAGGGCAAAGCCCGGTAATGACGCAATAATTGCACCGAAACCATATTCAGAAGCTGTATTCATCACTGCTAAAAGTGAGCCACCAATACTGGCATTAATGCCCTCTTTAAAGTTCGTCACTACACGTTGGTAGTCAAATAAAATTGCAGCAATAATTCCGACAATAAGTGCTAAACCAACAGCCCAGATCGCCCCCGTTTTTGCGACATCAACCGCGTAATCGGCTAAACCTACAGTGGCAAAATCAAAGCCATTTGGATACCACTCTTTAATTGCCTTAGACAAATACTTGTTCATTACAGCAACAAGAATGAGAGGTACAAATGCTAAAAACTGACGAGCTGTGCTTCCATTATTTTGCATAGATATATCGGCTTCAATTTCTTGAGACGACGTATTGTCTACTCCAAAACCAGAAAAGCCTTCACCCGCTTTTGCAGCAGCACGACGACGCCACTCCAAATAAGCTAAACCTGCACATAAAACGAAAATAGCGCCAATAATCCCTAAAAATGGGGCGGCATAAATATTGGTACCAAAGAAAGTGGTGGGAATAACGTTCTGGATTTGTGGCGTACCAGGCAATGCATCCATGGTAAATGTGAATGCACCAAGCGCGATAGTTCCAGGAATTAAACGTTTTGGAATATTAGCTTGTCTAAAAAGCTGGTTTGCAAAAGGATAAATTGCAAATACTGCAACAAATAAGCTGACACCGCTATACGTTAAAATTGCACCTAATAACACAACGGTTAAAATCGCTTTTTTTGCCCCAATCCATCTCACAATGGTTCGAGCGATAGATTCGGCAATTCCAGACATTTCAACGACTTTACCGAAAATTGCCCCGAGCAAAAATACAAGAAAGTAATCTTTAATAAAGTTCACCATTTTGGGCATAAAAACACCCGAATAAAATGGTAAAACATTGGCTGGGTTAATGAGTAAAACTGCAAGTAAGGCACAAATTGGTGCCATGAGAATGACAGAAAAGCCCTTGTAAGCTGTGTACATTAACAGCCCAAGCGAAAGTAGAATTACAAATAATTCCCACATATATTCTTTCTCCCTAAAGAATAAATATTAGGTTTAAAATTACCAAAAGATATTTAGGTTATCCCAAACCTATAATGATAAAAATCACAACATCTATACTTGGTAATAGGTAAATGTGCCTAAAATAAAATATCACTAAAATATTTAAAAACAATGTAATTTATTTAAATTTTAAAATATTTATAATTTACATATGGATATGTTGTTTATTTGGTAAAAAGTTATTATTTTTAAAGTTTCATTGTTTTATAAAACTTATTAATTATTGAGTAAATTAAATTAATACCTCTATATTATTTAATAAAGGCAATTAAATAATATATTTTTTAAAATAATTTAATAAATATTTTCGGTGAACTGAGTAATCTATTAGTAAGTAAGAAAAAACCCACTTAATGATGAGTGGGTTCAATTAAAATTTAACATTGCTTGACGGCCTTAGAGGCAGGCTCTTACGCTTTTATTTCATTCGAGTTAGTCTTAAATTAAAGTCAGATGGAAGTAGGATTCGATATTCTATCTCCGCTCCTGGTTTGACTTCCGTTTCTTGAGAAGTGGCAATATTTGGACACATCCCTCCACCTGTTTCTAATCTAAAAATATAATATTTGGGCTCAAGATAAATAGTAGCTATTTCATTTGAACGAATTGAGAATACTTTCTCGTTATTAACATACATATCATGACTACAGCCAGATCCTAAAAAACCTTTATCTCTTAAAAAAGTAACTTTTGCTTGTTCAGGAGTGTGTTTCTTTAAATAGTTCTGATCGTATACTCTCTCATTAGGTACTGGCTTGGCTGTATTTGAACCAACTGGAGCTGTTGAACACCCAATTAAACCCAGAACTAGTCCTAAAAAAATAATCTTTTTCATGAAATTATCCATTTTAATAGTGAGTAAAATTTAACAGTTCAGAAAACGAAAAACCACCCAAAGGTGGCTTTAAACTTAATGATATTTTAGTAGTGAAGAGTAAAAAACTTGGTTAGTGTTAAATTTGTAGTATCACTGATCGGATAAGGCTTACTATTGATTATCAGAGGAAAGAATTTTGCTTTTTTAAGAAATTCATCATTGCCCATAAGTGATTCCTGTAAAAATAAAAATCGGCCTATATAATCAATGGTCTAATGACAATAAATATTAAATCACTATAAGGCGGTTTAATTATTTCCAAAACATTATAAAAAGTGTTTACTCTTCTTCATTTGTTGTCTCTTTTCCTAAGCATGTGTTTTCGATACTGTCACCAAACTTAAGAATCGGAGGTAGTTCATTTTCATCATAAGTTTCTGGAATTGGCCATTCATATGCAAGTTTAGCAATCCGATTCGCTTCTTTCTTATTATAAAAACTCTTTTCAACTTCTATATATCCAAGAAGATCATCGATGAGGTATATCATCTTGCCTAACATGCATAAATGTAAATGCGTAGCGTCTTAATTCCGTACAATATTTTTCATTTTGAGTATATGTAAAGTGCGTATGTAATGCCTCATTTTCAGAAATTGCATAAGCAGCATTTGATAATAATAAACATGTAAGTAATAAAATTAAAATTTTCTTCATCTATTTAATTAACTCTATATCCAATCGTCACTTAACTAAGAAAAGCCCTCTTTAGAGGGCTTATATTTTTAAGTAGAAAAAACTACTCTAATTCAGATCCTATCATTGATTAAATTTGATATTGATCAGCTTTAAGATTTGGTTGATCGACAAGCAATTTAATAAAAGATGGAATTGATGTAGTGTTAAGCAAATACGGGTTAAACTCATCGACATGATGATGAAAAAAGAAATCTTTTATTTTCGTATTTATAGGAGCAAATTTCATACTCCAATGCTTAAACAACCGCTGTTCGGACGGTTCCGAAAAGATGATTTCACAATTCTGATGTCGCGAATCTTTCAAAATTGAATTATAAAATAGTGATTCAACTTGTTCTTTCTCGCCTTCCAAATACTGCAAGAAATATCCATTACCATAGTAAAGTACTCCCGTAATATCATTATAAGAGTTGAATTTGACTGCTTCTGTGAGGATATCAATTAAATCTTGTTTTACTTGACTATGTTCACTATTGGTTTTACTTGCATACATAAACCCTATTAAACTCATAGCGATAACTCGAAGATAGATGTCAGCTAGGCATTCTGACATTTACGCCTATCGCTTACAACCGAACCTATTTAAAACCTTGTATTTCAAGAGTAAAGATTATTATCATTTTGAAAATGACAAACTTTAACAACCAGAAATCTTTTGTAAATTAAAGCCAACTAACAAACTCACAAGAAAGTATCAATTTCAGTAAAATTGAAAATTGTCTTTAATTTGTGGATGTTTAATGGAGAACCATGAAATTATTCTTCAAGACGAACATCATAAACAACTTAAGATTGTCAAAGTTCAGGATGTGCGTTTTGATGTAAATACGCTTAACAATAGTCATCAATGGTTATGGGTATTTGATCATAGTTCAGAGTTTTTCCCATTTGAGTTGTGGGATCAGCTCGACAATGCAACTGTTCATCAAAAGATAAAACTGGGTGAGCAAGTTTTTAAAATTATTAAGATTTTGACAAAGAAAACTAAAGTCAGGCCCTCATGACATATAGCTGTACACATACGATGGAAGCCAAAAAAAGGGTAATTATTCAAGCTTTTTAAATCACTACTTGATTAGCAAGCTAATCATATGGAAATTATTCTTGGAAATGAATTTGTTGATTTTCTTCAGCTATAACAAACCCACTCATTGAGTAGGTTTGTTCAATTAAATTTTGAGACTAAATAGCCTCTATGACGATATATTTTCCTTCATAGAAGACACCTTCGGTACTTGTTTCTTTTAATTTGCAATAAATCGCAATTGGATGTGTCAGTTTTTTATTTTCGTCACTAGGAACATGTGTAATTCCAGATAAAAAATTTGAATTATCATTTTCTAAACTCCACGAGGCACCTCTGTCTTTATGCCATTTGCTATTTGGATATTTAGAATCTAGCCATTCAATACATTGCTTCATTGTTGAAAACTTTTTTGTTTCCTCTTTTTCAATTTTCGATGCTGCACTTACCGAGGCTCCAAATGTTAAGAATAAAGCTCCAATTAAAGTTTTTCTCATAAAATTACCCTTTATCATTAATAATTAAAATTTAAGAGCTTAGGGTATAAAAAAAACCACCCTTAGGTGGATTAGTTTTTGGGAAGAGTTTTGTTAATTTCACTACTGGCAGTTTCTTGAGGTTTTAATAAGTTAAAACTTTCATAGTTCGCTAAAATACAAAAAAGAAGAGCGGCTAGCAAAATTAGGGTTATCTTATTCATTTCATTTTACCTTAGAGATTTTATTTTTTTAATCCCGCAATGGTACATGAAAATACTGTCAAAACCTTAATTGTTAATAATCTACCACAATTTATTACAAAAGTTGTTTGGAATACTTAATTACTTTTCTAAATCACTTGATGGTAATGCAACTGGCGAATAAACAACGATGAGACATAAAAAGCACCCTAGGGTGCTTTTTAAACTTAAATATATTTCAAAGATTTAAATAAAAACTACTGACTTTGCTTAGAAAGCTCAATAATTAACTTTTCCTCGTAGTCATTGAGTACTTTGTCAATATTCTCTACCCATTTCGACTCGTTCGCTACCTGTGCTGATCTAGTTACCTTGCTATAGATTTTAAATGGTGGGCGATTAGGGTGTTTGGCATCTAAAATTTCGGTATCAATTTCAGAATTGATTTTGATTGAGGCAAATCCAGGCTGGAACCATGACCAAAATTTATTAATTTTAATATTGAGTATCAGATCGGCATTGGCTTCATTAGTGGTGTTATTAGCAAGAACTTTATATCCCGACTGCTGCAATGCTTCAGAAACACGTTTATCAACCAAATGCGATACAGTCTCATCCTTTAAAAGGATATCGCCTAAAGCCTTTCCATATCCATTTCTTTTACGAGCAACAGCTCGGGCTTTTTCTTCTACTGTTGCATTAGATTGCTCACCTTTTAAAGATGGAATATCAGCTGATGCGGGTTTATCTTGAAATTTTCGATCATCCTCAACCTTCACTATAATCGATTTGCCTTGTGCTACTATATTTTGGGATTGATTTAGTTTTTGACCTTGAGGTATTTCAATTAAGCCCCTTGATGTTGCACACCCCATTAAACTTAAAGCAATTAAACTTGTAGCCAATATTTTCATCATGAGTTTTTAACCGTTTGTTATAAAGTTCACACAATTTAACAAATTATTTACTAAATGTCACATAAAGAAATACTCAGCTACATGGTTTAAAAATTTATATAATTATTTAAAGACATGTGAATAGCCTTTCCTTCTATTAAACAAATAAATTATTTTTTTATGAAAACTTATTAATATTAGACTAGTTCTCAAGTGTAAATAGCAGAGGTAGAGTTACATCGAAACGAACATGTTTTCCATTTATTTTATAAGGCTTTAATTTAGCTAACTTGACAGCATTCATAGATTTTTCATCAAGCTCTGCTAGCCCACTGCTTCGAGTTAAAACAACCTCTGTAATTACTCCCCATTCATCAGCTTTAACATCTAAAACCACAAGTCTATTTCATCCTGCAAGCTCTGCTCCCGAAATAGTAAGCGATGGAGCTTTTAACCAATAAACTTTAAATGATTCAGGAACCTTATAGTAAGAATTTTTTGAATCAAAATTTGGAGGAGTTTTAACATCTAAATCTAAGTTTCTATTTAACCTTTCTACAGGTTTACTTGCACACCCCAATAAAATAAAGAACAAGCTAGTTAAAATAATCTTTTTCATAAAAGTAACCAATTTAATAATAAGTAAAATTTAAAAGCTCAAAAAAACACTAATGAGTTCTTTATTTTAAATTAATATCAAATAACTATGTTGCCTTAAAGCTAATTGATAAGTTTCTTGCTATTTTTCTAACATCAGTATTTTCAGGCAAAGTAAACGGAATTGATTTTTTAATCGCTCGCTCAATACTTAACTTAAATTCTTTAGAGACTTCATTCAAAAATATTATTTGATTTACCTCACCTTTATCCGTTAATAAAACCCTAACTCTTGCACTAGTTCCCGCTGAGTTAGGAGGAACATCCCAAGCTTTAAAAATTTTTAACTGGTACTCCTTTTTATATCTTTCAGCTTCACTTGAGGTAATAGATGAGGGAAAATTATAAGCAACAGTTTTGCGAATAGGATAAGCTTTTCCATTAACATTTAATGGAAAAAATTTTGCACGTTCACGAAATTCATCAAGCACGAAATTATCTAATTTAATAAGCCCACTACTTTTTTGAATTTCAGATCTAGTTAGAGTTCCGTTCACATCAGCTTCTGTAAAAATAGATACTGATCTATTTTGACCATACAGATCTTCGTCATTTACTTTTATTTCTGGATAGACTTCGAATTCAGGTTCTCTAGATGCTTCTAAGTGGAAGGGTTGTACAAATCTGACTGGATAGAAAACTCCATTTTCTTGATAAGGTGAAAATCTAGCGTTTTCCACTGCGGTTATTAACTTTAAATCTATACTATTAATCCCACTGCTTTGCATCAATTTAATTGCTGTAATTTTACCACTTATATTAGTTTCTGCTGCTATCACAACATTTCTATCATATCCTTGTAGCTCATCATTACTGATGCTAATGCTTGGAGGTTGAATCCACTTAACCTTTTGATATTGCAATTCTCTAAAATTTTCAGCTTCTTGCGCATACGTATTTAGTGCAAAGTAAAATAAAAAGCTTAAGATAAATTTTATTAAAATTTTCATAATAAATTTCATTTAATCCTAATTAATAATCAGCTAATGGAGCTATTCCATACTAAATTTCCATTCGATAAAGACTCGGCCATCCAGACTGCATTCAATCTAGGACAAGAAGACGTATTAACTACATCTTGAGTCTTATGAAAGATATTAAAAGTTAAACAACAGTTTTTTTAGTACGGTGTATTAAATAATGAATCAGAGAACCAAATTGGAGTGTTATTACTAAAGCAAGAAAGCTAGAGAAGATGCTAGTAATATCGTTATTTTTCCTTACAGAAAATAACGCCAGAATGAGTGAAAGAATGATTGATACATAAAGAGCATTTTTATACCTATTTTCAGTTGCTTTAGCCGTGAAAATATAACCTGAAGTAGTCAATGCTACTATTCCAAATAAGGCTATGAAGAAAGGATTCATTATGTTAAGAGCATAGCTTGCACTGAAAGCAACTATCATACCTACAGTACATACACCTAGGAGCATAGCGAAACAATAAAAAAGATATTTTAAGTTCATTTTTTTAAGTTTTAAAGATATTAAAAAATGATTATATAACAATAATATTATACAAATAAAGAGAGTATTAAAATGACATAAAATTTAGATCCAGTCCAATCCCATAATATAAGGAAATATAAAAATATAGTTTTAAATACATTTACTAATAGTTCTCTTAATGAAGTCATTCTAGATAAATTAAGATTATTGATGAAGGTGGACCAGTAGATTATAAAATCACTCTGTCCAAGATGAATGAATATTATACTAGCTTAGCGAAAAGGATTGCTTCAGGTGATTTATCACCTAAAAATTTGATACTATGGCAGAAAATTAGAAAATGGTTTTACAAGTCAATCTGCTTTAATTGGTGAACAGATATCAATAGATGGTGGCCTATATGAAGTAAAATATACACAAGTCACCCCTTCTATTCCTGATGCTTGTGCAATTCCTGGTTACTGGCTAGCTGGGTTATAGATATAATATTATTGATTTGAAGTAAAAACTTTAAAATAAGGAGTTTTTAATATTATTATGAACAATAAATACCCATGCTTATGTTGTAGTTATTTAACCAGAGACGAGCCACCTAATGGTACTTACGATATTTGTCCAGTGTGTTTCTGGGAGGATGATCCAGTTCAGTCAGAAGATCATGAATTTTCAGGTGGCGCAAATGTTCCATCTTTAAACGAATCTCGTAAAAATTTTAAGGAATATGGAGCTATCGATAAACAATTTATTCGATATGTAAGACTACCTTATGAAAATGAAATGATTAAAGAATAAACAATGAAATACGATTTTGAATGCAAATTGAATAGTAGATTTCTCAATAAAGTTCCTATTCCTTATCTCTTTAAATACTATTTCCCCGATAGTTGGCTTCGTCTGCACAGCTTCGCTGATTCAAAAAGATATGCTGATAACTGTACTCAAATGGACATATTGCTTACACATCAAAACCATATTATTGATGACTGTTTAAGTTCTGGATCACCCATTTTTATAGTTTCAGGAAATTCTTTTATAGGTGATTCAAAAATCCCAATCTATGATCAAGTTTCTATGCTTAATTATGATTTTACTGCTGTACCCTCTATAAACTTGCATAAAATTGACCCAGAACATTTTGATGATGGTGAAGATAATGACCTATATTTCACTCCTATGTTCACTGAAACGCTGTGGGAACCTAATATTCATAATGATTTATTAGTCAAAATTGCTAATGATGAAACACGTGCTTTTTTTATTTCTTTTGAGAAGAATGTAATCATCGCGCCTTATGACGGCGGCTTAGATCTTATTATTGAAGATTGCTATTTAAAAAATGAGATAAAAAAGAAATATAGTGAGCTACTTTCAAAACGAGATGATGGGCTTTAAAACTTCTCCGTATACGCATATTTACAATTGTTTTATTTATCCAGTAGCTGAAGATAACTCCCCAAGTTGGAAAATTGCTGAATCCCTAGGGGGAAATTAGTTCCAAAAACTACTAGTAGAAAATTTGAGTTCGTGAGTTATAAAATACCTATCAACTTCTGCACCAGCCTTCCTAACATTTCATCATGTCAACACCTCTGCTAACCTATAAGGTTGTTATCTATAATTTTTTGGCACACTTCAATGACGTTGCCTTTAAGTCATTATCGGCTTTGTAGACCATATTTGAATTGGAGGCACTTAACGTTATTCTAGATTCGAGTATATCTTTGTTTAGAAGCTTCACTTCTAGAGCCATACCATTTTGAATGTAAATCATATTATTTGCATATTTAACTTTGTTGAATACAACATGCCCATTAGTATCGTCACAAAGTATTCCATTGCCATCTGAATCAAGTTTTATTGTTGATATGCTTGGGCCGATCGAAATCGTCCATATACCTGACACTGAAGGTATTGAAGGTTGTACTTCACTAAATTTATTATTAATCATTTGAGTAGCGGGAGTTATACACCCACCTAATAAAACCACCACTCCTAATAAAATTATCTTTTTCATGAAATTATCCATTTTAATAATGAGTAAAATTTAACAGTTCAGAAAATGAAAAACCACCCGAAGGTGGTCTAAGTAATTTATTTAGTATTTATTGCTCTTACATTTCAGTTTTTAAAGTAGGCATTGGCGGTAAAAAATCTGGTTTTATCAGCTGATTCGTATCATAGAGCTCTAAACTCACAGGACCTGCGGCATATGGAGCCAATTCGTAAAGCTGAAAATCAAAGGTCACCCCACCCGACTGGTTGATATAAAAATTTTCACTTACTTTAAAGTCCTCTTTGCTAATAAAGGGCTGCATATCATTTTCTTGGCACCAATATTCGTACTGTTTCCATAAAGCATCTTTAAGCGCATTCATTTTTCCATTCACTACAATATCTTTTAATCCAATGCGTTTTTTGCTTTTCAAGTCAAAAACATAATCTTCAAAAGTTGCTATACCATGTGCTCCGCCAGAATATTCTGAGCTAACTTTTGAAATTTGCACATATTGACCAAACTGTCCATTAAAGCGATAAACCACACTATCTGACCAGTTATTAAGCCCCTCAGCTTGTGTTTGATTTAACTGCTTTTGCTGTTCTGATGCAGGAGTAAGAGCATCTGCATAATTTTTACGGATTTCCTTATCGATTACTTGATCAATCCAGTCAATATTACTTTTAAGTGCAATGGCTTCTTTAGAAGTACATACAATACCCTCGACATCTGGATTAGACCCACAAATTTTGGGTTGTTCAAACTTCACGAGAAAACTGTGCGCTATTATTGCAGGAATTTGATTTTCTTTTGTTTGGGGTTGTTCGGTCGTTTTTATAGTTGAAGCATTTTCTGTTTTTTCTACAGGTTTTTCTTCAGCTTTTTTCACACAGCCACTTAATATGAGTGGCACCAGTACTAAACCAAGAATAGTTTTATTCATTAATTTTACCCTTACATAATCTCATTTATCTTTTAAATTAAGTTTTAATGAATTTAAAATTCACAAATATTTTAATTGAATTAAGACCAGCTTTATATTGAGATATAGTTTTTTTGAAAAACAGTATTTATTTAATCTTTGTTATTCAATAGAATACCCTTATAAAGTCTTGATAAGAAAACAAAATATGATGTGGATTAAATTTGTATTGTACCCTCTGGGCATGTTTCTACTGTGGCAAATTATTTTTATAATCGAACGACTATCTTTAGAATATCTAAAGGTACCACAAGTCATTGTGGGTATACTTTCGCTCATCATAAATTGCGGTATGCAAATTTTGATTGGATATAAAATTCCTCAATTAGCACCAAAATATAAATTTGTAGCGAGTGTTACATACATCATCATCTTCACCTTTCTATTAGCAATTTATTCAACAACTATTTTATTAGAAGGCTTAAAAGTTGCTCCTCAAGTAATTTGGTTAGGTCATTTATTTTTCCATGGAGTTGGAATGGCTCTATTCTTTGCAAACAACAGAGATGAATTTTGTTGGGAAAATTTACTAAAGTAGTTGAGTCGCTTGTCTGCTCATTCCTTTTTCTTAATTTTTTGTCAAAAAACATCTTATTAGACAAATTTTCGTATAAATTACAGCACTAGGCTGGAACTGTAATCTAAAGGAACGAAATGACGCTTAAACAACTAAAAGCTTTTTTGGCCCTTGCTCGTACCCTCAACTATGCCAATGCCTCTTTAGATTTACATCTTAGCCAGTCCGCTTTAAGTCTCACTATCAAAAGTCTAGAAGAAGAATTAGGTGGGAAACTATTTAACCGTAATACACGCCGTGTTGAACTTACTCAGGAAGGTAAATCACTTATTCCCTATGCAAAAAAATTAATTGCCAATTGGGATGAAATGGAAAATGATGTTAAACAAAGGTTTAAGCTTAATCGTGGAACCTTAAGTATTGCCTCTATGCCATTTGTGACTCATGCAATTTTGCCTAAAGTCATTCATGAGTTTTTGAGCCTCCACCCTAATCTTAATTTTTCAATTCATGATATTCCTAATGAAACCATCATTGAAAAAGTACAGGATGGTATTTTTGAACTTGGTATTTGCTTTGAACCAGATCTCACCGAAGGCTTAGAGTTTAAACCGCTTTTTGAAGAAGATTTTTTAGCTCTATTACCAAAGACTCATCCCCTTGCCCAAGCCTCATCAATTACTTGGCAACAGCTTTGTTCTAACCCATTTGTCACTTTGCAAAAACCTTCAATTGTTCGTTATTTGGTTGAGCAAAATTGTTTACGAAATAATATAACGCTCGATTTAAAGGTTGAATGTCACCAAATTTCATCACTTTCAAGTTTTGTTGCTTATGGAATTGGGGTAAGTGCAATTCCAAGACATTTTGCGTCTCACATTGATAAAGAACATAATGTTTTAATTGAGCTACAAGACGAAGCTATTCATAAAACAGTTGGAATTGTCTATAAAAAGAACTTTGAAATTTCAAATATTTCAGCTCAATTTATTGAGGCATTGCTTCAATATAAATTTTAAAAAATTAAATACTGTATTTTAGGATGAACTAAGCTTACGGCTAAGGTGAATTTCTTAATTATTATAAATTTCAATGCTATGAAATGATTTTTTTAAGATTTTTTGCTTTTGTGCTTCTTATCTTTTGTTGTTAATTTGATGCGATTCATTGATTATACTTATTAATCCTTTTAAAAAATTAACTTCTATAACATAAAACTAGATGCTAAAACTAAAACCACTAAGGGATATAGGAAAACAATAGAATGAATAAAGTTTATGCCAATGCAGAGGCAGCACTGAAAGATGTTATTTCAGATAATCAAACACTTGCCGTTGGCGGTTTTGGTTTATGCGGAATTCCTGAAAAACTGATTGTTGCAGTTAAACAAAGTGGTGTAACTGGTCTCACTTGTATTTCTAATAACGCAGGTATAGATGACTTTGGCTTAGGTATTTTGCTTCAAACCAAACAGATTAAAAAAATGATCTCTTCTTATGTTGGAGAAAACAAAGAATTTGAGCGTCAGTATTTAAATGGTGAACTTGATGTAGAGCTTACCCCACAAGGTACTTTAGCTGAAAAGTTACGTGCTGGTGGTGCTGGAATTCCCGCGTTTTATACTCAAACTGGCGTAGGTACACTGATTGCTGAAGGTAAAGAAGAACGTACCTTTAAAGGCAAAAACTACATTTTAGAAGAATCTTTAACAGCCGATATAGCACTTGTCAAAGCATATAAAGCCGATAAAGCGGGTAATTTGGTTTTCCGTAAAACTGCTCAGAACTTTAACCCTGAATGTGCAATGGCTGGAAAAATTACAATTGCTGAAGTTGAACAGGTTGTTGAAATTGGTGAATTGGATCCGGATGAGATCCATTTAGCGGGTATCTATGTAAATCGCATTGTACTTAATGCATCACCTGAAAAACGCATTGAGCATAAAACTTTAAGCACGGAGGCAGTATAAAATGGCTTGGTCACGCAATGAAATGGCACAACGTGCTGCAAAAGAACTTGAAGATGGTTTTTATGTCAATTTGGGTATTGGCTTACCTACCCTAGTTGCCAACTATATTCCTGAAAATATTAATGTTTGGCTTCAGTCTGAGAACGGTTTATTGGGTATTGGCGAGTTTCCAACTGAAGAAACTGTTGATGCCGATTTAATTAATGCAGGCAAACAAACGGTTACTGCTCGCCCTGGCGCTGCTTTTTTCTCAAGCTCAGCGTCATTTGCCATGATCCGTGGCGGCCATGTAAACATTGCAATTTTAGGTGCAATGGAAGTTTCCGAAAATGGTGACTTGGCTAACTGGATGATCCCAGGCAAGAAAGTAAAAGGTATGGGCGGCGCAATGGATTTAGTTGTTGGTGTCCAAAAAGTTGTAGTTCTTATGGAACATTGTGCAAAAGACGGTACACCAAAAATTGTGAAAAACTGTAGTTTACCTTTAACCGGTAAAGGCGTGGTTCACCGCGTAATCACTGACTTAGGTGTAATGGACATTACCCCACAAGGTGTTGAACTGATTGAACTTGCTAAAGATGTCACTCTAGAACAGATTCAAGCTGTTACAGGCGTCGATTTCTATAAAACCTTAGTTGCTTAAATTTTAATTTTTAGTTAGCCAGACAAGACTTAAGTTAGAAAGTGAGCTTAAGTCTTAGCTCTTTTAAGCACCGGATGTGCTGTCAACGAATAAGAACGAGAAGGATTTTTTCAGCTATGGAAAAACAGCAAGGAATTTTTGAAAGATTTGCCCTTCGGATTAGTGACTGGTCTGAAAAGTGGTTTCCAGACTCATATATTTTTGCACTACTCGGCGTCATTATTGTCTCTATTGCCGCTTTGGGTATTGGTGCTCCAATCCAAGATGTAGCGACGTCATTTGGTAATGGTTTTTGGAGTCTTATTCCATTTACTTTGCAAATGACCATGCTAATTATTGTGGGTTATGTCGTTTCCGTATCTAAGCCCGTAAAATTCCTGATTCAAAAAATGGCGCGTATTCCAAATTCTGGACGTGGTGCTATTGTTTTGGTTGCGACCGTCAGCTTGTTAATTTCGCTGGTCAATTGGGCGGTAAGTACCATCCTTACTGCACTTTTGGTGATCGCATTGGCAAAACGTAAAGAACTCAATATGGATTATCGTGCTGCCGCAGCGGCTGCGATTATTGGTATGGGTGCAACTTGGGCGTTGGGAATTAGTTCGTCAGCAGCACAGCTTCAAGCGAATAAAAGCAGTTTGCCTGAGTCGATTTATAATTTGACCGGTGTTATTCCATTTACAGAAACGATCTTTCTTTGGCAATCAATTGCGATGACCATTATTCTGGTGATTGTTTCAATCGCAATCGCGTATTGGTCAGCTCCAAAAGGTGATAACGTTAAAACGATTGATAGTTTTAATGTGCAATTTGAAGAAGAAAAGCCACATGAAGAGAAATCTACCCGTCCGGGTGATTGGTTAGAAAACTCGCCTATTTTAACGATTATTGTGGTGGCTTTAGGTCTAATCTGGATGTTTTTTGAATTTTCAAAAAGTAATCCAATCATTGCCATTTCAAGTCTAAACACCTACAACTTTGTCTTTTTAATGCTAGGTCTAGCATTACATGGAACGCCACGAAACTTTTTAAATGCTGTTGCAAAGGCAGTTCCAGCTGTATCAGGCATTTTAATCCAGTTCCCGTTGTACGGAAGTATCGCTTTTATTATGACGCAAGCTTTAAACAGTCAAGATTTATCGCTGTCGCACTATGTTGCCGAGTTTTTCGTCTCTATCGCTTCAAAAGAAACCTTTGCGATTGTGATGGGAATTTACTCTGCCATACTCGGGTTCTTTGTACCTTCTGGCGGTGGAAAATGGATCATTGAAGCCCCGTATGTGATGCAAGCGGCAAATGATTTAAAAGTTCATTTGGGTTGGTCAGTACAAATTTATAACGCAGCTGAAGCTTTACCAAACTTAATCAATCCATTCTTCATGCTTCCAATGTTGGGCATTTTAAAACTAAAAGCAAAAGATGTGATTGGTTTTACAGTCACTCAGCTCGTCGTGCATTTTCCTTTAGTTTTATTTTTATTGTGGTTCTTTGGAAGAACGCTTAGCTATACCCCACCTACTTTTTAATTTACTGGCGCCTTTAGTTTCGGCTAGAGGCAAATTTAGCAAATACATCAATAAGAGATATTAAGATGAGTTCAATTGTTATAGTTTCGGGTAGTCGTACTGCAATGGGTGGTTTTCAGGGCAGTTTATCTTCTTTAACTGCTCCAGAGCTTGGTGCAGCAGTAATCCGTGAATCGATTAAACGTGCAGGTGTTGCACCAGACCAAGTAGATGAAGTTATTTTTGGTTGCGTACTGAGCGCAGGTATAGGCCAAGGTCCCGCTCGTCAGGCTATGCGTAAAGCTGGTGTGCCCGATCATGTAGGAGCAGTCACCATTAATAAACTGTGTGGCTCTGCAATGAAAGCTGTGTTAATGGCATCAGATACCTTAAAAGCTGGTAGTGCCAACATTATTGTTGCGGGTGGCATGGAATCTATGACCAATGCGCCTTATATTTTGCCGAAAGCTCGCGGTGGTTACCGTATGGGACATGGCGAAATTAAAGACCACATGTTTTTAGATGGCCTTGAAGATGCTGAAACAGGCCGATTAATGGGCTCTTTTGCTCAAGACATGGCAAACACCAAAGGCTTTACACGTGAACAAATGGATAATTTCGCGATTGCTTCACTTAAAAAAGCGCAAACTGCAATTACAGAAGGTTACTTCAAAGAAGAAATTGTTCCTGTTGAAGTAAAAACACGTAAAGGTGTTGAAGTTGTTGATCAAGATGAACAACCATTAAAAGCGAATCTTGAAAAAATCCCAACTTTACGTCCTGCTTTTAGTAAAGACGGTACAATTACAGCGGCTAACTCAAGCTCAATTTCTGATGGCGCTGCTGCATTAGTACTCACCACTGAAGAATATGCTCAGTCTCATGGTTTAAATACTTTAGCAAAAATTGTGGCGACTTCTAGTCATTCACAGCATCCAAGCGAGTTTACAATTGCTCCAATTAGTGCGATTCAAAAAGTACTTGAGCGTGCTGGTTGGTCTGTTGACGAAGTAGATGCTTGGGAAATTAATGAAGCTTTTGCAATGGTCGCAATGGCGCCAATTCATGAGCTAGGCATTGATGAAGCAAAAGTAAACGTACATGGCGGAGCATGTGCTTTAGGACATCCAATTGGCGCAACTGGTTCAAGAATTATCCTTTCTCTTATCTATGCTTTAAAACGCCTAGGTAAAAAGAAAGGTGTTGCTGCGCTATGTATTGGTGGTGGTGAAGCTACAGCGGTCGCAATTGAAATCTAAAAATCAAACCACACAGAAGATGTAGGAGTTTTTCTTACATCTTCTTTTTTTAGACTTTAAAAAGTTCATAACAGGTTTGGCGGAACCATTTATGGCTACTTTTATGATGACAAGACATATGCCAATGTTGTTTAACATCATAAGTTGGGAAGTCGAGAGGTGCCGGTAAAATCTGTAAATTTTCTCTGACTAATAAGACTTGGCTCAAATAATACGGTACGGTTGCGATCGCATCTGTTTCTTGAACGACTAGGCCCACCCCTAGATAACTGGGTAGGCGAATCAAGATATTCCTATCTAATCCTTTGTTCTGTAATTCATTTTTAATGTGGTAGTGACCGATTCCTGCATCAATATCGATATGATATTCCCGCATATAATCATCTAAAGTAAAATTATTTGGATCTAAACGAGGATGGCTCTTAGAGCTAATCACCACATAATGTTGTTTGAAAAACTTTTGTTGATAAAAGCCTTCTTCTAATTGAGGTAAAAAACCAATTGCAAGGTCAATTTCACCATTTGCCATTTGATAACTGGTTTCTGGAGTAATCGGCCGAATATTCAAACGAATTAAAGGAGCTTTCTCTTTTAAATAGTTTGTTAATTGCGGCAATAAGACCAGATGAGATACATCCGTCATCGCAATAGTAAAAAGTTGATCCGAAGTAAGTGGGTCAAAATTCACACTAAAATTATTAATACTTTCAACTTTATCAATCACTTCACTAATGAGTGGAAAGATTTCTTTAGCTAATTCAGTTGGAATCATCTCATTCCCAACACGAATAAAAAGTGGATCATTAAAATGCTGACGGATTTTGTTCAGTCCATTACTAACACTCGGTTGGGTAAGACCAATAGCATCAGCAGCCATTGAAACGCTTTTAAACCGATAAATATGATAAAAAATATTTAGTAATCTACTATCTAGATCAAACAAAATTGTCTCCGTCTGGATCAAATAATCCATTCAAAAGGAATGAAAGCAGGTACAGCATATATAAAAATGCTCACTAGATTTCTGAATTATTGATATATGGTCTAAATTAACAAAGAATCTAGACCATGAGCAATGCTTTATAAAGCCTTTCGTCATAAAGACAAAGGTATGGGCGCTTTAATTGATTACTTTGTATATAACTTTGCTGAATACAGCCCATAATTATAAATTTTAATCAGGCTGAGTTTGGAAGCCCTTCCAGATTTGTTGGACTGCTTTGTTATCACTCAAATTATTTTTAAAAATGTAAATATCTTGAGGAAGACAATATTCATGATGATCCAACATGACCAGTTTTCCGTTAGCAAGATCTTCCTCTACATTAATTTTTGGAATCCATGCCACCCCTAGGCCTTGCAATACCAGCTCTTTCAAATTAGTTGCATTATCAGTCTCGTATAAGGTTTTATAAATTAGTTTACCTTCAATCAGTTGGTCGACCAATTTTCGCAAATAAGCGTGTTTACTGTAAGCAAGCAATGAAAAATTATTTTGAATTGTATGCTTAGGCGTATGGTCGGCTTCAGTAGCTGATACAGGAACAATCTCTGTTTCCGCAATCTTGATCCCGCTTAAAATATCATCACCCACACGATTAATATGAGATCGGTCTGCATAACAAATCATAAAATCACAGGCACCTTCTTTTAAAAGAGATAAACCCTCACCACTATTGGTCGCTACAATTTCGATTTTTAAATCACGCATAAACGTTGGGAATTTTTTCAAAAAAGTCGTTAAAAAACCAGAAGCTAATGAATGAACAACACAAAAACGAATAGTAGATTCGGTTTCATTTTTAATATTTTTAATCAGCTTAGCGGTCTCTTCCACCTGCTTTTCAATATTTTTAGACATAACCAGCATAATCCGCCCAATGTCTGTAAATTCAATATTATTTTTATTATTTCTAATAATAACTTCAGCTCCTATCATCTCTTCTAATTGCTGAATTCTACGCGTAAAAGCAGATTGACTAATAAATCGCTTTTCGGCTGCCTTTGAAATAGAACGCTCACGCTCTAATGTCAAAAGATCTTCTACCCAACGTACTTCTAAGTTCATTTTATGCATTCCCTTTTTATATTTATGTCCTTAATTTGTCTTGTTGGGAAGCTGGATAAATAGCTGAATAGATGAATGAAAAATATAAAACATGGGAGTACCTGCAAAAATGCGATGGAAGAATGGCAAGGCCAAACGATAAAAGTATGTATTTAATAATTCTGACATAGAAAAGAGTGTAAGAGAATAAAAGACTTTGATTTAACTCATCAACTCATACAAATATAAAATTATTGCAGTAAAAATTATTTTAAATCAATAATTAAATTAAACATAACCTAAGTAAATGAACACTTTAATCTTAATAAAAAATAAAAATAATCTTATGTTTTCATCATGTTTTTAATTTTGATAAAAAAAGTCCGTACCTTGGGGAAGAATACGGACTGTAAAACTAAAATGTTACTATTTTGATTATTTCAGGATTTAAGCTTTCTGACCTAATAAAATCATTCAAATCAGAAGATATATTTGCAGTATAATTCAACTAAATAAACCTGACTATTCTACTAAAGTATCTATCCGAGATTGAGCTGAAACAAATTTCTAATATTCACCAATGAGATAATATAGCTTTCTTGAAATTTCAACCATCATATTAGAAGTATATTGAGTGATTTCAAAAACTTGCTTTTTCTGTGGGTTAAACACCATATTATCTTTTTCATCGCTAAAAAAGATATAAGTGGTGTATTTGTCCATTTGATGGATATGCTCTTTTAAGCTTACTTTTTCCCCAGAATTGGGATCATAGGCGATAAACTTCATTCTCATGAATTTTGTCTCTATACATAAGGTCTTTTACCTAAAGTTTAATAAAATTTAGGTAAAACAATATTTTGATGGATAATGTAAAATAGTTAGGCTGAGTAACCGTGGCTATTTATAAGATATTGCTACGATACTATTTGCCTTGTTTACAGAGGTTTCCGCAGAGGCAATAGATTGCTCGGCTTCTTTAAGCAGACGAGAAGTTTTTGACTCTCTCTTCTCTTCACCCTGAAAAAGTACATAGTATGTAAAACTACCCAAAATAATTAATGCAGCTGTGACTTTTAACATAAACTTAAAACTAGGATTTTTTCGTATTATAGTGATTTTTATGTGAAATGCATCACATTTTTATATAAATTTGTTAGATAAACTACACTCTCTGTGCTGTAAACCTTATTAATTTACTTGATATTTCACTTAAATTAATGAATCTATAATTTCGTATTCGGTCATTTTTTAATTACATGGCCATTTTGTTCATCAAAGATTTTTTATTTTTAAATTTAGAAAAGAAGAAAACTGATATGCAAAAAATGCATAATTAACTTGATAAATGCATTAGAAGTGAAGCATTTCGAAATCTAATATGAATTATCTACTCTACTAATTCGAAGTTTAATGATGAACGCTGAAATTACCACCCGTATTGAGAAGGATCTTATTGGTTATAGAGAAATCAACAATAATGATTATTACGGAGTTCAAACATTACGTGCTCTAGAAAACTTTAACTTAACCCAAAGCAAAGTTGGAAATTTCCCTCATTTAATTAAAGCATTAGCAATGGTAAAACTTGCTTGTGCTGAAGCGAATCATAATCTTAAAAGCTTAGATCAAACTAAATTTGAAGCAATTGAATACAGTTGTAATCAACTTATTCGTGGTAATTTTCACGATCAATTCCCAATCGATATGTTGCAAGGTGGTGCTGGTACTTCAACCAATATGAATGCAAATGAAGTATTGGCGAATGTTGCTTTAGAATATATGGGACATGCAAAAGGCCAATATCAATATTTACACCCTAATAATGATATCAACATGTCACAGTCTACAAATGACGTGTACCCTACTGCAATTCGTTTAGGCTTATTATTAAATTTAGACGAATTGAATCTCCCTTTTAATAACTTAATTTTAAGTTTCCGTAACAAGTCTCAAGAGTTTGCTCACATCTTAAAAATGGGTCGTACTCAGTTGCAAGATGCTGTACCAATGACATTGGGTCAAGAGTTCGGTGCTTTCGCTGTAACTTTGCAAAAAGACCTTGAGCAAATTAATACGCTTATTCCAAATGTTTTAGCTTATATGAACCTTGGTGGCACAGCGATTGGTACGGGCATTACCACTGAATATAATTACCGTGAACTTGCGATTCAAGCACTTGCAAAAATCTCTGGTAAAAAAATTAAATCATCTCCTGACTTAATCGAAGCAACTTCAGATATGGGTGATTTCGTTCTTTTATCTGGTTTATTAAAGCGTACCGCAACTAAACTTTCAAAAATTGCTAATGACTTGCGCTTACTTTCAAGTGGTCCACGTACTGGTATCAATGAAATTAATTTAGAAGCACGTCAACCTGGTAGTTCGATCATGCCGGGTAAAGTAAATCCAGTTATTCCTGAAGCAATGAACCTTGCTTGCTTCCAGATTATTGCAAATGATTTGGCTGTAACTTTAGCTGCTGAAGCTGGTCAACTACAGTTGAATGCAATGGAACCACTTATTGCATTCAAACTATTTGAATCTATGGATTTGCTTGGTAACGCGATGGCAATGTTCCAAAGTAAATGTATTGATACGATTACGGCGAACCCTGAGCATTGCAAAGCTTTAGTTGAAAACTCAATTGGGATTGTGACTGCACTTAACCCATATTTAGGTTATGAAACTACAACTCGTATTGCTAAAACTGCAAACGAAACTGGACAAAGTGTATTGGCATTAGTTCAGAACGAAGGCTTATTATCAGCACAAGTGCTTGATGATATCTTGTCGATTAATAATATGGTTAAACCAAAAATGTCGGCTTAATTCCTGAAATAAAAAAGGAGCTTTTATAAGCTCCTTTTTTATTTGTCTTATAAATTTTAAAAATTAAAAGTTGTAGAGAATTGAGCTGTACGAGGATTACCCAAGAATAGATAGTCATCCCCCATGAATGGACCAACGTCACGCCAATATTTCTTATTAAATAAGTTGTCAATATTGAATCTAAACGTCGTGTCATGCCCAGCAAAATTTGTTTTATAGGCAGCACCAATATTAAAGACGCTATATCCACCTACTTTTGCAGTTGCCTCTTTGTTTGCATATTTACTACTACTATATTGCATGCCACTTAACAGTCTTAAACCTTCAACTGAAGGTACTTTATAAGATAACTGAGCAGTTGCCCGTAATTTTGGTACATTTTGAGTTTGGTGGCCTCTATAACTGTCAGTATCAACATCAACAAGGCGAGATTTGGTATAGGTGATTCCTGAGCTTACGTCAACTGTATCAGTTAAGGCACCAGTCAAGCCTAATTCAATACCTTGATTGTGTTGTTTACCTTGTTCAACAAAATCGAAAGATCCATCGGCATTGACTTTACTGTATTGATTATCCTGTTTTAAATCAAAGATAGCCGCCGTTAGTAAGAAATTTTGAACTTGTTGCTTAACACCAACTTCAAATTGTTCAGAGTTTCTAGGTGCTAAAATTTCAAGAGCATTATTAGCAAACCAAGGTGCTTCACCACCGTCCGATAAACCTTTGGCATATGAAGCATACAAATTAGTCGTAACACTTGGACTATACATGAGTGCTAATTGCGGTAAAAACTTATTTAGGTCTGTATCTCGGCTTTGTTGTCCATCTGAATTATAAGCCTGTTCATCAAGGTGAATAAGTTTTCCACCCAGTAAAGTTGACCATTGCTCGTTAAATTGAACTCGGTCAGATATCGTGAAAGCAGTCTGATCACTTTCTAGAGCTTTGTAACGATCGCCTGGACTTTCCGATGATGGACTGTAGTCAATCGTATCTTGATAGATATTGCCTGTTCCTACCGCTACATTCAGAGGCGTATGGTGCTTTAAGGTCTTATAAGTACGTTGTAGTTCCAAAGCAACTTGATGTTGAATGTTGGCAGTGTTGAATTGTCCATTTAGCCCAGCAGCAAATTGATTAGTAATACGTGTGTCATCTGGGCTACGGAAATCGTAAATATCATAATTACCGTGTTTATCAAAAGTATTACCTAAACCAGTAACTTCACAATTATCGTTATAACATCCCCATGGGAAAGCACTATTATCATCAATCACAACACGGCTTTGCGATGCGCTTAAGCTGCCATTCCACTGATCGTTAAAGGCATATTGATATTTCAAGCTTGCATTTACGCTGTTATTTACAACAGGTTTGCTCCAAGACTGATACCCCAACAAACGGTCTTCATCAACATTTGTTGGTACTTGTCCATCAAGCAGTTGATACCCCGGAACTGAGCGTTGGCTTTGATGCTGAGCTTCAATATCAAACAGTAGTTTAGAGCGATCATTAATTTTCCAATCTAAAGCAACTGAACCAAACTCACGTTTACCATTTGCATGATCGACATTTGGGTGAATACTTTCATGGGCTAAATTAATTCGATATCCAAATTTATCATTCAAAAAGCCGCCTACATCTGTTGCAAGTGTATAACCACCTTCTGAATTTGCATCGACGGTAACACTCTTAACATCGGCAGGTCGTTTGGTTACATAGTTGACAACACCACCTGGAGTCGACATTCCACTTTGAATTGCAGAAATCCCTTTTAAAATTTCTACTCGCTCTTTGTTTTCTAAAGCAACGTTTTGTTCACCACGAATGTTATGGCCGTTAATAAGATAACTTGAACCTAAATCGAGCGAAAAACCACGAGCTACGAAATTAGGGTAATAACCAATTGCAGCATAGCCATCTCCTAACGATGAATCATTCTTAACAACATCAGTCAGTGTTTTTGCGTGCTGATCGGCCATGCGTTCAGATGTAATTGTTGTGATAGATGCAGGAATCTTTTTTATATCGCCTGTTTGAAAACCAGATAAATCAACTTTTTTTGAGGAATATAAATCGTCAGTGTTTTGGGTAGCATTCACGGTAATTGTAGGTAGTTGAGAAACCTCCGCCTCATTTGCATAGACAACAGACGTCATCAGTGCAATAGATGATGCTAATGCTGTTTTAGAACATGTAATGAAGTGAAGATTTAATGAGTGTCTGTCCATTGAATAACTACCTGCCCATACCGTGCATAATATAAGTATGCTAAAAGTCGGAGATCTTCCATATTTTTTAGCCTCGAAAGAATACAGTGACACATATCGAGAAACAACAAATTATGTAATTTTCAGATCAAGTAAATTTTGTGTAATAAAGCGTCATCATTATATGAATTTCATTTATTTTCTTTGAAATTGGTACTATAACTTTTTAAGTATTACCAAATAGTCAAAATAAAACTAAGCTCAAAATAGGCTTAAAACCAAGGAGGAATACAATAAAGAATATGGTTGATAAATTAGATGTCTGATTTTAAATAAAGTTTATGGTGTATTGATCAACTCATTAAATTAAGTAAATGTTCGATAATCGGCAAAAATATCCTTAAATCGAACAAAAGATCATACAATCACTAGAATGGAAATTTAAAATTATAAAAAATGCATGGAGAGGAATTCTAAGGTAAGTACTCAGGATTGAGTGATATTTAAAAACTCTTGCGATTTCCTGCTCAGTACACCTAAAAATTTCTATTTTTTTCTGCTAACTGACGGAATATATATGACATACACTAAGGAAGAAAAACGTAGCAGAATACGCGGTATTGTTGGTGCGGCCTCTGGTAACCTTGTTGAATGGTTTGACTTTTATATCTATGCAGTCTTTGCTACTTATTTTACACAAGCCTTAACTGCACCCGACATGGATAGTTCGACCAAAGCTATTTATGTTTGGGGTGTATTTGCTGCAAGTTTTTTCATGCGTCCTATTGGTAGTTGGATATTCGGGCGCATTGCAGATCGACATGGTCGAAAAAAATCAATGGTCATTTCTATTTGCTTAATGGCCTTGAGTTCCTTCTTATTTGCTGCTCTGCCTACTTACGATCAAGTCGGATTATTTGCTCCTTTTCTTTTACTCGTTGTGCGCTTACTTCAAGGTTTATCAGTCGGTGGTGAATATGGTGCCGTAGCAACCTACATGAGTGAATTAGGCTTAAAAGGTCAACGTGGTTTTTACTCCTCTTTTCAATACGTCACACTCTCTGGTGGTCAATTACTGGCAAGTTTGCTCGGCGTAATTTTATTAGCATTTTTAAGTGAGCAACAATTACATGACGGCGGATGGCGTATTCCGTTTGTTATTGGTGGTTTTGCTGCAATTTTATCTTTACTTGCTCGTAGTCGTTTGGAAGAAACCCTTTCTCATCAAGACAGTGAACGTGAAGAATCTGGTAGCTTAAGAGAACTCTTTAAAAAACATTGGAAGACCTTTTTATTGGTGGTTGGTTATACCTCTGCGGGTTCATTAACTTTCTATGTTGAAACTGTTTATTCAAAAACCTATTTAACTAACTTAGGTATGGATGGAAAAACCGTTGGTTATATTATGACCTTCGCGTTATTTGCCTATATGTGTGCTCAACCTGTATTTGGTTCAATTTCCGACCGCATTGGGCGACGTTCTTCAATGCTGGCATTTAGCTTATTATCTGCAATTTTTATCTATCCAATTATGGCAATTGGAATGCCTAATTATATAGATTCACCGATTATCATTACCTTGCTACTCATTTTTATGATGATGATCTTGAGCTTCTATACATCAATTAGTGGCTTAGTCAAAGCAGAGATGTTCCCTCCTCATGTGCGTGCACTAGGTGTAGGGTTCTCTTATGCGGTAGGTAATGCCATTTTTGGTGGATCGGCCCCTTCAGTTGCACTACAGTTTAAAGCTGCTGGAATTGAAAACACCTTCTTCATCTATGTCATTGTTATGCTCATTATCTGTTTCTTGTGTAGCCTTGCGCTTCCGAAAAAACCAGATTATTTAGAACATGACCATTAATTAAAGGAGATGCCTTTTGTCCCAAGCAAAAGGCATCTTTAACACTTAACAAACTCTTTTAAGAAAACCCAAGGATAAATTCCTTTGTCATGCCCATCACTAAAACAGATTTGGGCACCATACCCTTGATCAAACATTGCGGTAATTTCAACTTCCTGCTGTTCAATTTTTATTTGTTTTATACGTTTTGATCTACAAAAACCGCAAGGACAAATTTCTCTAAGATGTTGGTGGCTCAAGCATAGGCTTGAACCATCATTCCAAATAAAATGAACTTGTTTATTTATAGTATCTACACGGATATCAGGTCTGGTTTGCATACTTCACCTCACCAATTTGATTTAATCCAATACGAATAGCTTTTCGTACTTCAGGATCAGAATCATGTTGATGCTGCTCTAATAGCATTTGAGCTTCTCGTGTGCCAATTTCCCCAAGTGCTAAAGCTACCTCTTTACGTAAATTGCTAATATCATGTTTAAAATTAGCTGCCAAATCTGCAACTGCCAAACTCGATTTTAACAATCCCAAACTGCGTACAGCTGCTATTTGTACTTGCCAGTAAGGATCCACTAATGCCTTAATTAAGGGTGCTTCCAGTTCGGAAATACGTAATTTCCCAATAGTTAATGCAGACTCCACTCTTAACTGCCAACTTTCAGCATTTAGTGAATGATTAAGTGCTTGAATCACATCAATTGATAATTTTTTACTATAAGCCAAACCACCTGTTGCAATACGTCGTACTTCGTCATCTATATCTGTTTCAACAATTTTTGCCAATATTGCAATGGCTTGATCTTGTTGCAACCAGCTTAAAGCACTCACAGCTTCACGGCGTACAAGAGTATTTTGATGCTGGACCAAAGCTGATATTTCTGCAAAGAATTGCTGCGCTCGTAAAGGTTTTAAAGCGCGTAAGATTGCACTTAGTACAAAAGTGTCTTGATGCTGTAAATATGGTGCAAGTACATCAGCTGATGCAGCTTCTTTGATTTCACTCAAACTCTGGCTCGCTGTGAGACGCACATTAAGATCTGAATCACTTAAAGCCTGAGCCAATACCTCCAAGCTGACGTGATCTTCCCAACTTTCTAATTTTTTTGCGGCCTCTTCACGCACTAAGGCTGACGAGTCATGTTGCAGTGCTGTATGTAACCAAGGTAGTAGATCTGGATTTTCTTCGTCACCGATGTTCATTAAAGTAACAAAACGAACCTTCTCATCTGGATGGTTCAACTGACCAAGAAATTCTTGATTATATTCATCTTGGTCATCTAAAGTTTGATAAAAACTCATTCGTATTCCTTGATTTGTGCTTTCTTTCCAAGCCCTAAAGGGTTTAAGCGGCTTAACTCTTCTTGTTGAGTGGCTTCCTTTAAAGTTTGCATGCAATGTTTTTTAATGGTTGTAAATTCCCTACTCGTAACAAGTTCGATATCACGTGGACGTTCAAAATCAAGGTTGATTTCCTCAATAATTCGGCCCGGTCTATGGCTCATAATCAGTACTCGATCTGCCAGAAAAAGTGCTTCATCAATATCATGGGTAATGAATAAAACCGAAGTTTGAATTTCTTGCCAAATGTCGAGCAATAGCATTTGCATCTTCAAACGGGTTTGCGCATCTAACGCACCAAAAGGTTCATCCATTAATAAGATGCGAGGTTCGTTAATAAGTACTCGTGCAATTTCAACTCTTTGCTGCATACCACCTGAAAGTTCAGCTGGAAATTTCTGCTCAAAACCTTTGAGCCCCACCAGATCAACCATTTTCTTTGCCTGATCTATACGGTTTTGTTTACCCACTCCCTTCATTTTTAAGCCGAAAGCAATATTTTCAAGCACACTTTTCCATGGAAATAACGTATGTTGCTGGAACACTAACCCTCTGTCTGGATGCGGTTCCAGAATAGATTCATTATCGACCGTTAAAGCCCCTGAACTAATGGGTAAATGCCCTGCCAAAGCACCTAGTAATGTTGATTTTCCACAACCTGAAGGACCAAGTAGACAAATAAACTCACCAGGTTGTATTTCGAAATTAACCCGATCTAATGCTTGAAAGCGACTTTTGCCTTGTCCTAAATGTAGAGATAGGTTTTGAATGCGCACATGGCCATGTTTAATCGACATTTTAAGACTTCCTCAGTTGATACCAAGGGGTAAATCGGCTTCCAATCACACGAACTAAGGAACTACTGAACATACCCAACGCTCCAATCAGCACCATGCCAACCACAATATTGCTGTAATTTTGCAAGGTGAATGACTCCCATGTGAAGTATCCAATTCCATGTTGACCAGAGATCATTTCAGCGGTGACCAAACAGAACCAACACGTGCCCATTCCAATGGATAAACCAGTAATAATGTTTGGTAATGCCCCTGGAATAACGACTTCATAAATAATGGCAAGATCAGAAGCCCCTAAACTTTTTGCCGATGCAATTAATCTTGGGTCAACTGCGCCAACGCCATGTACGGTGTTTAATAAAATTGGAAATAATGCACCAATAAAAGTAATAAAAATCATGGATGCCTCTGACGATGGAAAAATCAGAATCGCCAAAGGAATCCATGCAACTGCTGGAATCGGGCGTAAAACCTCTAATGGGGGCATTAAAAATGTAGCGAGTTTTTGATAACGCCCTGCCAACAAACCAATGCCTACACCAATTAGAGCAGCCAAAACAGAACCAACCACTACTCGAAAGACACTAGATTCGACATGTTCAAACGCAGTGCTGAGTTGAAAAAAAGACCACAGCGCATGGATGACATCTAAAGGCGTCGGTACATTGCTAAAGTTCACAATACCTAAGTTTATTTTAAGCTGAGCCAGCCCCTGCCAAATTACTATCCAGAAAGCTATAGAGGCAAAAGCGATGACGTAATTTTTAAAATGTGTCTTATATGCTCCCAACTGCTGAAAAAATTTAATCAAAAATGTACTTTGGTTTTTAGGTTTTGTTTGGACTAAACTACTCATTTGTCACCTCCTAATCATTAGCTAAGACAACACATCAGCTCTGTGTTACAAGCTGAATAGCTTTAAAGTCATATACTTTTCCGCCTTGTTGTTTAGCCCATTTTTCAGCATCATCTTTTAATAAAAAGGCCTGAATTTGTCCTGCTTTATCTGTGGCATACCATGCTAGATTGGCAAGCAACTTAATATCGGACTGATGATCTTGGCTATAAACCACACGCACCGTTTTTCCTGCCGCTTGAATTATCTTTAAATCGGAAAAAGCATGCTCAGGTGTTTCATAGCTACGAACCTTTTCCTCACCCTTTACCCAAATTTGAGTCACACGATTAAATGTTTTGATGGGTTGGCCCGTTAAAGCATCATTTGCAACCAAAGGTGATTTTGCATAGTCAGCGAGTTGCTGGCTGTAATTTAGCCCAGAAGCCTGAAATGCATCTTTAATATATTGATCATCAATAAATTTATTTACATCGAGAGTGCCATCGTTTTTGCCTAGAACTTTTAAAGTGTCAACTGCAATTTGAGTTGCTTTTCGATATTCAGGTTTCCAAGTCAAGTCACGGGTTTGTAGACCTAATGGACCATGAAACAGATAGACCACCTCGGCAGGAATACCTGTTTTTTCAGAAATAAATTCACTATATTTTTCAGGTTGTTCTCGAATCAGACGATTTGCTTCAATAGTTGCTTGTAAATAAGCTTTTATGACTTCTGGATGTTGCTCTGCATAATCCTTACTGGCAAGTGAACCATGAAATGTCGGTGATTTTGCTTGTGAACCATCATAGATTTTTTTGGCAAAACCTTGGTAGGCAAATAACTCTCCAAAGGGTACAAAGTCAGCATGCGCAGCAATCTTATGACTTTTTAATGCAGGCCCTGCAACTTCAGGAGCCTGAGCAATCACTTTAATGTCTTTATCAAGTTGCCAGCCCTCAGCTTGAATGGCACGAAGTAACAGTCCATGAGCAGTTGAGGCAAAAGGTACAGAAATAGTCTGTCCCTTTAATTCTTTCAGTGAAGTTACATTTGAGTCAATTGGAACAACAATCGCATTACCGCTACCATTAATACTGCCTGACAATGGCGCTAAAAATATGCTTTCTTTTCCAGCCTTTTTAAAAGCCGCTAAATTATTTACAGCAGGAAAGTCGGCCATTGCTCCCAAATCTAGACGCCCAGCTACCATCTCACTGGTTAGTGGTGCACCAGAGGTAAAGTTTTTCCATTGAATGTCATATTTAACGTGTTTATATTCACCATCTTTGGGTAAATATTTTGGTAATAAATTTAACTCACGAACAAGTAATCCACCCGTTGCACAGTTAATGGTTGTGTCTTGCGTACCAATCGCTACACGAACAGTTTCTGTTTTACTGCCGCACCCCAAAGTGCCAAGTACAATGGCACCAATTAAGCTACTGAGTAATAGTTTTCTATTGATCAATTTATTTTGTCTCATGTTGAGTATTCCAAATTAATTATTTGAGTAGGTATGGGATATTTACTTTGACAGCATCCGTGGGGCAGTCTTTTTCACAAGGCATGCAATACCAACACTCATCAAATTGCATATAAGCTTTTTGAGTTAGAGGATCGATTGCCAATAAGTCCATTGGACAAACATCAACACAGACTGTGCATCCTTTATCTGCAATGCATTTATCTTCATCGATAATGACGGGTGCGACAGTACGGTGCTGAACTTCTTTAAAAATAAAAGCCATGATTTAAATTCCTGATTTATTTAATCTGCAAGTGCAACATCTTTTTGAATGCGTAAACGGTCATAAGACACAGCTTCATCTTGATTAATTGGAACCACATAAGGTTCGATTGTTTTTTTGAAACTGGTCATGTTGCCGTGTTCATCTTTTTTCAAATGTGCGTGACAGAACCAATCCGAGTTATTTTTTTGAGGGAAATCTGCTCGGTAGTGATAAAGTCCCCAACGGCTTTCTTCTCTAAAAAGTGAGGCTCTGGCTGCCATTTCCGCACAATCTCGGATAAAAGAAACTTCGGCAGCGCGCATCAATTCATGGGGGTTTCTTGCAGAGATTCGAGCAATATCCTGTTTGATTTCTTCAAAACGTTTCAGGCCAATTTCCATTTTTTGGCGAGTTTTGGGTGGCTGCAAATAGTCATTTACAAAACGGCGCAGCTTATATTCCACTTGCTCGGCGGGTAAGCCCTCGGAACAGTCAAGTGGCGCAAAGATTCGTGCTTTCTCTGCTTCTATTTCAGTTTGGTTTAATTCGCTATCTTCAATTGCATTCACGTATTGCGCGGCATTTACACCCGCAAACCATCCGTAGGTAAATGCACCAAGCATATAGTTATGAGGTACAGCTGCCATATCGCCAGCGCTATATAAACCTTTAACTGAAGTTTCGGCTTTTTCATTGACCCATACACCAGAAGCACTGTGTCCACTACAAAAACCAATTTCTGAAATATGCATTTCCACCATATCTTGACGATAATTGGTTCCTCGGCCTTCATGAAAACGACCGCGACTTGGGCGCTCATTGGTATGCAAAATCTCTTCAATGGTCTGAATCGTTTCTTCAGCCAGATGATCTACTTTTAAATAAACCGGACCATTACCACTTTCCAGCTCTTGATAAAACTCCCACATCATTTGACCACTCCAGTAGTCGCACTCAATGAAACGTTCACCTTTACTATTGGCGGTATATCCACCCAATGGGCCTGTCACATAGGCACAAGCTGGACCGTTATAATCTTTAATCAGCGGATTAATTTGGAAGCATTCTAAATTGGCAAGTTCTGCACCTGCATGATATGCCATGGCATAACCATCGCCTGCATTGGTTGGGTTTTCATAAGTTCCCATTAAATAGCCTGAAGCTGGTAAACCTAAACGCCCTGCTGCACCACAACATAAAATGGCAGCTTTAGTTTTAATGACATAAAAATCACCACTACGGCAGTCAAAGCCAAGTACACCATTGATTGCACCCTGCTCATTTTTTAAAAGCTTCGTAGTCACAATTCGGTTGTTAATTTTAACTTGAGCACGCTTTAACTGACGATATAAAACCTTTTTTACATCATGGCCTTCCGGCATTGGTAAAACATAGGCACCCATGTGATGTACTTTTTTTACTGCAAATTCACCAGTTTCATCTTTTTCAAATTTAATCCCCCATTGATCGAGCTGTTGAATCGTTTTGAAACTATGCTTTGCATAAGCGTATACAGTGGTCTGGTTAACTACCCCATCATTGGCAATCGTAATTTCTTTAGTGTATTGCTCTGGTGTTGCGTACCCCGGAATGATGGCATTATTAAGCCCATCCATACCCATTGAAATAGCACCGCTACGTTTTACATTCGCTTTTTCGATCAGTAAGACTTTTAAATTAGGGTTTTCTTGTTTTGCTTTAATTGCTGCCATTGGCCCAGCAGTTCCACCACCAATAACCACAATATCAAACTCAAGATATTTAGTTTCCATTGAATATTCCTTATTTTTATTTCTGTTATTAACGATGAATACGTAAACGGTACTGGAAGGTATCGCCTGAAAAATAGAGATATTCATAGTCAATCGGTTGCCCGTTTGCATCGTGAGTCAAACGTTCGACCCGTAATACCGGAGTTCCGAGTTCGACTTGCAGCAAAGCCGATAATTCTTCATCTGCTACGGTTGCATCAATACTTAAATCAGCATGCCCTAAAGGAATGTCACACTCTTCTTCTAGGGCCTTGAAAATATCGGTAGTACGTAAATCAATCGCTTTTTCTTTAAGTTTCAAACCAATGTGTTCTGGTAAATAGGTCAATTCATAAGAAACGGGTTGTCGGTTAAGTAAGCGTACCCGTTGAATTTCATACACATTTGCTTTAACAGGTAACTTTAATTTCGGTACAACATGCATCGGGATCTGCTTAAGCTCAGCCGAGATGACACGGTTTAAAATTTCGTGACCAGCAGATGACATTGCTTCTGCAAAACCCTGCAAACTTGAAATGTTCTGAAAGGTTTTTGGCTTACTTACAAAAGTCCCTTTACCCGGAACTTTAAAAATATAACCTTCTAACTGTAATTGGTTGAGTGCTTGGCGAACTGTAATTCGACTCACACCGAACTGTTCAGCAAACTCATTTTCAGATGGAATTTGGCTAAGAACAGCATATTCACCATTTACAATTTTATTGAGAATGAGTTCCCTTAATTGATCGTAAAGAGGCTTATGATTTTTTTGATCTTGGGGTAGCTGGCTCACGACTTGCAACCTGTTATAACAACTTGAGCAAATAATGTTTAAAATGTTTCCTCTTTGGAAATAATTTAAAGCGATAACTTTAGTTTAAAAAATAATTTCTATTAATTTCAAAGTATTGATATATACAAAAACGTAAGATTGAAGAAATTATCATCAAAAGTACATCTGGCTTTGCTATGCTGTTAAAAATAATTTGGCCTTTCTAAAGCAGATATTTTTATAAATTAAGTTCTATTTTGAAGAGATGGACATGCAAGAAAAAGAACAAATCATCGCAGATGGGCCAGTAAAAAATGTCAGTTTCTGGCAAGCTTTTTTATTTTGGTTGAAGTTAGGTTTTATTAGTTTTGGAGGGCCAGCTGGACAAATTGCTGTGATGCATCAGGAACTAGTTGAACAAAAACGTTGGATTTCTGAGAAAAGATTTTTACACGCGCTTAACTACTGCATGTTATTGCCTGGTCCTGAAGCACAGCAATTGGCAACTTATATTGGTTGGCTTATGCACAGAACGGCTGGAGGATTAGTTGCAGGTATTCTATTTGTATTGCCCTCTTTATTTATCTTAATTGGATTGTCTTGGGTTTATATAAAATTTGGAGATGTTCCGGTTATTGCCGGAATTTTTTATGGGATTAAACCTGCCGTAACTGCAATTGTTTTTCATGCAACTTATCGAATAGGTAGCCGCTCACTTAAAAATAAGTTTTTATGGGGAGTTGCAATTGCTGCTTTCTTTGCCATTTTTGTTTTAAAACTTCCATTCCCTCTTATTGTTTTATCGGCAGGTATTGCAGGCTGTTTAGCGAGTAAAAAATACCCAGAATTTTTTTCTTCAGTAGCTGGACATAAAGCCAGTCAAAAAGATTATGGTCGAGCATTTATTGATGATGATACACCCACACCAGAGCATGCTAAATTCCAATGGTCGCGTTTAGCTAGACTTATTTTTGTGGCTATCGGCTTATGGTTATTACCCATCTTAGCTTTAGGTTCATATTTTGGATGGCACCACTCTTATACTCAAATGGCATGGTTTTTTACTAAAGCTGCACTGCTTACGTTTGGTGGTGCATATGCCGTTTTACCTTATGTGTATCAAGGTGCAGTTAATAGCTTTGGGTGGCTTTCACCTACTCAAATGATTGATGGACTCGCTTTAGGTGAAACCACACCGGGTCCACTGATTATGGTTGTTGCTTTTGTTGGTTTTTTAGGCGGTGTAAATCATGCACTACTTGGCTCTGAGCATCTATTCTTTGCTGGTGCATTAGGTGCTGTCATTGTCACTTGGTTTACTTTTCTCTTTTCATTTGTATTTATTTTTGCTGGTGCGCCCATCATTGAATCTACACACAATGAAATTAAGTTTACGGCGCCACTCACTGCGATTACCGCGGCTGTGGTCGGTGTGATTTTAAATCTAGCATTATTTTTTAGTTACCATGTTTTGTGGCCACACGGTTTTTCTGGTCACTTTGATGTTGTTGCGGCTTTAATTACCATTGCAGCATTTATTGCTTTGTTCCGTTTTGAAATTAATGTGTTATACGTGATTTTTACATCTGCCCTTATTGGCTTGTCGGTTTATCTTTTATAGAAAATTAACCATGAGTCCTTTAACGCAACTGTGAAGGACTCATGCCATAAAACTGTTTAAAACGATGGCTCAAATGGCTTGCTGAACTAAAGCCACATACCAATGCAATGTCTTGTAAAGAAAAGTGTGAAGACTGAATTAGTCCTTTTGCCTTGGTTAAACGTCTTTGCATGACGTATTGGTGAGGTGCCATATTCATGGATTGTTTAAACATATGGGCAAAATGGTATTCGCTTAAATTCACAACATTTGCCAAATCTGACAAAGTCAGAGCTTGATCGAGATGATCTTCAATCCATTCTTGAATATATTTGAGCTTATGAGGCGCAAGTCCGCCTTTAATAGTAGGCTGTTGCCATTTAACATTGCTATATCTTCGAATTAAATGATTTAGCAATAAACTTGCTGTGGTACTCATTTGCAAATGGTTTGACGAGTCTTGCCAGTCACAATCTAACAAGAAGAACTGATATAGCGCTCGAATCCGTTCGTCGTCATTGAATACAACTTCGTTTAGTTCAATTTGATTAGGCTCTTTGTCCCATATTTTTTCAGCAACATCACGCAAATGTTGGTCGGTATAATACAAGTGAACGAATTTGAGCCCACCTCGTATATCCCAAGTCGACTCCTGATGTTCAGGTAATAAACAAAAGCGACCCGGCCCACCGCCATTTTTCCAGCCCACAGGTGTTTTTTGATAGCTTTCATAGCCATCTTGAATATAGAGACTCAAAGTATGATGGTCGCTACAGACACTTACACGATCTTGCTGATTAGACCAAAATGCAAGTTGCATATTTTCATCAAGCACCACGGTTTCGTGAAGCTTGGCTTTAGATTGCTGTAGCTGTTCTAAAGTTTGATAGGCCATGCAAAATTAAAACGAATATCATTGAGCTTAAGTTAAACATATTCAGTAAAATTGAGCTAGTTTAGATCTATAAAAAACGCAAGATCTTGCATGTACAACACAAGAATATATACGTGAAAAATGAAGCATTCCTCGATACTTAAGCTTGGTAATCGAGGATGAAGTTATGAATATTTTACTCTATGTTGCGGTGGTGTTGATTTGGGGAACAACATGGATTGGAATTGCCGTTCAGAGCCATTATGCAACACCCGTTGTCGCAATTTTATGGCGTTTTGCCATTTCAGCCTTATTACTTTGGGTTGTTTTACTATTTTCAGGAAAATTACAGCGAATTGCTTTAAAAGATCACTTGTTCTGTATGTTGCAAGGCCTTTGTGTTTTCGGCCTAAACTTTATTTGTTTTTATACCGCTGTTAAATATGTAAATAGCGGTTTAGAGTCTGTTATTTTTTCGATGGCTGTTTTCTTTAATGCCATTAATGCGCTTATCTTTTTTAAGCAAAAACCTTCCCCAAACTTTGCTCCAGCTGCACTTTTAGGACTTGGTGGTATTGTTTTACTCTTTTGGCATGACCTCATTAATAGCCAGTTTAATGCGCAGTTATTAATGGGAATTGGGTTATGTGCAATAGGTACTTACGGTTTTTCTTTAGGGAATATGATTAGTGTTAGACACCAGAAACGTGGTTTAAATATTTTTTCAACAAACTGTTATGCCATGACCTATGGTGCATTGGTGATGTTAAGTCTGGCTTTATTTACTGGACAAGATCTAATGCCTCCGATGAATTTCCCATTTTTAAGTTCGGCACTTTATTTAGCTGTATTTGGCACGGTAATTGGCTTCTCTGCTTATTTTTCATTGGTTGGGAGAATTGGCGCTTCAAAAGCAGCATATAGCACCTTACTTTTCCCTTTAGTCGCGCTTTCTGTTTCTACCTTCTTTGAAGGATATGTATGGACCCTAAACGCTCTATTCGGAATTTTATTAATCTTACTCGGCAACTACTTAATGTTTAGTAAGTTTGAAATTGGAAAAAAGTTATTTAATACTCAAAAAAGTTGTGAGAAGCAGGCTTAAAAGCCTGCTTTTTTTATAAATCATGATTAATTTTAGCAGCCCGTTTTCAGCATTAGCTCGAGATCTTTTAAAGCCGCGGCTGCTATGGCTAAGGGCGCAGATGCTCCTCCACTTACAACAAGTTCCCCCATTTCTTGCGTTAGCACCCGAATGCATTTATTGGAACCTTGAAGATGGGCAAAAGGATGATTTGCTGGAACTAATCGTAATTCAACACCTGTTTGAATTTGCTGATTTTCAATATGAATAAAACCCACCAGACGAGGAATTAGATCTTCTTTTTTCCAATCATGAATATGATCGACAGTAACATGGCTGATTCCTTGTCTTGGAATATCTTGAATTTTTACATCAGCTCCCAAAACGGTATTTGCCAATATCGTAATTTTAGCAGTGGTATCCCATCCATCTACATCAAAAGAACTATTAGGTTCGGCAATACCTTTTGCTTGAGCTTTTTCAAGAGATTCTGCAAATGTACATTCATGTTGCAACATATCATTTAAAATAAAATTTGTGGTTCCAGTAAAAACACCTTCTATTTCTAAAATCTGACAGCCAGCCAAGTTATATTCAAACAAATCAACTGTTGGTAAAGCCGCAGCCGTCGCACCGCTAAAAAATAATTTTTTATTGTGTTGATGCGCCAAGTTAATTAATTTTTTACCTTCTACGACTAAAGCACCTTTAGATACTGCTATCGCATTCATGTTATGTGTTAGAGCATAATTTAAATAAAATAGGCCCTTTCCACCTGTCACATAGTCACTTGGGCCAGTCTCAATAATGACATCCGCCTGAACCTGTTCTAAAAACCTTTGCTCAGTTAAACCAGCTTGATATTGTGTTTTATCTAGGTACTTTGAAGCTTGTAAACCATGTTGGTCAATTAAACCTGAAGATGAATTACAGACACCCACTAAACGGGTATCAATTTGATATTTTTGTTTATAGTATGTCGATCGATTTAAAAGAAGCTCTGCAATTTGTTGCCCAATCCGTCCAAAACCACAAATTGCCACGTTGACTCGCTTCATATCGTTTTCTCAAAAATTTAAATGGTTTAAATCCAAAAATTTCCAAAGTTAATGTTAAGGCTTCATTTGGAAATTTTGTATTTATAAAGGTAAGTTAAAATACTATATCACTTAGATATTTGTGAGATTAACAATCTTAACTACCATATAAATTGCGACAGCAAAAACCATTAAAGCAAAGACTTTTTGTACAATTGCAGCCGGAATGAAACGAATGGCTCGGCGGCCTAACAACATACCGAATGCACATGCGAGTGCAAACGCACTGGTAATGCCTACTGGATAGTGAAAACCCTCTGCAATATGCATCACAATACTTATTCCACTAATGAGAAAAATAATCATAAGAGAGGTGGCAACAATACTATGCATGTCGAGATTAGTGACTTTTCTAAGTGCAGGTACGATCACAAAACCACCGCCAACGCCTAACATTCCAGTTAAAAGCCCAGCAATAATCCCGATACTCGCAAGAACACTTCCCGTTTTAAAATTCCAGATGAAACGCCCCGTACTTGGGTTAACCTGACACGGTGGGTTGTGGAAATCCGAAACTCGGTTGCTGATGAGTCGATAGCCTACTGTAAACATGACTAAGCTAAACATGAGCATGAGCCAAACAGGAGAAATCGTGTTGGCTATTAAAATTCCGATATGTGCTATAGGTGCGCCAATAATGGCAATCCAGATTGCAGCACGATAACGAACCATCTTTTTAAATAGCCCTTCAATCGTTCCAATCAGTGTAGACAGCGCAACTGCCAATAAACCAATAGGTGCTGCTTGAGCTACACTCCAGCCTTGGCTTGTCATTAGTGCAGGTACAGCAAGAATACCGCCACCAGCGCCAGTTAGACCAAGTAAAAAGCCAATCACAATGCCTTCAACGACAAGTAATAACATATCAGAAGCCTAAAATTTCATGTTTTTCATTTGCAATGAACTACTGTGTTTACTCGAACCTAGTTCTCGCCTTCTTCGAAGCTTTAGCCGCTTCTCAGGAAAAAGCGTTGCTTTTCTTATCCTCTTCCACTCGAACACAGCTTTCGTCTTCTTGCGAAGCTTCAATCGCTTCTCAGGGTAAAGCGTTGCTTTACTTATCCTCTTCCGCTCAAGCACAGCTTTCGCCTTGCGCTCGTACAAAGCGTTGCTTTGTTTAACCTTGCTCAGGTTTGACCATCCATTCGCGGCCTTTGAGCATGCCTTGCCAATAAATCGGTGGCAAAATTCGCTCTTTAAGTAACCAAGCCAAGCGAGATGGTTTCTGCCCATCAATCACCCATTTGGGAAAACTTGGAAGCAGCTTGCCACCGTAGCCAAACTCAGCCAGAACGATTTTTCCACGCTCTACAGTCAGTGGACATGAACCATAACCGTTATACTCACAAAAGTTCTGCTCACCTTTTAGTTTCGCAAGAACATTCACAGCGACTATTGGAGCTTGTGCACGTGCTGCCGCAGCAGTCTTGGCATTAGGCGCATTCATCACGTCGCCTACAGCAAAAATATTGGCATGCTCGGTGTGTTGTAAGGTTTGCGGGTTAACACTCACCCATCCAGCTTCATCTGTTAGAGTACTGGCACGAATGAAATCAGGCGCTTGTTGCGGTGGAACAACATGCAACATGTCAAAATCGCTTTCTACCAGTTCCGCATTTTCATCGTTCACTACCTTAAACCAAGCCTTCTTCGCAGGCCCATCTACTTTGACAAGTTGATGGTTAAAGTGCAGTTCAGAACCATATTTTTCGACATATTGCATCAGTGCAGGTACATATTCTTTCACACCAAATAAAACACCGCCGGTGTTATAAAAATGGATAGAAATATCTTTAAGTTTGCCGTGCTTTAACCAATAGTCGGCTGAAAGATACATTGCTTTTTGAGGAGCACCCGCACATTTAATCGGCATAGGTGGTTGGGTAAAGATCGCCTTTCCACCGTTTAGTTGTTGTACCAGTTCCCATGTATACGGCGCTAAGTCATATCGATAGTTAGAGGTCACCCCATTTTTACCAAGGGTTTCGACTAAACCTTCAATCCCATGCCAATTCAGTTTTAAACCGGGACATACGACCAACGCTTTATATTGAATGGGTTGGCATCCTTCCAGAATAACCTGATTGTGCTCAGGGTCGAATCCGGCAACAGCAGCTTTCATCCATTTAACTTTTGATGGAATCACACTTGCCATTGAGCGTGCTGTTACTTGCGGCTTAAAAATACCAGCCCCTACCATGGTCCAGCCGGGTTGATAATAATGCGTATCTGCTGGATCAATAATGACAATATCTAAGTTCGGTTCACGGCATAAGAGACTAGACGCTACAGAAATTCCAGCTGCACCAGCCCCCACAATCACAACGCTATAGCAAGGAATCGTTGCTGGTTCATGATCACGTTTTAAAATACGTGGCACTAAGCCTTTCAAGTTAAAACCAAGTTTGTTACCTGTTTCGACTAAAAGGGCTGCATTTGAAGGATCAACTTCCGCTAAAGCCCATAGACTGATGGCACGCATGCCAGAGCGGCAATACGCTAAAACAGGTTTCTGAGTATTGTGGTAAAACTGCTTAAACTCGGTAACTTGCTGATCGGTAATTTTGCCACTTGTCACTGGTTGATAAATTACATTTAGGCCATGTCGCTGAGCTGCTTCTTCAATTTCAATCACATTGGGTTGGTCTACACCTTCTCCATCTGGACGGTTACATATCAGAGTTTTTATCCCCTGATCCGCAATTTTTGCGACTTCATCAGCAGTGATTTGACCAGCAACATAAAAATCTTGATTAATTCGTTTGAGTTCCATATTGCCACCCTAAGATTGCGAAGTTGAGCCACAGGCTTGATTAGCTGGTAATGCTTTATCGATCTGTTTTGGATATGGCAGATTTAAATCAACCATTAATTTAATAAAATCTTCACGGGAGCGTTTTTGGCCTAAACGTGAGTTATATAAACGTTCATTAGCAATAGTCGAAGATAAACGTCCTTTATAATCATGTCCCGGATAAACAATTGTATCGTCCGGCAAACTGAAAAGTTGTTTATGAATACTGTCATAGAGCGTTCCAGCATTACCCTCTTGGAAGTCAGTTCGACCACAACCATCAATTAACAATGCATCCCCAGTGAAAACCATGTTTCCAACCAGATAACTCGTACAAGCATTGGTATGACCTGGTGTATAACGCGCTTCAATACTAAGGTTGCCCAATTTAAGCGTGCAACCATCTGTGATTAAAATATCTCCGCAATTTACACCTGAATTTCGGTGTAAAACTGATTTGCAATGAAAGCGTTCACGCAGCAAATTCGCAGCCGTAATATGGTCTGCATGAACATGTGTATCTAAGGTATAGATGAGTGTAAATTGATGCTGCTCTAATTCTTTTGTATAAATCTCTATATCTGATGCAACTGGGTCAATTAAAACAGCCTCTCGTGTTTCTTCACACCCAAGCATATATGTATAAGTCGAACTTTCCTGCTCAAAAAACTGCTTAAAGAACATGATTTATACCCTAATAATTTATTTCTTTCCTATATTTTGCAAATAAGATGCCAATTATTTTAATTTAAATAATAAATATAAAAATCAAATATTTAAGCCAATAATTGAATTTAAGTCCGGAAAATAAACACTACTTGATGTTTCTATGCAACTTTAGTATGTTTCAATGAAACAATGGTGAAACACAGACAATGGCAAAGTTAAATTTTGAATCAGAACAAGATTTTTTTATTTTATTTGAGCAATTAAAAGCTTTATTCCCAAATGCGAGTCTGTTTTTAGCAGACACAACGACTCACGCAATTCACTATAAATTTAATACAGATGACATTTCCGTTGAGAGCATGGCAGCGCTTACTCAAGATCATCACAATCAATATCTTGAAATTAATACACATAAAATTAAAAAGCGATTTATCTATCAAGAGCATGATATTTATATTAGCGAAAACCATTTTATTGGGAAGTTACATATTTTACAGCCAGTTGGCACAGAAGATGATATTGCTGATCAAGTGCAATTAACAGAGCAGTTACAAGACTTAGCCAAGGTTTTTAATAGTTGCTCACCAGAAATGGCCCGCATGTTTTCAATTATTCAAAGAGTGGCAATTACTGAGTTTCCAGTGCTCGTCCGAGGCGAATCTGGTAGTGGTAAAGAACTGGTGGCAAAGGCTATTCATGATTATAGCCAACGTAAGAACAAAATTTTTGTAGCCATTAACTGTGCTGCTCTAAATGCAAATATTTTAGAAAGCGAACTATTTGGGCATGTTAAAGGCGCTTTTACTGGAGCAATTCGCGACCATAAAGGTGTATTTGAACGTGCCGCCGGCGGAACCCTTTTTCTTGATGAAATTGCCGAGATCCCTTTAGAGCTACAAGCTAAATTATTACGGATACTAGAGACAGGTGAATTTACACCGGTCGGTGGTGAAAAACCTATTCAGGCCAATGTGCGCATTATTACAGCAACGCACAAAGCTTTACGTGAGGAAGCTAAGGCTGGGCGTTTCCGCCACGATCTACTCTATCGTTTACGCGTGATTCCAATTTTTATACCGCCTCTTAGAGAACGTAAAGTCGATATTCCACTCATTGTCGATCAGATTTTAAAAGAAAGCTCCACGCAACTCGACACAATGCCTCATCAAGTCAATCAAAAAGCCATGCAAGTTTTGCTTAACTATGATTGGCCAGGGAATGTTCGCGAGCTTAAAAACACATTGCTTTATGCTTTAACAATGGCAAATGGTAAAGATGAAATTGAAGTCGAAGACTTACCGAATGAACTCTTAAATGCTGAGGATTACGTTAAATTACCAGAGACAAATACGGAGCTTAGTCCAGAAAATGTGCAAGCAGCTTTGGAAAAATATAACCACAACCTGAATATGGTCGCTAATATTTTTGGAATTAGCCGCACTACGCTTTGGCGATATAGACAAAAACATAAGCTTTAGGTAGGTATTTATCTGATCTAAGGCGTATCATACAGCACTTGGTTAGGTCCGTTAGTTCAAAGGCTTTCTATGATTGTTCGCGATAAAAACAGCGTTTTTAAACTCTTATTTGCATGGAAAGGAACAGTTCTACCCAAAGTTTTACCAGCATTGAGTTTTGTTGTTCTTATTTCAGCATGTGTAGTCTGGCTTTCTTATTATCATTGGATTCAAATCCCTACCGTTCCCGCAATTGGATTTACCATCTTTGGTGTGATTCTTTCAATTTGTACCGGTTTTAGAAATAACGCGTGTTATGACCGTTGGTGGGAAGGACGCAAGTTATGGGGCGCTTTAATTGCAAATGCAAGGCATATTGTCAGAGATAGTCATGTTCTATCCAATGAACAACGTGAAAATTTAATTCATCAGGTCTTAATTTTTAGTAATTTATTGCGCGACCGTTTGCGCCAACAAACAGCAGAGCCAACGAAATTTCTTGAACATGCTTATTTAAATAACTCTTCACTCGATTATCTAAATGAGCATATTAACGCGCCTCAGTTTGTACTCGAAAATATTCAAAAAGATTTAGTCAAAGCGTTAAAAGATGGCGAAATTAGTGACATTATCTACAGCACATTGACACGTCATATTGTTGAGCTAGGTAATATTCAAGCAGGTTGTGACCGAATTGCTGGTACACCTTTGCCCTATTCATATTCAGTACTTTTACATCGCGCTGTTTACTGTTTCTGTTTCATATTGCCTTTTAGTCTTGAAGCAGCTTTAGGTATTTGGACACCACTTATTGTTGGCTTAATTGCCTACATGTTTTTAGGGTTAGATGCCTTAAGTGCCCAAATTGAAGAACCTTTTGGTTTACAAGAAAATGATTTACCGCTTGATTCAATTGTTCGTTTGATTGAACGAGAGTCTTTAAGCTCTTTAGGGCAGCCATTACCCCCTATTATTGAAGCCCAAAATAACAATTTACTTTAATAAAAAGAGCGAATTATCGCTCTTTTTATTGGTTTAAATGTCTACTTATGGCTGTACGATAATCTTAACGGCGGACTCATTGTTATGAATTAAGGTTTCAAAACCTTGTGAAATCAAATCATCAAGTTGAATACGCTGGGTAATAAATGGTTCCAGATTTATTTTACCTTCTTCAACCAGCTTAATGGTTTCCTGATGATCATTCACATAGGCAATTGTTCCTCGTACATCAAGCTCTTTCATCACCACACTATGGACATTAATAGATGCTGGATGGCTCCAAATCGAAACAATAACAATAACGCCTGTAGGTTTCACAGCCGCAACCAAAGTATCTAAAACTTTGTTCACGCTACTACATTCAAACGCAACATCGACTCCGTCACCCTTGGTGATTTTCATGACCTCAGAAACAACATCAACCTCTGATGGATCTAAAATATAATCTGCAACTCCCGACTCTTTGGCTTTTTCTTTACGTTTTGCACTCAGCTCGGTAATGATGACGGTAAGCCCTTTCGCTTTTAAAATTGCTGAAAGCAATAAACCAATTGGGCCAGCACCACCAACCAGAGCAATATCACCAGCTTTTGCCCCACTTCTTACATAGGCATGATGACCAACCGATAACGGTTCAATCAAGGCCGCCTGATCTAATGGAATTTTATTGGAAATGGGATGCACCCAACGGCGTTTAACCGCAATTTTTTCCGACAAACCACCACCACGACCACCTAAACCAATAAAGTTCATGTTTTTTGAAAGATGATAGTTGTCTCCCGGCCCCGTTGGTACATCATCTGCCACAATATAAGGCTCTACGACCACATGTTGACCGACTTCAATATCATCAACACCTTCACCGACTGCATATACAACACCAGAGAACTCATGTCCCATGGTGATTGGCGCAGATTCGCCTGAAATAGGGTGAGGATGTCCACACGGTGGAATAAAAATCGGTCCTTCCATAAATTCATGCAAATCTGTACCACAAATTCCACACCAAGCCACCTGAATACCTACAGTGCCGGGAGTGACTTCTGGTTCTGGGATATCCTCAATACGGATATCGCCTCTGTCATAAAAACGCGCTGCTTTCATTATTATCCCCCTCAAATCAGGATGTTGTTTTAGCGATAGACAATTCCGCCGTCCGTTAAAATCGATTGACCCGTAATGTAATCTGAATCTTCACTTGCCAGAAAAGCAACTAATGCAGCGACATCCTCTGGTGTTTGGGCTCTACCTAAAGCAATGCCTTCTACATATTTTTTATAGGTCTCACCTATAGCCGCACCGGTAATTTCAGCAAACCGTTTATCGATTTCAACCCACATGTCAGTTCCGACAATTCCGGGACAATAGCCGTTTACCGTAATACCGTGACTGGCATATTCTTTTGCAGCGGCTTGGGTAAGCGCACGAACTGCAAACTTGGTAGCAGAATAAATACCCAACAGAGCAAACCCATCATGGCCTGCAATTGAGCAAGCATTAATGATTTTGCCTTTATGTTGGCGTTGCTTAAATTTTGTAGCAGCAGCCTGTATGCCCCACAGTACACCGCCAATATTGATATCAACGATTTTGTGAAACTCATCTGGTGTTGTATCAGCAATAGCCTGAACCTGAGCAATTCCAGCATTATTAATCATGATGTCAAAGCCACCAAGCGTCTGCTCAGCATGATTAATCGCAGCATAAACTTGCTCTCGGTCACTGACATCGGCAATAAACGTACTGGCATTTACGCCTAAAGCTTGAATCTCTTGCTGTACAGCATTGAGTCGATCTTGTTTCATATCGACCAATGCAATGTGTACACCATCTTGCGCCAAGCGCAGGGCAATCCCACGGCCAATGCCTTGAGCTGCCCCTGTCACTAACGCGACTTTATTTTTTAATCCCTTAACCATTTTCAACTCCTGTAAATGCAGAATTTCTACATATGAATCGCTCGTTGCATTGAAGCCAAAATGGATTCATGCATGGCTTCTGATAAAGTTGGATGTGGGAAAATCACTTGAGCTAGACTTTCATCAGTTGCTTCTAGATATTTAGCAATTGCGAAACCTTGAATATGCTCGGTCACTTCATGGCCCACCATGTGTGCACCAAGTAGCTCGCCCGTTTCTGCATGTATGACAGTTTTAACGAAACCTGACGCATCTCCAATTGCCAAAGCTTTGCCATTCGCAGTTAAAGAAAACTTGCCGATTCGGACAGGTAGGTTCTGCGCTTTTGCTGCACTTTCAGTCAGACCAATGCTAGCCACTTGTGGATGAGTAAAAATGCAACCCGGAATTTGGCTACGGTCGAGTGAATGCACGTTTGCTACGCCAGCAATTTTTTCAACACATATCATTGCTTCATGGCTTGCTTTGTGGGCAAGACACGGCGCACCTGCTACATCACCAATTGCGTAGAGGCCTACAACATTGGTTTTACAATAATCATCAATTGCCACAAAACCTTGCGGGTTCAGTTCTACACCTAAACGTTCCAATCCTAGTCCCGCAGTATTAGGCTGTACACCAATTGCCGAAAGCACACGGTCAAAAACGACTGTTTGAACATCATTTGCCGTTTCAATTACACAGTGAACTTGCCCATTTTCAATTTGAATACTTTGGACAACAGCATCCGTTAGGACCTTCATTCCTTTTTGTTCAAATTGTTTTCTAACAAATTGAGCAACTTCTGCATCTTCGGTCGGTAGAATCTGCTTAGCTAAATCAATAAGCGTGACCTGACACCCCAAGTCTTGATAGAGGCTGGCAAACTCACTACCAATTGCACCCGAACCAACGACGAGTAAGCTTTTTGGCAGTTCTTCTGGAATAAGCGCTTCTTTATAGCTCCAGACATATGTTCCATCGACAAGAAGCTGAGGAACATGTCGAGCTTTAGCTCCAGTTGCCAAAATAATATGTGGGGCGCTCAAAGCCTGACTATTACCTTGAGTATCGGTCACTTCAAGTTTTTCTTTCGCTGTAAGTTGAGCACGACCATTAAACACAGTCACTTGATTCTTTTTTAGCAAGTAATCAATGCCCTGTACCAACTGTGCTGAAACTTGTCGGCTATGTTGCACAAGCTTTTGAATATCAAAATCGAGTTGGGATACCTGAAAACCAAACTGTGCTGCATTTTTAAATTGAGTTGCCAACTCTGCGCCAGCCAATAGAGCTTTGGTTGGAATACACCCCCAATTCAGGCATATTCCGCCCAAATGTTGCTCTTCTACAATTGCGGTTTTTAGCCCGAGCTGGGCTGCACGAATTGCAGCCACATATCCACCCGGTCCCGCACCAATCACAATCAAATCGAATTGAGTTTCTGACATGCGGGTTCTCCTACACCAAAATTAAAGCAGGGTTTTCAACAAACTGCTTAAAGCTGGCCAAGAACTTTGCACCTACAGCACCGTCAATGACTCGGTGATCACATGACAATGTCGCTGTGACAATTTCACGAACCACTACATTTCCATTTTCAACGACAGCACGTGGTTCTGAAGCACCCAATGCCATAATTGCGCCTTGCGGTGGATTAATGATGGCATCGAACTGTTTAACGCCTAACATTCCTAAATTTGAAATGCTAAAGCTGCCTCCCTGAAATTCGTCAGGTTGTAACTTTCCAATCTTGGCACGCGTTGCCAAATCACGCATGTCCTCGGAAATCTGTGCTAAAGACTTCTGATTGGCGGCTTTCACAATTGGTGTAATTAAACCGTTTGGAATCGCCACAGCCACTGAAATATCGGCTTGTGAAAATTGCAGAATCGATTGTGTAGCTTCATCAAATTGAACATTCACTTCAGGTACTTTAATGAGTGCTGCTGCTGCCGCTTTAATCAGCATGTCATTAATAGATAGCTTCACCTGTGGAACAGTCTCATTAATCTGCTTACGTAAATTTTGAAGTGCTTCTACGTTTAGATCGACTACAAGACGGAAATGTGGCGCATTACGTTTTGCCGCTTGCAAGCGTGAGGCAATCGCTTTACGCATACCATTCATCGCGACTGTGATGATTGTCGATTGTGGTTGAGCAACAGCACACTGAGTAGACTGTTCACTTCCCACCGTTGAGTTATTACGGTTGTAAACCGCTTCAACATCTTCTTTGCAAACGCGGCCTCTGGTACCTGAAACACGGCAGTCATTGAGGTTAATACCCCATTGTTTTGCCAAACGGCGTGCAACAGGTGTTGCCAAAACACGGCTATCATCGGCAGTAGATTTAACCACTTTAGCTTGATGTTGCTGTTTAACATCAGGCCACTGGCCTCCAGCAGCTTGCACAGCCTTCTGGATGTCTTGAACACTAATACGCCCTTCACGACCAGAACCCGTCACTTTTGCCAAATTAACATTATGCTTTTCAGCAAGTTTCAAGGCATGTGGAGTTGCAAAAAGCTTATTAGATGCTTGATAGCCTTGTAATGACTCGGATACATCGTAACCACCTTTAGCTGCTTTTACAGGAGCTGAAGTACTTGTTGCGACAGTCTTTGGTTGTTCCGCTTTTTCAACAGCAGGTGCAGATGTTTCCGCTTTACTTTGTTCTGAAGATGTTTCAGGTGCTTTAGCTGCTGAACCACCTAGTGATGTAATAAAATTTTCAATTTCTGCATCAGAAACTTGGCTTTCAGCACATACAGCAATAAGACCACCTACAGGTAAAGTATCACCGTCTTTTGCTAAGATTTTACGCAGTGTTCCCGCAAAAGGTGCTTCTAACACATTGACGATTTTTGTGGTTTCAATTTCACAAATTTCATCGCCCTTATTAAAGCTATCACCCTCTTTAATCAACCATTGGGCGATCGTGCCCTCTTCCATGGATAATCCCCATTTCGGGATCTCCAGCGTTTTAATTTCGCTCATCCTAAGCCTCCAATGTTTTTCGCACAGCTTGCTCAATACGCTCTACACTTGGAATCCATTCTTTTTCTAAAACTGGTGAGAATGGAACAGGCGTATGTGGTGGCGTTACGAGTTCAACAGGTGCTTTTAAATAATGGAAACCTTTCTGTGCAACTAATGCAGCAACATCATGACCAAAACCACAGCGTGCCGCTGACTCATCCACAATCACAACACGCCCTGTCGATGCCACAGACTCTAAAATTCCTTCTTCATCAAGAGGAGAAATTGTTCGAGGGTCTACTACTTCAACCGAAATACCATCTTTTGCTAGCTTATCTGCTACTTCATTAGCGCGGTGTACCATCAAACCTAAAGCAATAATGGTTACGTCTGTACCTTCACGGGTGTAATTTGCTACCCCAAAAGGAATGGTATAGGCTTCATCAGGAACATCACCTTTAATGTCATAGAGCATTTTGTGCTCACAGAAAACGACAGGGTCATCATCTCGAATAGCCTGAATTAAAAGTCCTTTCACATCATATGGGCTAGATGGGACCACAACTTTTAAACCTGGAACTGCGGCAAATACGTTATATGGTGACTGAGAGTGCTGAGCTGCTGCAGAAAAACCTGCACCAATCATACCTCGCACCACCATTGGCGCTTTTGCTTTTCCACCAAACATGTAACGGAATTTAGCGGCTTGGTTATAAAGCATGTCATGACACACGCCATAAAAATCCATAAACATTAGATCGGCAACAGGACGTAAACCAGTTGCAGCAGCGCCAGCCGCCATACCAATAATTGCAGATTCAGTAATTGGTGTATCAATAACACGCTCCGAACCAAATTCTGTCCACAAACCTTTAGTTACACCCAGCACACCACCGAAACCTTCAAGCTGGTTATCTTCGGTATTTTTACCGCCATGTCCACCGCGTACATCTTCCCCCAACACGAACACAGTTGGGTCACGACGCATTTCTGATTCAATGGCTTCTTTAATCGCATTACGAAAACTTTTATTTGGCATCTTTACTATTCCTTTAGTAAGAGACATAGACGTCGGTAAGGAGTTGTTCTGGTTTTGGATATGCCGCAGCACGAGCTTTAGCAACTGCATCATCAACGTTTGCCTTAGACACTGCATCAATCTCCTCTAATTTAGCTTCATCAATTTTGCCTTTAACTTTTTCTCGGAAAATTTTCAAAGGGTCTTTATTTTCTTTAACAAAGTCGACTTCCTCTTTTGAGCGAATGAGCCCTGGATCACCTTCAAAATGTCCATAAAAACGGTTAGTAATGGTTTCAATAACACTTGGCCCTTCACCACGGCGTGCACGTTCAATGGCAGTTTGAGCCGCTTCATATACAGCAAAGAAATCGGTACCATCGACTTTAACTGCCGGCAAACCAAAACCTGCTGCACGCCCAGCAATGTCTTTACTACCTACCGCGTAGTCATGACCTGTACCCTCACCAAACCCATTATTCTCAAAGACAAAAATCACAGGAAGTTTAAGTACGACAGCCATGTTCATCGCTTCAAAGGTAAGCCCCTGATTTGAACCACCATCACCTGTAAAAGAAAGCCCAACACCGCCTGTCTTTAATGTTTTAGCTGTTAGTGCAGCACCAATTGCCAAAGGAGGTCCACCACCCACAATCCCGTTGGCGCCCAGCATGCCTTTATCTAAATCGGCAATATGCATAGAACCGCCTTTTCCTCGGCACAGCCCATCATCTTTACCGAAAATTTCCAGCATCATGCCGTGAATATCACAGCCTTTTGCAATACAGTGTCCATGGCCACGATGGGTTGAAGTGATGTAGTCTTTATCTGTTAAATTCTCACAAATACCGACTGCTACAGCCTCTTCACCACTATATAAGTGAATAAAGCCGGGAATATCACCATTGGTATTTTCTTCGTGAAGTCGATCTTCAAATTCACGAATATCACGCATGCTTTTATATGCTGCGAGTAATTGCTCTTCCGTTAATTGCATATCCTTTTCCTTTATTATCTTGATTTTAAAAATCAACCAAGTTTCAAGCGAAAATACTAATTCGCTATAAATACTTAAACTCAAATTCAATAATTGATCTATTAGACCAAAAAGTTTTTATTTAAAATATTTCCAATTAAATTATTAATTTCAAAAACTTAACAACTCAAAATAAATTTAAAAAAATTTTATAATTTTCATTAGCTTGTAAAACAAACCTTTAACCAACCTTTGTTATTTTATAATACTCGCCACACCCTGTGTTTATAATTAATTGTGACTTATTAAGGAAATTTAAATTAGTCTTTAAATTAAATAGGCAGGAGTTTAAGTAAGTTTTAAATAAAATGGAATTATTAATATGGATTTTAAAAGACAAGTGGAAACTGGTATTAAATTACGGGGAGCTGATAAAGTCGCCCGTATTCCAATTAAGGTTTTACCAACAGAAGAGTTGCCAAATAAACCTGAGTGGATTAGAGCAAAAATTACAGATTTTGAAGAAATTAAACGTATAAAAAACCTTTTACGTCAGCAAAAGTTACATAGCGTTTGCGAAGAAGCGGCATGTCCGAATTTACCGGAATGCTTTGGTGGAGGTACAGCAACGTTTATGATTATGGGTGATATCTGCACCAGACGTTGTCCATTCTGTGATGTCGCTCATGGTCGCCCAAAACCCCTAGATGAAGATGAACCTAAACATTTGGCCGAAACGGTCGCAAACTTAAACTTAAAATATGTAGTGATTACCTCTGTAGACCGTGATGATCTACATGATGGTGGCGCTGCTCATTTTGTAAAGTGCATTGAAGAGATCAGAAAACGCTGCCCAGAAACTTTAATTGAAATTTTGGTACCCGATTTTCGCGGTCGTTTAGAGACAGCTCTTTCAACTTTGAGTTTATCTCCTCCCGATGTCTTTAATCACAATATTGAAACTGTTCCGCGTTTATATAAAGCAATGCGCCCAGGCTCAGACTATCAGCACTCATTGGAACTACTAAAATGCTTTAAAGCATATTGTCCAGATATCAAAACCAAATCTGGTTTAATGGTTGGATTAGGAGAAATTGAAGCAGAAGTACTTGCCCTACTGAACGACTTAAAAGATTATCAAGTAGACCTTATTACCATTGGACAATACTTACAGCCTTCAAAATCACATGCACCTATTCATCGTTTTGTAAGTTTACAAGAATTTGAAAGATATACGCGACATGGCAAACGGCTAGGTTTTAAAAATATCTGGAGTGCTCCTATGGTCCGTTCAAGCTACTTTGCTGACCGACAATATTTTGGAGAAGAAGTACCAAAGCCTTTTAGTCGAAAAGATGTCTTATCTTAAAGATCATGTAATTAACAAAACTTATCCAATAGGCTAATGGTCAAGACTTATAAAAGTATTTAATGTAAGGAGATAACGAGGAAATAGTCACAATAAAAAAGTTATAACGGTTGAGCGGCTACGGATACGCCATTTCAATGATAAAGGAATTTCGATATGGATATGTCAGAACAATTATCATCGCCTCTTATAGATACTACGCCGTCTTTATTTCGGCCAGAAAAGTCATCTCATTCTCAATATTTAGGAAAAAAGCCATCAGTTGACCTTGAAGCGGCTCCGTTATTTGACCTAACCGAAGAATGGGAACATTCACTATTCGGACGTTCTATTCATGAGTGTCACCGAAACTTAATGCACATTGCCGAAGATGCCGATATGGCAATTGGTGTGACCGACCCACATGGCACTCTACTTTGGACATGGAGCAGTCATCCAATGCGCTCTTCGGCAGAGCAAGTTCATTTTGTTGAAGGCGGCCAATGGTCTACTCAGGCAGTAGGACAAAATGCAATTGGTTTAGCATTAAATACTCATTCAGCTAACTGCGTTTACTCACACGAAAACCAAATGAATAGTGTAAGAGATTGGGTCTGCTATGCAGCGCCGATTACCGATGCAAACACAGGCCAGTTTTATGGGATTATGAATTTATCGACTAAATATCAAAAGCATAACTCATTGGGAATTTTAGCCGTTGAGAGATGTGCGGACATTGTGAAACAAGCAATTCAGCTTCACCAAAAAAATATTTTATACATTAAGGCCTTTGGAACTCCAAAAGTTCAATATAACCAACGCAGCCTAACTTTAACTCAACGTCAAATTGAGATTCTGTGCATTCTGACACTGTGCCCTGAAGGAATTAATCTTGAAGAGCTTCACTATTCTTTATATGGCGATCGGCCTGTAAGTACGACCACTTTAAAAGCAGAACTTTCTCAACTCAGAAACTTAATTCCCGATGTGATCGAGTCTCGTCCTTACCGACTGAACTGTGAAATTCAATGTGATTTTTTAATGGCGGAGCAAGCATTAAATTTGGGTTTCACATCGACAACACTAACGCTTTATAGAGGGAGTTTTTTAGCTAAATCGGAAAGTCCATTTTTGTGTGCATGGAGAGACTGTTTTGATGCCCGTTTAAGTCACGTAATCTATCAGATTGAAGATGTTGATCAATTATTACGAGTGGTAAGCCGTGTTCCTGACCGTGTCGATGCAGTGGAACGTTTGCTAGAGTTATTACCCGAAGAAACGCCTTATCGAACAAAACTGTTAAAACTACTCGAATAAAATAAAAGGGAGAATATCCATACGATATCCTCCCTTTTTAAGATAAGATCAAGCAGAGGCTTGAAGCTGTACCTTATAACAATCGTCTAAGGCTAATTCATAATACCGCAGCCCTTCTTCCGCAGCATGAAAAGCTTTTTGCTGCCAGTCGGGACGATCATTACATAAACGCTTAATCAGCTCCATGGCTTCATAAGGATGAAGATCATCATAGTGAGCATGCGCACGCAACCAAGCTAAAGAACGTTTATCAATCGTTACTTCAGGATGATCAGTATAGGTATGAATACCCTTATAGACCTGAATCGACCAATCCCCAGTTGCCCATTCAATTGCCAGATTTGTTGCAGCAAGGCATTCTGCTAAATTACCGCGATGACTCATATTCCATAAGAAATGATTCACCGCATTCATCGCAGCTGGCGGTCGTACATGATCAAGCTCATCAACAGTTAAGCCAAAACCTCCAGCCCAGTCGCGATACCATTTTAAGTGTCGCTCTTCTACCTTAATATTCTGGATTAACCAATCTCGTGCTTCTGTAACGCCAGGTTCAGAAAACCCCGTTGCTTTGCCTAACGCCCCTGCCATATATGACGGGAAATGCGCGACTAATGGATAGAAATTAAGTAAAGCATAACGGAAACTATCTAGGCTCAATCCCCCATTGGCCATTTCCGAAAAAAACGGATGTTTACTCACCCGTTCTTTCGCTGGTAGCAGGTCATCCCAGAACTGCTGTGACCATCCATTATGCGGTGTAATTTCTAAATGCATTCCATATTGATTTAGAGCAGTCATTGCTAATTTTCCTATTTATATGACAGCAATCATCTGTATTTCACGGTATAAGTCTATCCGAAAATGATAAAGATACAATCGTTAATCGACCATTTGTAACTTTTTTCGATGGATTGTGAATCTTTAGATAATTGTTACGCTAATCGTTGAAATGTCGTGATTTTTATCACATTTAACTCAGATAAAAATCATTACTTTTTTAAAAAAACTGTATTATTATTTTGAATAAATCACACATTATATAATCAATATTTTTAGATGGAACTTTACTAAAATAAGTCTCATTTTATGACAACTTCCAATATAGTGAGCATTAATTATGAAGTTGCAGGGTTCCAATATATTGGGACAGGAACAAATAGATTTATTAACCACACGAGGATTAAATTTCGTATGGTTTCCAAAGCAGCTTGAAACGATTTATCGTTTTCAATACCAAAATGGTGCTGCCTATGAGTTCCGCTATAGAGCGCCTATTATTTTAATATTATATATATTTTTAAGCTTTGGTATATATCAAGTTTTACCAACTGAGCAAGTTTTACCCTGGTTTAGCTATTATTCTTGGGTAGGTATAATCATTCTTATCGCCTGGATTTTATCATTTATTAAAAAATTAAATCAGTATTTTGATTATTATGTAGGAGTCGGTTCAGCTTTAGCTGTGGCAATTACCTTTATTTTAATTAACGTAATTGAAAATGGCCAAGATAATGTTCTTTTTCATGCAGCGATGATGTATGCGATTGTGATTATCTATGGTGCGGTAGGTATGCGCTTTTATACCGCCATATTTGCTGGATGGATGGGCGGGGTTGTTGGAATTTTGGCAAGTAATTACTTAAATGGGGTAATCGACTGGACCTTCTTGAACCGGACTTACACCTTCAGTAGTTTTTTAGGAATGACCCTTGCCTATGCAACAGACCGTCAACATAGAGAAAACTATTTACAAAACTGCATGATTGAGCTGAATCGTATTGAACTGATGCAGCAAGCACAGCAATTATCTTTACTTTCACAACAAGACGCACTCACCGGTTTAGCCAATCGACGCTATCTAGATGAAACACTTGATAATGAATGGCGTCGTGCTTTACGGCATGAAATGCCCCTTACCATCATGATGGTCGATATCGACTATTTTAAATCTTACAATGACACATTAGGACATCTAAAGGGTGATGAATGCTTAAAAGAAATCGCAATTGCTATTTCTTCTATTGCTGCCCGTAGTGGGGATTTAGTTGCTCGTTATGGAGGTGAAGAATTTTTACTATTATTTCCAATGACAAATGCTCAGCAAGCCTTGATCCAAGTTGAACGTTTAATGAATGCTGTTGATAAAATTGCAATTGAGCACCCATGCAGTGATGTTTCACCACATGTCACCATTAGTGTTGGAGTTGCAACCACAATTCCTCGTCTAAACGATTCAATTTCTGCTTTTGTAGCTCGTGCTGACCATGCTTTGTATAAAGCAAAAACCAATGGGCGTAATCAATATAAGATTGCTGTAAACGAAGAACAAATTGTAGATTTAACTTAAAGTCAGACTTCTATTCAAAATGACTTTTGACTAATTATTATCTCTCTTAACTTCTTTTATAGTTCCTTTCCCAATTAAAATGACTCGAAATAAACAATTAGCTTTTCCATCCGTGGAAAAGCTAAAATGTAATTTAGAACCAGTACGTACCAAAACCTCTTTTATTTAAGTTTAAACCATCTGTTAAAAATGACTTATATAAACTTAATAAATTTAGCGACTTTCAATACATCAAAATCCTGTTTTTATATAATGAAAATTACTAGATTCAGATAATCTAATATAGAAAAAATTCCATTTAATTAGAGCTCGCCTTTCAACCTCTTCCAAAATTTAATTAAAAAATAAAATAGTGAATTTTGTTCTATTCTTTGCGGTACTGTGGAAATAGCTTCAGTTGAAAATGGTAAAATCGAAACAATATTCTCATGTATTGTTTCATAATTTGGATAGGCTTCTTTTTTTATTATTTCTATAATTTTTTGTATTTCATCAATAGATAAATTCAAAAACCTCTTAATTTCTTGGGCTGTTTTTGACTCAATAGATAATAAAGCACAAACTCTAGTAACATTAACAATCTGCTCGGCATGAATGTTTTTAAAGTTTGGATAACAGACAAGCTTATAAAGAATTTTTGTTTCTAAATGATCTTTAGACACTATATTCTCATTATTTATTATACGTTCTTGGTGACTTGTTTTAAAATATTCATTCTTCTCAATATCTTGTAAAATATTGAGAAGTTCCTGATATCTTATTGGTCTCTTCAAACCATACTGATAGCCCTTTAAAAGCTCAGGATTATTACTTAATACGATCTTAATTTTTTTTGGAATAAGAATATTGGTATAACCACTATCTAAATCAATAATATGTATATCAGGATTGTCTTCACTATATATCCAATTCCCCACAAGATGAGATGACAAAGATAAGTCATGAATAACTTTTATCATTGCCTCTAAATTTTTAGGCAATAGCCTATCCTTTGACATACAGCCAATTCTATATGTACACTGATTCATTGATATTTCCCCAATTTCAATGATGACTTTGAAAATTCTTTGTTTAAAGTAATAAAAATTTAAATATGTAATAAACTTATATAAAAGCAATTTGAGTAAATTAACTTTCAGTGATAAATATAGATATCGGGTGCAGTAAAAATTAACAATATTTAATTGCCAAGTTCTACAGATGAATATACTCAAAAATAATTCGCAGAATATTATATTTATATAAATATTATAAGACAAGAAAATAATTTAAAATTTAATCAAACTTAATGGAATAAAAATTTAAAACCCCATATTTAATTTAAATATGGGGTTTTATTTACTTTAGTCAAAAATTATGACTATGGTTCGATTGGAGCAAATGGTGGAATAACATCTGCATTTTGTGCGCGATGGCGTAAGAAGTGATCCATCAAAACAATTGCTAACATTGCTTCAGCAATTGGAGTTGCTCGAACACCTACGCAAGGATCATGACGGCCTTTAGTCAACACATCAGTATCTTCACGATTTAAATTAATCGTTTTACCTAGTGTCGTAATGCTTGCTGTTGGTTTTAGTGCAATAGCGACTCGAATGGTCTGACCACTTGAGATACCACCCAAAATACCACCTGCATGATTCGCTAAAAAGCCATTACTGGTCATTTCATCACGTGTTTCATGACCAAACTGTCCAGCAACTGCAAAGCCATCACCAATTTCAACACCTTTAACCGCATTAATACTCATCATCGCGTGAGCAATGTCAGCATCTAAACGGTCAAAAACAGGTTCGCCCCATCCCACAGGAACTTTTTCAGCTAAAATTTCTAGCTTTGCACCGCAGCTTGTTCCTTGTTCACGTAAAGAAGTCACCAAGGCTTCAAAACGCGAAACAGCGTCTACATCACCACAGAAAAATGGATTATTCGAAACTTCATTCCAATCCAGTTTTTCGGCAACTTCATTACCAATTTGTGTCACATGACCACGAATCAAAACGCCAAATTTTTCTGCTAAATATTTTTTAGCAATTGCACCTGCTGCAACACGCATAGCAGTTTCACGAGCACTTGAACGGCCACCGCCACGATAGTCACGGAAACCGTATTTTTGCGTATATGTATAGTCGGCATGGCCAGGTCTAAAAGTTTGGGCAATATTGCCATAATCTTTCGATTTTTGGTCAGTATTACGAATCAATAAACCGATTGGTGTACCAGTGGTTTTACCCTCAAATACACCTGAAATAATTTCAACTTGATCAGGCTCTTTGCGTTGAGTCGCAAATTTTGATGTACCTGGCTTACGACGGTCTAGATCTTTTTGTAGATCTTCTTCGGTTAACGCAAGGCCCGGTGGCACACCATCAACAATTGCCATTAAGCCAACGCCATGAGACTCACCACAAGTAGTTACACGAAAGAGTTGTCCAATACTATTCCCTGCCATATGCCCAACTCCTTATATTTGCTCTTCAAATAGTTTTCTATAACGGCGACATTGTTCAGCAGTCAAAGCAAAAATACCTGAACCACCTTTTTGGAAAGTGAGCCAGTTGAAATCAATCGTATTAAAGTTCTGACGCATTGACCATTCAGAATTACCTACTTCAATGACAATGAGGCCATCTTCAGTTAAGTAGTCTGCCGCTTGTGCAAGCATTTTACGAACTAAGTCTAAACCATCTTGGCCCGCTGCCAATGCAAGTTCAGGTTCATGTAAAAATTCTTCTGGTAAGTCGGCCATATCTTCAGCATCAACGTACGGTGGATTACTTACAATCAAATCATATTGATTTTCAGCTGGAATCTTGGCGAATAGATCCGACTCAAGCAATGCAACTTGATATTGCTTATTGTGGTGCTCAGTATTAATTGAAGCAACTTCTAAAGCTTCTTTAGAGATGTCAGTTGCATCTATTTCAGCGTCTGGATAAGCATAAGCCAAAGCAACTGCAATACATCCAGAACCTGTACACATATCTAAAATACGGTGCGGAGTTTTAGGCTTTGCATTTTCTGGCAAATTATTGAGAGCTTCGCGCATTTGACCATTTTCATCTAAACAATATGGTGCAAAACGTTGCTCAATTAATTCTGCAATTGGTGAACGTGGAATCAATACACGCTCATCTACATAGAATGGCTTATTAAAGAAATAAGCAAGGTTTAATAAATAAGATGTTGGAATACGATCATTGATACGGCGTTCCAATAAGCTTAAAAATTCTGCTTTCTCGCTTGGTAATAACTTCGCATCTAGAATTTCTGCGTCTGCTGACCATTCAAGAGATAAGGTTTGTAAAACTAATGCAGAACTTTCTGCAAAATAATCTTCAGTACCTTGTCCTAAATGTGCATCATGTTGACGTAATGCTGATACCCCAAAACGAATAAAATCTCGAATTGTTGATAAATTTTCAGCCGCTTCCTGTAAATTTTCAGGGCTAATCGTCGGTCGCTCCACTTAGGCGTCTCCAAAGGCAAATTTTGCAAAGTGACTATTCTACTGAGTGAGGTACAGCAAAGCAACGCTTTGCCTTGTGAACCGGAGTTTTACACGCCTATCTCGAACAATCACACGTTAAAATCAGAATACTTTGTTTTAATTATAAAATGATGAACTTTAATTAAATTTTAATTTAGATATTCAAAATAAAAAGCGGTCCTTAAATTCTGGACCGCTTTTATAGTTTAATGGGTTTTAAAGCTTAAGCTTTTCAGAGACATAATCAGAATCTTTATCTCCTCGCCCAGATAGATTCACTACAATCATGGTTTCTTTTGCTAATTTAGGAGCTTCACGAATTGCCCATGCAACAGCATGTGAACTTTCAAGCGCAGGAACAATACCTTCAACACGAGAAAGCGTCATAAAAGCATCTAAGCACTCTTGGTCAGTTGCAGTGCTATATTCAACACGACCTAAATCTTTTAAAAAACTGTGTTGTGGACCAACACCTGGGTAGTCAAGTCCTGAAGCAATAGAATGCACTGGTGAAGGCTCACCGTTCTCATTTTCAAGGACATAACAGGCCATACCATGAATTTGACTTGGCTTACCTAAAGTTAGTGTTGCTGAATGCATATTGGTGTCTAAACCATGTCCAGCTGGTTCAACGCCTACCAGTTTTACGTCTGAGTCATTTAAAAATGCAGTAAATGCGCCTATTGCATTTGAACCGCCGCCGACGCATGCCACAACATAATCCGGATTTTTTCCAAAACGATGATGTGTTTGTTCTTTAATTTCTGTACCAATAATCGATTGAAAATCACGAACCATTTTAGGGAATGGATGTGGACCCACCACGGAACCAATCGCATATATAAAGTTTTTTGGGTCTTTTAAATATTCTTCAAATGCACTATCTACAGCATCTTTTAATGTTGCTGTACCACGTGTTACTGCGACCAAATGAGCACCCAAAATTTTCATTTTGACAACATTAGGATGCTCTTTTTCGATATCGACTTGCCCCATATGAATTTCACATGGAATCCCCACTAAAGCACAAGCTGTTGCCAAAGCAACCCCATGCTGACCAGCACCTGTTTCAGCAATTACTTTCTTTTTACCCATATACTTGGCAAGTAAAGCTTCACCTAAACAGTGATTGATTTTATGTGCACCCGTATGATTTAAGTCTTCACGCTTTAAATAAATTTGTGCACCGCCTAACTGTTCAGAAAGACGCTTCGCATGAAATAAAGGACTTGGACGGCCTACATAATTCGTAAAGAGATCTGCTAATTCATTTTTAAATTCAGGGGTATGGCGAATCTCTTCATAAGCAACATTAATCTCATCCATTGCCTCTTTTAAATGTGGAGGAATGAACTGTCCGCCATATTCACCAAAAAATCCTTGTTCATTCGGCAAAGCAATACCGTTAATTTGATGTTGCATGTCATCTCTCTTTTTTAAATTATTAAAGTTATTAAGCTTATCGAGAAAGGTAGCGAGTCATATCTTCAATGCCCTTTAGCGTCATTGGATACATATGATTTTCAAAAATTTCTTTAATCCAGCCAATGGTTTGAGTGTAATGCCAATACCCTTCAGTTTCAGGATTTAACCAAGCTGTTTTATCGAAATGTTGACGTAAGCGGCGTAACCAAACCTCACCAGTCTCATCATTCATATATTCAACCGAGCCACCCACCGATTTCAACTCATACGGTGCCATACTGGCATCACCCACTACAATTACACGATAGTCGCGTCCATAAGTGTGAAATAGATCCCATGTATTCATACGGGTAGCTGTGCGGCGATGGTTATCTTTCCAAACATAGTCATAGAGACAATTATGGAAATAAAAGTACTCAAGTGTCTTAAACTCAGTTTTAGCGGCACTAAAGAGTTTCTCGCATTGGGCAATATGAGCGTCCATAGAACCGCCTACATCGAACAACATAAGCACTTTTATTCGATTTCGACGCTCTGGTACCATTTGAACATCAAGAATACCTTGCTTGGCTGTTTCACGGATTGTACCGTCAACATCCAACTCTTCAGCTGCACCTTGACGTGCAAATTTACGCAAACGGCGCAAAGCAATTTGCATCTGACGAGTACCAAGAACTTGGTCGTCATCTAGATTTTGATATTTACGCTGTTCCCATACTTTAACAGCCGAACGTTTACGACCCGGCCCACCAATCCGTACTCCCTCAGGATGATCACCAAAAGCCCCAAAAGGTGAAGTACCACCTGTACCCACCATGCGGTTGCCGCCTTGATGTTTCTTATGCTGTTCGCGTAACCGCTCTTCCAGCATTTTCATCAGTTCTTCTAAGGAACCTGCTTTTTGGAGTTCTGCTCTTTGTTCAGGAGTTAAATGTTTTTCTAGAAGCTCTAAATCGAACCAGTCTTTTGGTAGTTTATGAACTTGCTTAAGCAACTCATCCAAATCAAAGGTTTCAATACCGTCAAAGTAGTCTTTTATGGCACGGTCAAACTTGTCAAAAAAGCGTTCATCTTTAACTAAAATAGTTTTAGCAAGTTGATAGAACTCTTCTTGATCGGCAAAAACTAAACCTTCACTTACAGCACGGTTTAAGTCAATAAGCTCACGAGTTGTAACTGGAACACCGTATTTACGTAAGGTGTAAAATAACCGCACAAACATGGGTTATTCCCTCCTTTAACGTCGAGACATGAAAGCCAAACGTTCGAGGAGTTGCACATCCTGCTCGTTTTTGATGAGAGCGCCATATAACGGTGGAATAGCTTTAGATGTATCTCGATTACGCAATACATCTTCAGGCATATCATCTGCCATGAGCAAGCTTAACCAATCAATTAATTCGGAAGTTGATGGTGGCTTCTTCAAATTAGGAATTTCACGTAGTTTAAAGAAAACCTGTAAAGCTTCGTTGACGAGTGTTGCAGAAATATTCGGGAAATGAACATCGATAATTTCTCGCATGGTCACTTCATCTGGAAACTCAATGTAATGAAAGAAACAACGACGCAAGAAAGCATCTGGTAACTCTTTCTCATTATTCGAGGTAATAATTACAATTGGGCGTTGTGTTGCCGTAATGGTTTCACTTGTTTCATAAACATAAAAAGACATTTTATCGAGTTCATGCAACAAGTCATTTGGAAACTCAATATCTGCTTTGTCAATTTCATCAATTAACAAGACACAACGCTCTTCACTGGTGAAAGCTTCCCACAATTTACCGGGTTTAATATAGTTCTTAATATCGTAAACACGGTCATCACCTAACTGGCTGTCTCGCAAACGAGAAACAGCATCATATTCATACAACCCTTGCTGTGCTTTGGTTGTCGATTTGATATGCCAAGTAATGAGTTTTAAGCCCAAACTTTCTGCTACTTGTTCAGCAAGTAAAGTTTTACCCGTACCAGGTTCACCTTTAACCAGTAAAGGCTTTTGTAAAGCACGGGCTGCTTTTACAGCGAGCTTAAGACTGTCAGTCGCGATATATTGATCTGTACCGGTAAAATGTTGGGTATCAGCAGACATGTGAAGACCTTATTTTTCTATTTCAATGGTTAGATGGAACGCATGCTTTTGTTTGTTGAATATTTTGACCAACAATAGCCAATAACCAAACCTAGACCAACTACAAACAGAATTAAAGATAAATTTGACCAGATTAGAGGACTATCTTTAGTTAAAACACCAAAAAGTAGTCCAAAAATAGCAGGTGCTACCGATGCATTTGGACCTTCAGACACTGTTGGTGTGACTAAAATAGCAAATACAATAAGCCAGCTAATCGCACCAAAAGTTGTAGGAAGACGGCGCATTAATCGCCACCAACACCACAAAGCAATAATAGCGCCTATTCCATAAGCTGTTAAAGCAATAGCATCTTCAGGAATAAAATCCAAAAAAGAGAATAATTGATTCATTATTCCAGTTTGATTTTCACGCACCACGTAAGCCCTCTGGTTCAACCGCATTCGGGTTAATTAACCCTTCTGGTGGCATCTGAATAAAGAAACCTTTTGTTTGTAATGAGTCTAAAACATGTAAAACATTAGCACGCGCCAATTTACGTGTTGGAGCTAATTCTAAATGCATGACAAACGTTGCACGGCCAAACGCTTGTAGAACAGCTTCAGGAACATTTTCAAACGGATCAGCTTGTTCCGCATCGTCAGGATAGTTTGGACGAGCAATATAAATGTACATTTCATCTTTTTTGCTCGATCTATAAATATCACAGTGCATTTCAAATCAACTCTTGAACTAAGGACAGCATACATGAAAAAAAACGACTCACCCACGCAGGTTTGTTTACGCATCAGTCGTTTTTTTAATTCTTGGGAAATATTAACCCACAACGTTGATTAAGGTCGATAATAACTTTGTTCTAGACTAAAGCCAGCTTACATACAAATAAAATAAGTTGCTGATTTTAAACATTAAATACAATTATCCATTTTAATAAAATAAAAACAATTTTAGAAAAAAATAAGAAATGGTTCGTTACTAAGTACTTTTTGTGATCTGTTTTTAATAATTTTACCCTTTAATACTATGAAATTTATCGTATTAAAATTAGCTATTACCTTTTTAAATTCACATTTAAGTAAAACTTCTAACCACTTAACAAACATTAGCAGACATTACTTAACTGGTTTAAATTCTCAACATGTTTCAATAATAAGTATCTTAATAATAGATGTGGAGGATGAACTTATGCCTCGTGGCGATAAAACAGCTTACACAGCAAAGCAAAAACGACAGGCTAAACATATTGTTGAGAGTGAAGTAGACAGAGGTCATTCTCAAGAAGAAGCTGAACGAATCGCATGGTCTACCGTCAATAAACAAGATGGCGGCGGTAAGAAAAAGTCCCATTAATACAAACTTTGAATACTTCTTTAGCCCAAGCTAAAGAAGTATTTTTTACCAGTACAAATTAATGATATTTAAAAGGCTCGAGAACTCTTTATATAGTTATCAGTTACTTGATTTAAGGCATTCAAAATAGCACTATCATCTTGACTTAATAGAGCTTCATTGAGGCATTCCATGTAGCCTATGAGCGTAGTCTTAGACACCTTGGCAAATTCAGTTGTGACTGCTTCATCTTCATATAAAATCACGTAGCTACGTGCAAAACCATAGATCAAATAGACTGCTGCTTTTTCTTTTGTATTTTTAGATTCTTTAAGAGACTGTTCACAAGCATTTTTTAAATCTTTAAATGCATCTGTACCAGTAGATTGATTTTTGAAAGATAAAAGTATTGTTTGGAAGTTCATATCCATATTCCACTCAAAAAGTAAAGCTACAGAAGATGGTAGAACCTGTCAAATAAAATCATGATTAACATACGTTTAAATGTAAATAAATTTATCTTCTTTTTTAATACGATATAAAAGACCGCCTTTAAAAGAGCGGTCTAACAAAAAATCGATATTTAAAAGCTTATTTCTATCGTTATGGTAGTACCAGAGTGTTCAATATTGGTTGATACATTGAAGCCTCTACCCCTAAGTTCCTCTTCTACTTGTGTGAGGTGATCAGGACTTACAGCATCAATCGGAAACAGGAAAGTTGCTTTTCGCTTCCCTGCTTTAGAATCAGTTTCAGTGCCTGTTAAAATTTTTTCCAGCATGGCCTCTTGATTGATTTTAAAATTTTTAGCATTTTGACGCGCTTGTTCAGCACTAAAGTTATTAAGCATATTTATCTCTCTAATTATTAATTTATCTCATTTTATAGCATAAAAAGCTTATATAGTTTTGGTGTTGTGTAGTTAATTCCAATCAAAAATATAAGCTTATTGATTAAATAATCTTTCTATCCATTCAATAAATTTTCTGGCATTTCTATTTTTAAAATCTTCCTTATTAGGGATGTAATAGCACAGCTCAGATTGAACTGATTTAGTTTTAAGAGATTGTATAAGATTCGCTTTAATAAATCTCTGGGCAAGTGTAGAAGAACAAAATACGAGTCCATTGGACGATAATGCCTCATGTATTCCAAAAATTTCCTGATCAAACTTCTTAATTGTTATTTGCGTTCGGTCCCATCCATTCAGCTCAAGCCAAGTCTCTAGTGGCGGACTTGGTAATGCTTTATTTTTCCATTCTGTGGTAAATAGTGTTATTGGCTCACTAGAATGTTCTAGTGGATCAAATTTAGATGTACCAAATAGATTAAAAGACTCATATTTAAGAATATCGTTAGAAGGTACTAAAGATACATCACCATATCGAATAGGTAATGTATATAAGTGACTTTCTAAAACTTCACCTGTAGAAAATTCAACTGAGATATCAGGATGTAATTGATAAAATTCATTTATTAAGGGAATTAACAACATTGCTGCGAATGAGGATGTGGTAGCTACTCTGAGTGTATTTCCATTTACTGTTATTTCATCTAGCGCATCTTCAATTTTACGAAATCCTTCAGAAATCGCTACTGCTAGCCTATCACCTGTCGTTGTAAGCGTTATTTTTCTTACCTGTCGATGAAATAAATCAACATTTAACCTGCTTTCAAGATTGGCAATATGATGTGAAATTGCAGTCGGTGTTAGCGAAAGCTCTTCAGCAGCCAATTTAAAACTGCCTAGTCGAGCAGCTGATTCAAATGCCCTAAGTGCTTGCAATGAGACTTGCATGCTTTCTCCTGAATCACAGTTATAGGTGATTTAAAATCATCTATAGCTGTAATTTTCTCGTTTGTCTACTTCTCATTTAAAACTCAGAATAAATTAACTCCTAACCCTTATGGAATTTATGATGAGCAAAATGTTACATATAGATGCCAGCGTACGAGCTGCAATTAACCCCAATCCAAATCATAATTCTATTTCAAAAAGTATTGCCAGCCGATTGGTCAGTTTGTGGAAAAATAAAAGGCCTATGGATGAGTATATTTATCGGGATGTGGGAATGAATCCGCCTTCATTTATTACTCAGGACTGGATTGATGCTGTATTCACACCTGAAAATAAAAGAACACAAACTCAATGCGATGTCTTATCAATATCCGATCAGTTAATAGCGGAGGTTTCGAGTTCAGATATCATTCTAATTTCTTCTCCTATGTACAATTACGGTATGCCTGCTCAACTAAAAGCATGGTTTGACCAAATTATTCGAATTAATAAAACATTTGATTTTGACCTTGCTCGAGGAGAATTCCCTTTACAACCTCTTTTATCTGGAAAAATTTTAATCATTATCACGTCTAGTGGAGAGTTTGGTTTTGAGAAAGATGGAATTCGTCACAAGATGAATCATCTTGTACCTCACCTGCGTACACTCAGTAAATATTTAGGTGTAGAGAAAATTTATGAAATTGCCTCAGAATATCAAGAGTTTGGAGATGAACGACATATAAATTCATTAGAAAATGCTTTTCAAAAAGCTGAAGAACTTGTAGCTAAACTTGCTGCTTCATTCACAAAAAATCCATAGAAGATTAATACTTAACTTTTAAAATTTAATAACCTACTGACATTTTAACTGAGCTATATCATTAAAAAATAAAAAGCCGACCCAATTGGGTCGGCTTTCTTATTTCTGCACTGAAACAAACTTATAGTTATATATTATTCATATTGAAATTGTTTTTCTTGTCTTCAAGAATATACAGACCTGTATGTTTAATCAATTGAATTTTTCTCATTGAATCGGTTAATTTAATTCATTATCACTTTTACAAATTAAAACCCATCCAATTCATCACTTTACTAGCTTTTTAAAATAAGTTAATTGTTTAATATAATTATTTATTTTATTAACTATTACCGTAAAATATCTATTATTTTAAATAAAAACTACTCAATTTAAACTTTAAGCCATTCACTATCCTTAATAAAAAAAGCCCATCACGAAGATGAGCCTTTTAAATTTTAACTATCAACTCATTTTAAATTGATAGACTTTCTTTTTCTTCTTGAAATAAATGAATTAATGGTTGAGTTAATAACTCATAACGCCAACCCAAAAGATAATCAGGTAAATCTTGTTCATCCCCTTGAGAAAGAACATGTTGATGAATTGCATTTAGCCATTTTTTTCTAAGTAATACTTCTTTAGGAATAGAAGTTTCACTTATTGCATGGGCAAGTACCATATCCATTTTATTTAAAGTTTCTTTAGATGTTACTTTAAAAGGTTTGGCAATTCTTGTTGGCCATTCACTTTCATTAGGTAAATCTTTCAGTAATTCTAGAATCGTTTTTCCATATTCACGAACTACATTTGGGCGAATATCTTTAACTTGCGAGAGTTGAAAACTATTACGTGGATTCTTTTCAACCATATCAATCATGGTTGAGTTTCTAAGAATAAAACTACGTGGCTGATTCGTCGCTTTAACAATGTAATCACGCCATTCGCTTAAATTTTGCAATTGCATCAATTGACGGCGCGAATGACGATAATTACCAACATCGGTATAGAGTAACTCTTTAGGCGTTTCACTAATAATTTCTTTAGTTAAACTACTACAATCTTCAAGAACATAGTCATAAAGCCCTTTCTGCTTAAGTTGTTCTTGAATATGATGAGCTAACTTCATTATATATAGAACATCATTGGCTGCATAACAGAGTTGCTGAGGCGATAAAGGCCTTGCCAACCAATCAGATCTTGTTTGATCTTTTTCAATGTCAATATCGAGACAAAGCTTTAAAGCGCCTTGGTAACTCACTTGTAGTCCGTGACCTAAGAAAGAAAGACCTACTTGAGTATCAAACACATTAAGCAAATCTTCTTGATCAGCGTAATGATAGATTAAATCGATGTCTTCCCCACATGCATGAAAAATATTTTGCTGTGCGAGAAATATTTTTTTCCAAAACTGACTTAGATCTAATGAAACACCATCCAACAGATAGACATTACCATTTACATTGACTTGGCATACCCCAAGTTTAGGCCAGAGTGTGTCAACCTTAATAAATTCTGTATCAAGTCCATATATCGAACATTGATCCATTTTTTGAAGAACATCAACCAATTCGGTTTGCTGTTGGATAAACTGAAACATGCTTTCTCAAGTAAATGCAAAGAGTGCTTAGAACTCTGGTATATATAACATAGAAGTAGGAAATTACCACTTAAACCTTTATGAATACTCTATTTTTGAACAATTTTTCGAAAATAGATAATTTTTTGATCTTTTATTTATACTTTTAAAGTTAACTCCAAATATTCATTCTTTAAAATCTCTAAGATCTTTTTCATTCTTATGTGCTTTCATATTTTATTTAAACGATTTTTTCTAATTAAAGACAGAATAATATTTGCCTTTAATAGCTAAATTAATAAATTTAATTCAATTTTATATCGCATCAAAGAAATAAGCATCGAAATGCTTATTTCATTCTCATACGGTTATGAACTGCCTGACTTAAGGTATGGCTATCTACATACTCAAGTTCACCACCTTGCGGTACACCTTGAGCAATACGCGTCATGTGTATAGGTAAGTGCTTAGTCGCCTCTACCAAATAATGAGCGGTTGCCTGTCCCTCTACAGTCGCATTAGTTGCCAAAATCACTTCTTCAATAGTGCCTTGACTTAAGCGCTGAATCAGATAAGGAATACCAATTTCTTCTGGGCCAATACCATCCAAAGGAGAAAGATGTCCCCCTAAAACATGGTATTTACCTCGAAAACTACCACTTTGCTCAATCGCCATGACATCTGCTGGTGATTCAACTACACACAATAGTTGATCTTCTCGCTCAGTTGAGGCACAAATATCACAAATTTCATTTTCAGTTAGAGAATGGCAAACGCTGCACTCATGAATATAACTTGAAGCCTCATGTAAAGCATGAGCTAATGCGAACGCACCTTCTCGATTTTTCATCAAAAGATGTAATGCCATACGTTGAGCCGATTTCGGACCAACGCTAGGCAATATACGTAAAGCTTGAACGAGTTGTTCAAATCTATCACTAAACACAGAACTTCCTTAGAACATGCCCGCTAAGCCAGGTGGCAAGCCCATACCAGAATTCGCTTTTTGCATTTTTTCTTCTGAAATAACTTCTGCTTGACGCACAGCATCATTTACCGCTGCAGCAATCAAATCTTCAATCATATCTGGTTCATCTTGAAGTAATTCAGGGTTAATTTCGATACGTTTTACAAGATAGCGACCATTCATGGTTACTTTAACCAAACCACCACCAGCTTCTGCTTGGACTTCAGTTTGGGCAAGCTCTTCTTTCGCCTTTTTTATATTTGTTTCCATATCTTTTTGCATGCGCTGCGCTTGCTGCATGAGCATATTGATATTCATAACTTTACTCCGTATCTCTATCAAATCTTTAAAGTATTATTGGTTATCTGGTAATACTTTATAAAAACTTAATCTCATTGAACCAACCTATGCGATTAAAATACATACAGATTAGTGCGTTGAACTCAAATTAATCCGTAATTCTGACACAATAGACTAATGTTTTCTATCAGTATCTCTCGCTCTATTTCACATAGCTACATGAGTAACATGCTCATATTTAGGTACACTTCCTAAATATTTAGATGACATACGTTAAAGTCTTATAAAAACTCATAGCACTATTGAGATGCCTGTAGACCTTTATCAATTGTTTTATATTCGCTTAAGGGAACTTTCTTAAAGGAGGTATTTGCTTCTTGAATAGATTTATCTGCTTCTTGCACCGACTTCTCTGCATTGTTAATCAATAAGGTTGTTTCATTTACTGGGTGTTGATGCGGTTTGGTCAGCAATTTGTATCCAACTACCCCGATTACCCCCACCACAACAACAATAGCAATAGGCTTAAGCATTTTAAAACTCGCATTTCTTTTAATTAAATTTAAAGTCTTTATACCTTGTACTCTTAGCCCTCATTTAAACAAAAATGTAGGTTTTTTATTGCGATTCTGAAATTTGAGTAACATTTAAATATAAAAAACCATCTCGATTAAAGAGATGGTTTCATGAACAAAATAACCAAAGAGTGTTATTTCGATAGAATTAATTAGATCAGATCCAGACCACGTGAGATATCACGGATAATATCATTAATATCTTCTAAGCCTACCGATACACGTATTAGACCCTCTTGGATACCCGCAGCAGCTTTTGCTTCAGCAGAAAGTTTGCCATGTGTAGTCGTTGCAGGATGTGTAATTGTTGACTTCACATCGCCCAAGTTACCAGTAATTGAAATAAACTTAGTATTATCAATAACCTTCCAAGCACCTTCGCGTTCGCCTTTAACTACGAAAGAAACGATCCCGCCAAAACCATTTTGCTGTTTGGCAGCAAGCTCATGACCTTCATGACTTGGCAAACCAGCGTAGTAAACTTTTTCTACTTTTTCATGAGTAGATAACCATTCTGCAAGAATTTGAGCACTCTCGCAGTGTGCTTTCATACGCAAACGTAAAGTCTCTAAGCCTTTTAAGAAAACCCATGCATTAAATGGACTCATTGATGGTCCAAGCGTACGGACAACACCAAAAACTTCTTCTAATAACTGATGATTACCGACAACAGCACCACCTAATGCGCGCCCTTGCCCATCTAAATATTTAGTCGCCGAGTAAATTACAAGGTCTGCCCCAAACTTTAATGGTTGCTGTAAAACAGGCGTACAGAAACTGTTATCAACCGCAAGTAATGCACCATTAGCATGGGCAATATCTGCAAGCGCTTGAATATCTGCGATCTCAGCTAGAGGATTAGACGGTGACTCAACAAATAAGAGTTTGGTTTCTGGACGTACTGCCTTTTTCCAATCGTCTAAATCACATAAATCGACAAATGTAATATCTACACCAAACTTGGCAATATATTTTTCAAATAAGGCAACAACTGAACCAAAAACTGCTCTTGAGCAAATAACATGATCACCCGCTTTGAGATATGCCATAGTAACTGACAAAATCGCGCCCATTCCAGAGCTTGTCGCAACAGCACGTTCAGCACCATCTAAAGCTGCTAAACGTTTTTCGAACATCGATACAGTCGGATTGGTAAAACGAGAATAGATATTTCCTTGAACTTGACCAGAAAATTTTGCTGCAGCTTCTTCTGCATTTTCATATACAAAAGATGATGTCAAAAAAATCGGTTCGCCATGCTCACCTTCAAAACTACGAGTATGTCCGGTACGAATGGCTAAGGTATCAAGTTGGTATTCTAAATCATCAGACTGGTTCATTAAATGTTCGCCTTTACTGGTCATGTACTAAAAACTATCATCATTTTGAGTGTCTAATGTATTTAAGGTCAAGGTAAACCTTAAAATTATCGCTTAGACTTTATTCAATCTTTAGTAAATAGTTGGTAAAGCAAGATGAAACGCTTAAAGTCCCTTGTCTCTGAACAAAGTCAAATGAAGCATCTTTCTGCCCGACTATTTCACCCAAAAACATTGGTTCTGTCACAAAGCACTCCCTATGAAGTCATTGGCGAGTTCAATCAAACCCGTATTCGCTATTACGCAGCAACACAAAAAAGATTTAAAGAGCCTTTAGTATTTGTTGCCCCACTCGCGATTAATATGGCGATATATGATTTATATCCTTATCGCTCTCTTATTAAATATTTCCAAAATGCTGGTTTCGATGTCTATTTGGTCGATTGGGGAAGTTTAAAGTTTAAAGATAGACATCTTAACTTTTTATCATTTATTGAAGATTTCATTCCTAAAGCGATAGAAATTGTCCGCACACATTCAGGAAGTGAACAAATCTCACTCCATGGATGGAGTATGGCTGGCATATTCGTCACTTTATATACTGCGCTTAACCAACCTAACTATATTAAAAACCTGATTGTTCTTGGTAGTCCAATAGATAGTTATGCTTCTGGCTATATTGGCAAACTCTACCGAAACATGAATCATCTTATTGGTCGTAACAAAAAAATTCAGGACCGTATTTATTCCGGATTGCCAAAACGCCTGATTCATAGTCCCGGAATTTTAAATTCATTAGGCTTTAAAATTCTTGATCCTAAAGGCTGGTTTGATGGACATGTTCAATTGCTAAAAAATCTTGATGACCTGCAATTTGTACAAGAGCATGCAACTTTAAGTAGCTTTTTAAATAATATGATTGATTACCCAGGTGGGATTAATCAGGACATGTTGTTTAATGTCTGGCTGCAAAATCCACTAAAACGTGGCTTTATTCAGTTAAAAGATAAGAAAATCGAATTAAAAAATATAGATTGCTCTCTCTTAGTTGGCGCGGGTCGTAGTGATCAGTTGGTGACTGCTGATGCTGCTTCTCCATTAAGTCAATTGACAAGCAGCCAAGATGTCACGTTTACTCTCATCCCCGGCGGTCATTTAGGCCTAATGTCGAGTCAGGCCAGTGCTCTGGAGTTTTGGCCACAACTGGCAAAATGGCTGACCGAACGTTCAACACAAATTTAAGGACAAGGTCATGAGTCAATCTGTTGCATTTATTGGTTTGGGTGCAATGGGCTACCGTATGGCAGCACATTTACCGAAACACTTCGATACTGTCTATGTATGGAATCGAAATTTCGAAAAAGCCAAACAACATGCAATAGCATATGGCACAAAGGCTGCCTCATTAGAGCAAGCGGTACAAGCAGATATTATCTTTTCATGTTTACCGACAAGCACTGATGTAGAAGTACTTATTAATAATGTACAAATTAAATCTGGGGCAATCTGGATAGACTGTACAAGTGGGGTTCCTGACTCTGCCCGCGCATTAGCAAGCTCATTAAAACAATTGAATGTTGATTTTCTGGATGCTCCAGTAAGTGGTCAAACAATAGGTGCTGAAAATGCAACTTTAACTGTAATGGTCGGTGGTGATGTAGCAGCTTTCGAACGCGCATTACCAGCTCTACAAGCGGTAGGACAATTAATTAAACATGTCGGTGAGTCTGGCGCTGGATTTGCAGTAAAAGCAGTTAATAATATGCTACTCGCGGTCAATCTTTGGTCTGTTGCAGAAGGTTTTAGTGCTTTAAAAGCGCATGGGGTAAGCTTGAACGAAGCTTTAGAGTGTATTAACGCTTCAAGTGGTAAAAGTTTGGTAACAGAGACTATATTCCCGCAGCGTGTATTGAGTCGTGAATTTCCAGTGACCTTTGGCTTACCTCTTCTGGCCAAAGATACAGGAATTGCTTTAGATTTAGTCCATCAAGCTAAGCTTCCTGCCCCACTTTTATCACTAACACAAAGTTTAATCCAAGCTGCTCATTTAACTGCTGAAGACAATAGTGACTTCTCTGCGGCAGTTAAAATGTATGAAGCATGGACCAAGATTACATTGGAATAAATTTAATCTTTTAGATGGCAGCTTATTAAAGATGCTTAATTTTAATAAGCTGCATAATGAATATTAAAAAGACTTAAAAAAAAACCCATTTCAATTTTAGAAATGGGTTACAAAAACAAAAAACTATCAAACGCAGCAATTAAGGATCACATAATAGAAGCTAAAACATGTAAAATCAATACATCTTTCAGTTGGATTGTAAACTAAGATCAATTTTGGCTTATTTATATTTTAGATATCAAAAGAAAAAGCCCATTTCCGTCTAAATTAAAATGGGCCCTGTGAATTCCACTTAATCCTAAAATACAAAAATGTGATAATTATCACGCTTTGTATTTTTATAATGTCATTGATATATTTGTTTTTCATTGACCCAATTTCAAACTCAAGCCGTCTATTTAGCAAATGAAAAGCTATAAAATCTCATCTTTTCCTACAATTTTTTATATATTATCAACCGAGCCAGAAGTATATTTTTCTCTGTTTAATAACAGTTAAAGTAGATTAAAACGAGAATCAAATTCTGGAAATATATATATAATTTTCCTTAAGTTTATGTTTTTATTTGATTTTTATAAATATTTGATATATAAAGTTTTTATTTATATTGTGAACAAATTATCAACCAAAATGACACTTGAGTAATTAATAGTCATTGAAATATTGGTAATAAACCTTATATTGAGTACAGGTTCATACCTTTAACTGAGGAAACGCTCATGAATAAATTTATGGTTGCAGTCTTTACTGGCATGGTGAGCATTGCTGGTTTAAACGTTCAAGCTGCAACGCCTGAGCAAGAATGTCAGAAATTGCAAGACGATTATAATTTGATTTATGCATCAAAAGGCTTTTGTTTTAAAGATCCTGATGCAAAAGAAAAATATGGTAATGAAAACTGTCATACGACAAAACCAAAGTTTTCTGACAAAGAGCAACAACGTCTTGATGCTATTAAAGAGCGTCAGAAAGAATTGAAATGTAAATAATTTTTAAAGGAATAATACATGGCATACGATGATCAAAATATCTTCGCAAAAATTTTACGTGATGAACTTCCAGCGATAAAAATCTATGAAGATGATCAAGTTCTAGCTTTTATGGATATTATGCCTCAAGCCGATGGTCATACATTAGTTATTCCAAAAACACCTGCTGTAACGCTCCTTGATTTACCTCCAGAAGCAGCCGCATATACCATACAAATTGTTCAAAAAATTGCGAAAGCAATGGAAAAAGCCCTCAATTTAGAAGGTATTGTCTTGATGCAACTTTCTGGAGCAGCGGCAGGACAAACTGTTCCGCATGTTCATTTTCACCTTATTCCTACAAATGTGCATCAACTTGGACGCCATGCTGTAGAATTAGGCGATCAAGAAAAAATTAAAGGATTAGCTGAGAAAATTAAAGCAGCTCTTTGATTTTTAATTCATTAAAGCGGAGTTTTGACTCCGCTTTTTTTCGTCTAAAAACTATAAAAAATTAAAATAATTAATTTATTTCTAAATTTTAACCGTCATAAAACTGTCATTTATTTTTCACGCCCCTGTCACAAAGTTTGCCGATACTGCTTAGCAAGTTGGTGAGCTTTTGTAACTTTTTGTACATAAGTCAACTACAAAATAAATAGTTAACTAGGCATACGCCATTTTTAAAAACTTTTTGGAGAAATCTCAATGAAGAAATTGCTACTCGCTGCCGCAGTTGCAACTTTGAGCATAAACGCGGTGCAAGCAGCGCCAACTTTGTATGGCAAACTGAATGTTTCTATTAACCAAGTTGACAATAAAAATTTCGATGGAAAAAGTGACGTTACTGAAGTTAACTCAAACTCTTCTCGCATTGGGGTAAAAGGCGAAGAGAAATTAACTGACAAGCTATCTGCTGTTTATTTAGCTGAATGGGCAATTTCTACTGATGGTTCAGGTTCTGATAGTGATCTTAGCGCCCGTAACCGTTTTATCGGTTTAAAAACTGAAGGTGTTGGTACATTAAAAGTAGGTAAATACGATTCTTACTTTAAAACCGCTGCTGGCGGTAACCAAGACATCTTTAATGACGATACACGTTTAGATATTACCAACATCATGTACGGCGAAAACCGCTTAGACAACGTGGTTGGTTTTGAATTAGACCCTAAATTATTAGCTGGTTTAACATTCAATATCATGGCTCAAACTGGCGAAAGCACCTCAGATAGCAAACAAGGTGAAACTGGTAAAGACAGCAAAAATGACAGCTTTGACTCTGTGTCTACTGCGCTTGGTTATGAAAACAAAGACCTTGGATTAGCAGTAGCTGCCGCTGGTGACTTTGGTATTAAAGGTAAATATGCTGCTTACGGTCTGAAAGATGTTTATACAGATGCTTACCGTGTAACGGGTTCTTATGACATCGCAAAATCAGGTTTTGTTGTAGGTGCTTTATGGCAACATGCTGAACCTACTGATGAATTGACTGCATATGGTCAATCATATAAATCAGATGGTGCAGTTGACAAAGCTGGTAAAGCTTACCGCGGTTTAGAGGAACAAGCTTATGCTGTTACAGCGGCGTATAAAATTCCAAATACTAAACTTAAAGTGAAAGCTGAATACGCTTCTGCTGAAACACAAGTAAGTGGTCAAGCAGATCGTAAAATTGACTTGTACGGTTTAGGTCTTGATTATCAAATCAACAAGCAAGCTCGTTTCTACGGTATTGTTGCTCAACAAAAACGCGACTGGTTGAATGATGATGACAAGCAAACTGTTGTAGGTACAGGTATCGAATATAACTTCTAATTAGTTATCTTTGATTCATATCTAAAATAAAAGGGCTAATGCCCTTTTATTTTATTGTGCAGATTAAAAAAGCCGATATTTTTATACCGGCTTTTTTTACTTTGTAGCTTACTTTAAGAAACCACTTACAAGATTCATAACATTTTGAATGTCTTGGTTTGCTTCTTGATGATCGGTACTGTCACCCTGAGGTGTTAATGAGTCAATGACTTGAGGTAAGACTGACGCAATTGCACCGTAAACTTGCTCTTTTGGAGCTTGAGCTTGCGCAGCAACCTGCTCAATGTCAGCTGGATTAAATAAACTCTGCAATTGTTGAGTAGGAACTTCGCTATTACTTTGATTTGGATCAACCCAGCTTTGAACTTGGTTACCTAAACCCGCACCTTTTAACTTTTCTAAAGCAGCCTGCAAACCACCTTGTTGCTGAACCCAACCTAAAATTAAAGGCACAACCGCAATTAATAAACTTTGTACACCACCACCTGCTTGAGGTGCATTATTATTGCCAGTCACTTGACCCAATACAGAACCTAATACTCCACCAAGGCCCCCTTGAGCGCCAGAAGAAGTATTACCCCCCATTTGTCCAAGTACTGAACCTAAAATTCCGCCCAAACCGCCTTGACCTGATGCTTGCTGGTTCCCACCTAAAGCCTGCTGAGCCAAAACTTCAACAATGCTGCTTAAATTTGTCATGTGTAACTCTTATGTATGGTTTATACATCAGCATACGCGGATTCTTATTCAGACAGCAAAAGCCAAATTGTTAAATTTTGAAAGAGATTTAATGCTCTTTTACCAACGGAATTTATTCCAGTTTTCTGGGTTTGCCCAAAACTTTGAATTAAACCAATCTGGAACATGTTTATAGGTCAATATATTAAATTGCCATAAAGCAAAATCACTATCATGTGAAGTCTTATCAATGAGTTGAGTAAAACCTAGGGAACGTAATAACTGTTCATCACTTCGTTTGCTCACCACAACAATTCGTTTTGCTAATAAATCTCTTAGTTTTACTAATAATTGTGATTTTTGAATATCACTGATGTTATGCATTTCATCGGTATCAAATAATACAAAACCCAAATCATAACGCTGAGTAAAAGGCAGACTTAAAAGCTCAGTTACGCTAAAATAGTGCCATTGAATTGCGTTATTCTGGTCAATTTTCTGGCCAATACAAAGTGCAGTATGAATGGGCTGTTCTTTTGATAAATCGTCTAGCATAGAAGCGATGACATTTTGTTCAGCCATGACTGCAACCCTTAATTGAAAGATGTGAGTTTAAACTTTATGGAACTACAAGGCATTTGCCATAAAATGCATGCAGGCCTAAAAGATGCTAGTGTAACTGATCAACAGACAACCAAGGCAAATGTTGAATACAAATTTGTATTAGACCGTTCAGAAATTGATCTTCCTTTTAATTTAGGACAAGAACTAGAAATCGAATGGACAGGTAATATTTATTGCACCTCTTGTGGCACTAAAACACCAAAATCTTATTCTCAAGGTCACTGCTTTAAATGTTTTAAAACGAAAGCGGAATGTGACCTCTGCATTATGAAACCAGAAACATGCCATTACCACTTAGGTACATGTCGTGAAGATGACTTTGCCCACAATGTTTGTTTTCAACCTCATATTGTTTATTTAGCAAATTCTAGCGCTTTGAAAGTTGGCATTACCCGTGTTAGTCATATGCCAGGTCGTTGGTTAGATCAAGGTGCAACTCAGGCCTTACCAATTATGAAAGTTGGATCACGTCGTTTATCTGGTCAACTTGAAACAATGTTTGGTTCTTTAGTTGCTGACAAAACTGATTGGCGTAAACTCCTTAAGGGAGAAGCTGAACCTCTAAAACTAACTGAGCAACGTGATCAGTTAATCGAAGAGTTTGCACCTAAAATTCAAACGATTCGTGAGGAATTTAGCCAAAATCTTGAATTTAACGAAACCGTTGAATTATTAGAAGATGAACTACCACGTGAGTTTGTTTACCCTGTTGAGCAGTACCCTGAAAAGATTAAGTCTCTAAATTTGGATAAAACTCCAAAAATTCGTGGTGTATTACAGGGCATTAAAGGTCAATATTTAATTTTTGATATTGGTGTTATTAACATCCGTAAATATACAGGTTACCAACTGATTATACGTGCCTAAGTAAGTTTTAAAGCCCCTAAAATGGGGCTTTTTAATTAAAATGATTAAGATAATCTGTTCCTAAATAGCCAAGCAGCTAAGGGTAAAGTCACTACTCCAAGTATGATCATTGGAATAAAGTTGAATTTGACTTGTGCAAAGCTCGCACCTTCCAAATAAACCCGTTGTACCAAGTTAATTCCAAACCTTAAGGGGTTTGCGTAAGTTGCTATTTGTAGTACTTTCGGCATGTTTTCTACTGGTGTAAGTAAACCTGAAAGCAACATCAAAGGCATAATCAATAAAAATGTAAAAAGCATGGCTTGTTGCATATTTAAAGATAAGGCCGAAATTGATAGGCCCACTCCGACTACAGCCACATTAAAACTTAATAAACCAAAATAAAGCAGCCCAAGAGAGCCATTCATTGGAATTTTAAACCAGAACAAAATGATCAATAAAATAATGGTTGATTGCATCAATCCTACAAAAATTGGAGGTAAGGCCTTACCAATCATAATTTGTAATGGTGTATACGGCGTAACTAATAACTGATCGAATGTACCCTGCTCTCGTTCACGTGCTACAGATAAAGCAGATAGAAGCAATGTCTGCATCATACTTAAAGCCGCAATTAATGAAGGCATTAAGCTCCATCGAGACTCTTGATTTGGGTTGTACCATGTTCTTGTTTCAAGGCTAATCGGTAAGGCTGAGTTAAATTTTTGCTGATTAAACTGACCAATAATTTTATTTAGATATGAACCAGCCACAACAGCGGTTGATGAGTTTCTGCCATCAACAATGACCTGTATAGGAGAGCTTTGGTTATTATTTAATTTGCTCTCGAAGTCTGAAGGAATCGTAATCACGACCAATGCCTGACGACTATCAATTACCTGTTTGATTTGATCTGTATATTGAAGTGTTGCAATCCGCTTAAAAATACCAGAGCCATCGAGTTTTGAGATCAATTCATGCGAAACTTGCCCATTACTTTGATCTAAAATTGCATAGTCCACACGGTTAACATCATAAGTTGCAGCATAACCAAACAAAAGTGCCTGCATGAGGGCTGGTACAAATAGAATGACTCTATTTGCAGGGTCACTAAAAATGGTCAGGAATTCCTTTTTGACTAAAAAACTTAAATGTTTTAGCCAAATCAACAGTTGCTGCCACATAACTTTATCTCAACCGTTTTTTCAGTGAAAAGTTCACAGCACATATCAAAACAACGATATATCCCAATAAAATACCGCATTCTTTAAACCATAACTTCCAATCATCACCTCCCATAAATAGGGTTTTAATTAAAATCATAAAATGCGTAGCTGGAAGTAATTGGCTAACAATTTGTACAACCAAGGGTAAATTTCGTGTATCGAAAACAAAACCTGAAAGCATGAGTGCAGGCATAAAACTTGCCAATAAAGCAATTTGACTCGCCTGAAACTGGCTTTGAGCAAAGCCTGATATGGTTAAACCAAGTAATAACGAAACAATTAAATATAAAAATGAAGCTGATAAAATTGAGAATAATGAACCACGCATGGGTACTTCAAAAATAAAATACGCAGCAATAATACAGATCACGATATCAATCATGCCGACCACAACATAGGGAATGAGCTTTGCTAATACAATTTCAAATGGCCGTACAGGCGTCACAAATAAGGCCTCTAGTGTTCCCCGTTCCCTTTCACGGGCAATGAGTAACCCCGTTAAAAATGCACCGATTAAAGTTAAGATTAATACCATTAAGCCTGGGACTAAAAACCAAGTACTGTTAGCAGATTCGTTAAACCATATTCGTTGTTCAATATTAACGGTGCTTGAAGTTGCTAATATTGGACTACGGTCAACTTGTATAGACGGCGCGGTAGCCAAAGCACCTGTGACATATCCTTCCAAAGCTGTTGCTATGGTGGTAGACGTACCATTTAATAACAGTTGAGCCTTTGCGTTACCTTGTTGTGCCTGACTCGCGAAATCTGAAGGGAAATGCAAAATGGCATCAATCTCGCCATCTCGAATGGCCTGCTCTGCTTCAGGAAAATTATGAAATTGCTGACTCGTTAAATATTGCGAGCCATTTAAACCCGCTAAAACCTGATTGATCTGTGGTGAAGACTGATCAACTACAACACCAACTCGTGCTTGATTTAAGTCAAAGGAAAGTCCATAGCCAAATAGTAAAATTAAGATGATAGGTAAAACCAGACCAATCCCGAGGCTGCTTTTATCACGAATGAGCTGCTTAGTTTCTTTACGAACTAGCGCTGTCAATCGATTCCAAAATGCAAAACTCATTGTAGCCCCCCTAAACAGCATGCCTTAATGCACGTGCTTGCTCCACAATTGCTATAAAAGCCTCATTCATGTCACTAATATATCTATCTTTACTTGCTAATTCGCGTACTTGTTGGGGTGAACCTAAGGCTAACAACTTTCCTGCATCTTGTATGGCAATCCGGTCACAATATTCCGCTTCTTCCATAAAGTGCGTAGTGATAATGATGGTAATACCCTGATTTGCCAGCTCACCAATGCTGTACCAAAATGAACGCCGTGCAAGCGGGTCAATGCCACTAGTGGGTTCATCTAAAAATAAAATTTCCGGTTCATGTAGCAATGCAGCAGCCATAGATAAACGTTGTTTATAGCCACCTGGTAAATCACCACTTTTAATATGAGTTTTTAAATCGTATTGCTGTAACGCTTTATCAATTTGTTGTTTTAGCTTTTCGCCCGATAAACCATAGGCTCCACCAAAAAATTTGAGATTCTCTAAAACAGTTAAATTACTATAAAGTGCAAATTTCTGAGAGACATAACCTACGTTAGCCCTAGCTTCAGCACGAGCTGTCCGTAAGTTTTTACCAGCAACTTCCAAATACCCACTACTTGCTGGTAACAATCCACACAGCATTCGAAATGTCGTTGTTTTCCCAGCTCCATTAGGTCCAAGTAATCCAAAGATTTCACCGCGCTGCACATCAAATGAAGTGTTAGCGACAGCAGTAAAATCTCCAAAAGTTCTGACTAAATCTTTGACCACAATGATAGGTTGGTCTGATTCCAACTCATGATTTTGCAGTGAATCAAAAGCTCTTTCAGAAATAGATATTTGTTTTCGTTGCTTTTGATTCTGTTGTAATAACATCATAAAAGCATCTTCAAGTTCAGGTTCTCGTGTATTTGCTATTAGCCCCTGAGGTAAAGCACCGGCTGATAATTCTTTCTGGCGACTAATAAAACGTACTTGTTCACCTTTTAGAACAGCATCAATAATCTCTAGATGATTATCAAGTAATTGGGCTTGTACAGTCCGCGCCTTAATATTTGCAGGAGGTTCTACTTGCCATGTTTGCCCACGTGCTATTTCTTTTAATTGCTCTGGAGAGCCCTTCTTTAAAATTTTCCCCTCGTGCATGATATAAACTTGTGCACATTTTTCTGCTTCATCCATATAAGCAGTACTTATAATTACACTTAGGTTTTCTTCCTGAACAAGCTGTTCAATAATGATCCATAAGTCCCGTCTTGATAAAGGGTCTACCCCAACACTAGGCTCATCGAGCAATAGTAACTCTGGGGAACGAACTAAAGTACATGCTAGCCCTAGTTTTTGTTTCATGCCGCCAGAAAGTTGACCCGCTAAACGTTGCGTAAATTGAGCAAGGTCTGTTATTTCCAATAAACGTTTAAATCGTTGATAACGAATTTCTTTTGGAACATCGTGTAAATCGGCATATAAATCAAGATTTTCTTGTACGCTTAAATCTTCATATAGTCCAAAACGTTGCGGCATATAGCTAATACGGTCTTGCACAGCTTGTGGATTTTTACTCACGTCAATTCCAAGTACATTTAATGAACCCGAAGTGGCTTTATATAATCCTGCCATTAATCGTAATAAAGTTGTTTTCCCCGAACCATCTGGACCTACTAAAGCGGTAAGTTCTCCTTTATTGATTTGCATGTTTAAATGATCAATTGCAGTAATATCTGCTGCCTTTTTACTATCAGCTTTAAAAGTCATGACCAAATCATGCACATAAACCACTGTATTTTCATCGGTCATGGGCATTCTCACCTGAAGCAAGTGGAACTTTAACAGTAACAGGTTGCCCCATTTTTAATTGATCATTCGGATCATTTACATACACTCGGACTTCATAAACCAGTGTTGTTCTAATCTCTTCGGTCTGCACTGTTTTAGGGGTGAACTCTGCAACTGAAGATATATAACCAATTTTTCCATGAATAGGTTGATTAGAAGAATCACGAATGACTTGGGCAGTATCTCCCATCTTAATGGAACTCAGATCTTGTTCATTGACATATACACGTACCCATTTCGGATCAGTCAGTGCCAATGTATAAACGGCCTTTTGAGCAGTTGTCATATCGCCAATTTCTTGTAGACGTGCTCGGACCACTGCTTTTACAGGAGATTTTAGTTCAGTCTGGGTAAGGTTATAATTAATTAAATCTAAATTAGCCTGAGCGACTTCATATTGTGCTTTGGTCGCTTCACGATCTTCTTGTCTAGCGCCTTTAATTAGTAATTCTAAATTGGCCTGTCTTTCCCGCACCACTGCTTGAGCACTTTGCTGATTACTTTTGGCATAGTCCAACTCTTGTTGGCTAATTGCCCGACCATCGGTGCTACTCACCAAAATTTGTAACCGTTGTAAGTTTTTATCCGTTTTATCTAGCTCTGCTTGAGCAGAAGCTAATTGTGCTTTTGCTTGGGTAATTTCTTCAGGGCGAGCTCCGACCTCTTGTTTAATAATTGCCTCTTGTTGCGCTTTGAGCTGTGCTTGTGCCTGCTTTGCCTGAATTTGTAATGCATTGGTATTAAGAGTAGCAAGTAACTGGCCTGCTTGAATTTTATCGCCCTCTTGGACCATGAGTTTCTGAATACGGCCAGACTGTTCAAATGCAAGCGAAACTTGGCGAATATCAACATTTCCATGCAAAGTTAAAAAACTATCTGATTGTTCTTTATTATTATATTTCCAAGCCCAAAAGCCGATTAGAGCCACAGCTATAATAACTAAAACACCGGCAATCACTTTTTTATTCATCTTATTGGCCTTTTTATTAAATTCAAATTTTCATAGTTTAAATTCAATTTAAATTTAAATTACCTTACTCTTTGAATAAAAGATATACTTTTATGGTGAATTAAAATTAGGTTTAAACATGTCCAGATCTAGACGAAGTGATGGTGATTTAACCAAGTCTAAAATTATTGAGGCTGCGGGACCTTTGATAGCCCAATATGGTTTTGCAAAGACAGCAAACAAAGCAATTGCCAAAGCAGCAAATGTAGATTTAGCTGCGATTAACTATCACTTTGATGGTCGAGATGGTTTATATCAAGCAGTTTTATTGGAAGCTCATGCCCACTATCTGGATGAAACCTACCTACTAGAACTTGTTGAAAGCGCTCACTCTCCAGAAGGAAAATTAAACTTATTACTTGAGACTTTATTGCATAAATTAACTGAAAAAGATGTCTGGCATGGCAAAGTCTTTATTCGTGAGCTGTTTTCACCTTCAGAGCATTTATTAAGTTTTATTGAATTTGCAGGAATGCGAAAATTTTTTCTTATTCGCAAGTTGATTAGCCAAGTGGCTGGTTTAAATGAAAATGATCCGGCTGTTTTACCCTGCATTTTAAGTGTTATGACACCCTGCATGATGCTCATTATTGCCGGACCGAATGCTCAAGCACCCGAGCCTCTTAAGAATATCGCCCAGATGCCATTACACAATTTAGTTGAACATTTTAAGAAATTTTCATTGGCTGGGTTAAAAGCAATTAGCCAATCAAATCTTAAAAATTAGCTATCCAAACATTGCAAAATTGCCTGTACCGGATCTTCTGTATTTCCAGAAATAAGCTGTTTATGCATGGTTAAATGTTGCATCACTTGAATTTGTGCCTTTTCAACATTCATCAGTTTTTCTATTTCAGCTGCTAAATTTTCTGGTGTTGCATCTGCCTGAATCAGCTCTTCAATTACTTTCTTACCAGCAATAATATTTGGCAAAGAGTAGTAAGGAATTTTGACCAAAAACTTAGCAATTAAATAAGTTAACCAATGCAATTTATAAAAAGTAACCATAGGTCTATGCATTAACATTGCTTCTAATGTCGCTGTTCCAGAAGCTAAAGCAATGATGTCACTTGCATTCATGACCATACGACCAACTTTTGATTCAGTATCTGTATTTTCTAAAATATGAATTGCAGCTTTTAAATGAGGTGCTAATTGTTCAACACCCTGCTCAATCTGTTGTTTACGTGCATCGTTAATTGCGGGAATCAAAAATTGAATATCTGGATATTTGGTATGCAAAATATTGGCAGCGCCCAGCAACATAGGAAGAAGTCGCTCTACTTCACCTTTTCGGCTACCTGGCAACAAAGCAATATGTTTTTGATTTTCATCAATACCTAATTGTTGTTTAGCAATTTGAATTGGATTTTCAAGTGGTAATTGTTTCGCTAATGGATGGCCTACAAATGCCGCCGGAACTTCATATCGCTCATAGAAGACTTTTTCAAACGGAAATAAACAAAGAACTAGATCTATACTCTGTTTAATGCCATGAACACGCCCCTGACGCCATGCCCAAACTGAAGGACTCACATATTGAACTGTTTTTATTGGAAGATTCTTTTCTTTAATACTTTTTGAAAGTCTGAGGTTAAAATCTGGTGCATCAATACCAATAAAAATATCAACGGGATGCTCAGTCCATTGGTTAATTAAGCCATCACGTACCGCAAATAGTTTTTTTAGGTCTTTTAATACTTCAACAATCCCCATTACCGACAAAGTTTCCATCGGGTAATAGCTTTTAAAACCTTCAGCAATCATTTGAGGTCCACCTATTCCCTCAAATTCAGCATCGATTCCCTGCTCACGAAAACTACGCATGAGCTTAACGCCAAGCGTATCTCCTGAAACTTCCCCAACTACAATGCCTATTTTAAGTTTTCGGTTTGCCAAGGCGATTTACCCAAGAATTTGAAATAATGCATTCTAGCATAGAGGTTTATCAATCTTGAACTTGATCGATACGTACTCACGGAAAGTAGCCAAGGGGCTTGGCTATCTAAAATTACATTCACTTACTATCTTTTAATCTAAATTAACAATGCAATTTGAATTGTAGCTTACATTTACAAACAATAAAATAAATGAGAATTATTTACATTATCTTTACTCTTATGAATATCCCACCTCGACCATTTAAGCTTACCGTAATCGCCTGCGCGATTTGTTATGCGAACCTCTCTTATGCTCAAGATACAGCTGCTGTGCAAGCTTTACAGACCATTCAAGTTAAAGCCACAAGTGCTGAGCAGTCTTCTGAACAGACCAAAGCATACAATGTTAAAAACTCAAGTAGTGCAACCAAACTTAATATTGAGGCTAAAGAAACTCCTCAAACTATTAACGTAGTTACTCGTCAGCAAATTGAAGATTTCGGACTTACCAGTACGAGAGATGTTCTAAAAAATACTCCAGGAGTAACTGTAAGCAATCAGGAAACCGAACGTACTTCGTACATGGCTCGTGGTTTTGAGATTTCAAATATTTTGACTGACGGCGTAGGCTTTCCCCTCTCAGGTTATAACTACAACAACACTAACCCTGATACCTACTTTTACGATCGTGTAGAAATAGTTAAAGGTGCAGATTCTTTAACTAACGCATTTGGTGATCCAAGTGCAACAATCAACAATATTCGTAAGCGACCAACTCAAGAATTCCAAGCAAGTGGTGGTGTAAGTTATGGTTCGTGGGATACTCAACGTTATGAAGCTGACGTATCAGGCTCAATTACCTCTAGTGGAAAAGTACGTGGCCGTATCATGGGCTATGAGCAAACCGGTGATTCTTACATTGACCGATATTCTTCAGAAAAAAATGGTTTCGCAGGTATTGTTGAAGCTGATTTAACAGATAGTACTTTACTCACCGTAGGCTATAGCCAAGAACAAAATAAACCGAATGCAAATAACTGGGGTGCTCTGCCCTTACTCGATGCAAATGGCAAGCAAATTTCGTACGACCGCTCATATAATCCAAACCCTGATTGGGCACACTGGGATAATGAAACACAAAATGCTTTTGTCGAATTAAAGCAAAAAATTAATGAGCAATGGGCAGCGAAGCTAACCTATAACTATCTTGATACTAAGCACAATAGTCGCCTCCTTTACTATTATGGTTATCCAAAAGCTGATGGTTCAGGGGTATCTTTAACTCCTTGGGGAGGTCAAGAGCATCAAGAGAAACATGCTGTAGATTTTAACCTCGAAGGGACCTATAAACTTTTTAACAGAGAACATGAAGCAACTCTCGGTTATAGCTATGTGCGTAGTCGTCAGCAAGATAAACAATCTACAGGAACGATTAACGATAGTAATGTTATCAATTCGACAACTACAGACTGGGCAAGCTGGACACCTCAATCTATAACTTGGTCAGATTTCACAGAAGCGGCTAACTATACGCAAAACATTGACTCGATCTATGCCGCGACTCGCTTACATCTCAATGAAGATTTAAAACTTTTACTTGGTGCAAACTATGTCAGAGCTGAGAGCAAAGGCGAAAGCTATGGCTCACCAATGTCATATAGTGAAAGTAAAGTCTCACCCTATGTTGGACTCACCTATAACTTCACACCTGAATATACAGGTTATATGAGTTATACCTCTATTTTCCGCCCGCAAACAGGTATTGATAAAGACACGAATCAGGCTTTAAAACCTATTGACGGTAAAAGCTATGAAATGGGCGTAAAAAGCTCATGGCTAGATGACCGTTTAACAGGAACACTTTCAGTATTTAAAACTGAGCAAAATAATTATCCATTACGTAACTCTGATGGAAATCCACTTAATCGAAAAGTACCAACCAGTGATTTAGAGTCACAAGGTGTAGAAGTCGGCCTATCAGGTCAAATCACAGATAATGTGAATCTTTCTTTCGGTTATGCTCAATTTAGTATTAAAGATATTAAGAATGGTGGCGAGGCAAGAACTTATAATCCGAACCAGACACTTAATTTGCTGACGACCTATACGCCGTCAGTTTTACCTAAGCTGAAAGTTGGTGCAGGCTTACAATGGCAAGATGGTGTGAAGCTATATGATTCAACTGTAAACAGTACTATCACACAAGATGCTTATGCCTTAGTCAACTTAATGGCGAGCTATGAAGTAAATAAGCATATTACGCTTCAAGCGAATGGTAATAACATTTTCGATAAGAAGTATCTATATAGCTTCCCTGATGGCCAAGGATTTTATGGTCCTTCTGCCAACTATACAGTTGCTGTAAAGTTTAAATATTAATATCGTAGCCAATCCCAATTTAGGGATTGGCTTTTCTTATTACTCTTTGTTTATGTGTCATTAAAGATGTCCAAAACTGTAAATCTCCCTGTGTCATATCGCATAAAAGTTTTCTATCGATTCTTGCTGGTTTTCGGTATGGGTTTTGCCTGTATGGCGTATTTAAGTCTTGGACTCACTGGAATTTTCCTTTTGACCTTAGACAAAGCTGAAGCCATATATCTCGCATCATTTATAGCAATTCTATTTTACGTAGTGTTCGTGATTATAGGTTTTTGCATTCAATCACTTTTGAAACTCACTGGGCTATCAGTCGTTCTATGTGCTCTTTTCTTTTTTGCAACGCGTATGGTGGGTTATGCATAAAGGTATACGCCAATCTATGGCATGGCTACACTCATGGACTGGCTTAATTTTTGGATGGCTCGTATTTGCCATTTTCTTAATGGGAAGTTTGTCTTATTACCGCCACGAAATTAATTTATGGATGCAGCCTCCACTTGCGCAATATGAAGTAAAGCAAGATATTGCTATTAAAACAGCCTATCAATACTTACAAGACCATGTTCCAGATGCCAAATCTTGGTATTTAAATGTTGCAACATCTGAGAGTCCGGTAAACACCATGTATTGGGAAAAACCAGACGGCGGTTATGGAAATGCAACTCTGGATGCAAACACAGGCCAAGAGCTTAAACTTTCGGCAACTCTAGGTGGCGACTTTTTTTACCGATTCCACTACCAACTTTTTGGTATTCCAATATTCATCGGGCGATTATTAGTCTGTATCGCGGCATTTATTATGTTGATTGCCTTGGTTTCAGGCATTATTACCCATAAAAAAATATTCACCGACTTTTTTACTTTGCGTACATTTAAGTCTCAGCGTTCATGGTTAGACTTTCATAATATTTCTTCGGTGATTGCCCTACCTTTCTTTTTAACCATTACATTTACAGGCTTAGCTATTTTCTTTTATTTATATCTGCCTTGGGGCATGCAAAAGCTCTATCCTGAAAATCCATATCAATATTTTACCGAAATACGTACAAAGACTGTGCTTGAGAATCAATCGATACAGCCAGCTCAGAACTTATCTATCGAAAAGTTATTAAACCAAGTGCAACAACGTTGGGGAAATCAAACTTTATCGACAATTAGTGTAAAAAATCCAAATACCAATCAGGCGCAAATTACCTTTATTCAAAATGAAGATCATTCAATTACCCGGAATCAGGCTCAAATTACATTGAATGCTTCAACAGGCAAAGTCTTAGCAGACACACGTAATAATAGTGCTATTGCAACACTGAATGCGGGAGTTTACGGTCTACACATGGCAACATTTGCCCAACCTTTACTTCGCTTAGGTTTCTTCTTCTCTGGCATTTTAGGTTGTGTCATGATTGCCTCTGGTTTGCTACTCTGGAGCCTTAAACGCCAAATTCAAAATAAGAACAGTAAGTTTCACTTTGGACACTATTTAGTTGACCGTTTAAATGTCGCAACTTTTGTAGGACTGCCGTGTGCAACTGTCGCCTATTTAAGTGCAAATCGATTATTTACAGTCACTTCAACCACCATCAATTATGAAATTTATAGTTTTTTCTTAGTTTGGCTAATCAGCTTAATCATTGCTTTAGTCACTAAAAAACAATATTTATGGCGAACTCAACTGAGTATTTTTATTCTGCTTTGTATGGCGCTTCCAATCTTAAATTTAAGCTATTTACTTCAACATGACTATATTCAAAGCTTCAACAACTATTGGACATTTGCCCGTATAGATGTATTTTTGTGGATATTTGCAGGCTTAGCGATTTTTATATTCTGCAAAATTCAACCTATTCAGCATAAAGCTGTAGAAAAAATTCAAAAGAAGCTGAATAAATTAAATACTGAGGTGAGCTCATGATCTTTATAGCTTTCATCTTAATTTTATTAGGAATGTATTTGTTATTTATGGCGAGTGAAAAATATCGATCACCAAAATCAACAAGTCATTTCAAATCATTAGCTCAAAAATATTACCAGCACTTTAAGATAGCTGCATTCATATTGTTTGTTTTATGCGCATATATTCTGATTCGACATTATAATTTTTCAATTGGTTTTGTCAGTTGGTGGATCTTTGCAACGCCGTTAACTTTTGGTCTCATACTTCTACTTAACCCATTAAAACCATCAAAATAATCTTAGATCCTAATAATTTGATGAAAAATAGCTCAAGCTAAGCAATATTTTGATTGCTTAGCTTTTTTTTGCATAAGTAAATCATTATTCATGACAACTGTTTATCTCTAAAAGGAATAAGATATGGGCGTTTCGTGATAAGTGGCGATAAAGATGTCTGGTGCTTTTGAATTTATCTTAGCGGGTATGTTAGTTGGTTTCTGTGTAGGGATTACAGGAGTTGGTGGTGGATCATTAATGACACCAATTTTAATTAGTCTTTTTAGAATTGAACCTCATATCGCAATTGGTACCGATTTACTTTATGCCGCAATCTCAAAGTTCTGTGGATCAATGGTTCATGCTAAGAAACTCAACATTGTCTGGCCAATTGTTTTATGGCTTGCAGTGGGTAGTATTCCAGCATCTTTCGCTACCACTTGGGTACTTGAACACTATTTAAGTCAGTCAACTCACTATAAAGCTGTGTTAACCATGGTTTTAGGTTTTATGCTAACACTGACTGGTGTTTCAATTATCTTTCGTTCACGTATTGAAAAATTCTTTAATCGTTTTAGAAGTAAAGACGTGACCCAAACAGAAAATGAGCAATTGGCTATTCACCATAAACGCCTCTACATCATTATTATGGGTATTATTTTAGGCGTATTCGTAACGCTTTCATCTGTCGGCGCTGGTGCATTTGGCATTATGGCACTCGTGATCATGTTCCCTAACTTGCCAATGATTCGAATTATTGGTTCAGATGTGGTACATGCTGTATTGCTTACTTTAGTGGCCGGCCTTGGACACATGAGTGCTGGTAACGTCGACTTTACGCTTCTTATGTGGTTATTGGTGGGTTCGATTCCAGCAATTATTGTGGGTACGCTCATTAGTTCCCGCATGCCTGAACGTTTAATCCGAAAAATTTTAGGGATTACCCTATTTGCTCTCGGTGTTAATTTTATGGTTAACCCGGTCAAAGCAAAACCAAAAGCTCCTGTGGTACAACAACAAGCAGTGATTGCTGAAAAAACAAGCAATCCAACTGAAAGATAGCAAAATCAATAAGATTTTTCCAAACTGAAATACCATGAGATGTAGGATTTTCATAATTATTTCATGGTATATTCAGTACACAAAACAACCTTTAGTATGATCGAACCAGTGACAGCAATGAATACAAATTCAAAATCCGTTTCCAAGCCCGATATCGACGACGTTAATATTAAAAGCATTCAAACTCTTGTAACACCAGCTGAGCTTAAATCAGAGTTGCCTTTATCTGATGTTGCTTCACAAACCGTTCTAAAAGGTCGCGAAACTATTCGTAATATTTTAGATGGTTCAGATAAACGTTTGTTTGTCGTTATTGGTCCTTGCTCTATTCACGACCCTAAAGCTGCTCACGAATATGCCGAACGCTTAAAAGTGCTAAGCGAAAAAGTTAAAGATTCATTGTATTTAGTTATGCGTGTTTATTTTGAAAAACCACGTACGACAATTGGTTGGAAAGGTCTAATCAATGACCCTGATATGAATGACTCATTTAACATCGAAAAAGGTTTACGTATTGGTCGTAAACTCTTGCTTGAGTTAAATGAAAAAGGTTTGCCATGTGCAACTGAAGCACTTGACCCTAACTCTCCACAATACTACCAAGACTTAATTTCATGGTCTGCAATTGGTGCACGTACAACCGAAAGCCAAACTCACCGTGAAATGTCTTCTGGTCTATCATCACCAGTTGGTTTTAAAAATGGTACAGACGGCGGTTTAACTGTTGCCACCAATGCCATGCAGTCTGTTAAATATGGTCATAGCTTCTTAGGCCTTAACGAAGACGGTCAGGTTTCAATTATTAATACAAATGGTAACCCTTATGCACACGTTGTATTACGTGGTGGTAATGGTAAGCCTAACTATGATGCTGGCTCTGTTGAAGAAGCAGAAAATGCTTTAGCGAAAGCAAAAGTTAGTAATAAAATCATGATTGATGCGAGTCACGCGAACTCAAATAAAGACCCGTACTTACAGCCACTTGTTCTTAAAAATATTACTGAACAAATTTTAGATGGTAATAAGTCAATTGTTGGCCTTATGGTTGAAAGTCACTTAAAAGGTGGCCGCCAAGATATTCCTGAAAACCTTTGTGACCTAGAATATGGTAAATCAGTGACTGATGGCTGTATTGACTGGGAAACCACTGAAAAAACATTGCTTGAAATGCATGAAGCTTTAAAAGGCGTTTTACCAAATCGTTAATTCATCTTTTTAAGAATATCGATTAAGCCCTCATTTTTGAGGGCTTTTTATTTTAATGAAATTTCTAGATAAGCCGTAATAGCGTTTAAAAGTTTTACTATTTATAAATAAAAATAACTTACGATAAAAGCAAAAAGCAGCACAGTTTCGCTAAGCTCAATCGCGGCCCCCACAGTGTCGCCTGTAATACCATCAATACGTTTTATAAACAGATGTCTTAAATAAACAAGGCTCATTAAAAAGCCAATCACGGCAATTAGACCCTGCCATTCCCAATATAAAGGTAGCAGCAAAACTAACCCAGTTATTATCCAAGACGCTGTTTTAGGTAAATGATCAGTCAGAGAGCGGCCTAAACCTTTTTCTCGAACATATGGCGTAGTTAAAAACAAAATTGATGGCACAAGGCGCCCAAGTGCGGGAACTAATATTAAGAATAGCGCTTGATGCTGTTCAATCAATACATAAACCAGTGCGAACTTGAGTAAACAGATAACAACTAAACTCAGTACTCCAATGGGGCCACAACTTGGATCCTTCATAATTTGTAAAGTACGTAGCTTGTCTCCAAAACCACCTACCCACGCATCTGCCGTATCTGCCAGCCCATCTAAATGCAATCCTCCTGTTAGCCAAATCCATAAAGTCATTATGATGGCGGCAAGTAGAAGAATTGGTAATTTTGCGAACAAACATGCAATAAGAAAAAGGATTCCACCAATAATGAGTCCAACCAATGGATAAAACAAAATAGCTCGACCATTTTGTTGCGCCGTAGGCATTGTCTTTAAGTCGATCGGCAGAACAGTTAAAAATTGCAATGCGATCCAAAATGGTGTCATGTCCAAATCTCTAACTGATCTATATTTAAAAAACAGTTTGAATTATGAAGAAATAAAAATGGGAATAGCAATCCCTATTCCCATTAAAGACTTCAGAAAACTGAAAATCTATTGTATTTGATAGCACTGTTTCAATTTTATGTAGTCGTAGTAGAAACTAGTTGGGCTATAGCGCGCATAGTTACATGCAGACTTAAACAAAGTTTCTTTTTCGTTATAAAGCATTTTTACCAAAGTATTGCCTTGGCCATTTTGATAAATATCCCACTGTACATTGGCAGCCATAGGTGAAACTACTTCTCCACGCCATGAGCTGGTTGAGTAATTATACGTCTGGCGTAGAGGTAAAGGCTGCATCATATTATGTAAGTCTAGGCTGGTGGCCAGAGGAATAATAATTTCAGCATGGGCAAAACGTAAAACCGCTTTGTAAGGTTGGGCTTTATTCACAACAGCATCAACTTGTTGGAACATATCTTGTTTTAAGCCTTGTGCAATTTCACTGGTGACTAGATTTGACTCTGTGAAACTTGGGCCTTTTTCGTAAAAATCATTGGCATCATTAAATTCAGCATAGAATTTTGCGGCTTCAACAGGCATATACTTATCAAAATCGATACCTTTTAGCTCATCTTTCATACCACCAGAAATCGAATAGAGCTCATACACATAAGCTGCTGCATCAACTGCACTAGCGATAGTGTTTTTACCCTTACCTTTTTCCGTAATTTGCTCACCTTTAGGCGAAGTTACGGTAAAAGCCCCTGTATTACTAAAGCTATAACCCGCTGTACCCAATTTTTTAATAAAGTCTGCTTTAAAAATCGGGTTGAGTACAGTCTGAGCAGTTTTTTCAGCCTGAGTATTTTTTGATAACTCTTCCAGCTTTTGTGCTAAGTCATTATTATTTTCTTCAAAATCTTGATAGGCCTGACTTGCATCATAAATTTTCTGCTGACTAGCACTGAGTGGCTGTGTTAAGTCTTCATCTGCATTCAAGCTATGGAAATAAAGTTTAAAACGGTTAACTCCGCCATCTATAACACTTGGAATGCTTGCACTAGATAAACTGGTGTAAGAAGTTGGAACAATTTTATCTTTGAGCTGCGGTTGTTGTTTAATAAGTTCAGCAGTGAAAAATTTAGCACTATCTACCGCACGATCGACGCCTGAACTTTGTACTGATATAGAGGCTTGCGGATTTAAAAGATTGGGTAAGCGTTGTAATAACCGATCTGCAATACCACGGTGCTCTAAAATACCAGTCATAGTTTCATTCCCATAACCATACTGGCGAATGCCTTCGACCCCATAACCTAACAGAATATTGGCTTTCATCATTGCTTCTAAATCAGCACCTAATTGCTCACCTAACGGCGTTAAGGCATTTTCTGCTTTTGCCTGCTTCCATAAATTATAAAGTGCTAAATCATATTTGAGACTTGATAAACCTCTTGAACCATGACGCGCCACTAACTCTGTAAAAACTGGCTGGAATCCATTTGGTGCCTGTTCATAGCTTTTTAAATCTTGTTGTGGTTGGTAAGGCGTTTTGGTTTGATAATACTTTGATTGGGTTGTAGGTGGTGTCGTTGATTGATCATCTTGATCGTCATTATTGTTGCAGGCCACAAGCAATAATGACGCAGCAAGCATCGTCGTTTTAAATAAAATATTCATAAGTCTGATAAGTTATTAATAAGAAATGCCCATAGCATAATTTTTAGCAATGACAGTACGATTACATGACTTCAAATATCTTTATAAAAATAATAACTTACAAGTGTATAAAAATATAAATTTGCTATCTCAGCATAAAAGTTAATTGACCATCCATTTCAGAAAATTCGAGGGAATATAATTTCCCAAGCTCCGCTGGCATTTTAAGTAAGTCATCTAAAGGTTGTTGCTTGGCTAAACAAGCCAATAGCTTAATCACACCACCGTGGGTAACAACTAAAGCATGTTGCCAGTTTTGTTTTTGCATATTTTCAAGCAAATCTTGAAAACCTTTCAGGACTCGCATTTGAAATTGCATTAATGTTTCTGCCCCAGGCGGGCAATATTGACTCGGTTTTTGCCAAAAATTTGCCAGCAATTCTGGTGAAGTTTCATAAATTTGCTGAGTTGAAATGCCTTCCCAGTCTCCAAAATACATTTCTTTTAAGTCATGATTTAAAAGCAAAGGCAGTTCAGTTGTTTTAGCAAGTTGCTCCGCAAAGCATGCACACCGTTTTAACGAAGAACTTACAATGACATCCCATTTCTGACCTAAAGCTTGCTCAATGGTTGACTGCATTTGCTGCCAACCTTTTGGTGTTAGGTCATCATCTAAATGCCCACGTAAAGTATGGCTAAACTGACTTTCTCCATGTCTGAGTAAATCAATTTTCAATTTACTCAATTTTGTCTCCACTTACAGCAGCTTGAGCAAAGGTAGCCATTTGGTTGTGTAATACACATGCCATTTTAACCAATGCCAAAGCAGCACCTGCTCCACTACCTTCACCTAAACGCAAATTCATCTTTAAAATTGGCTCAGCATTGAGTTCTTGCAAAATACGTCGGTGACCATATTCCGCCGATTGATGACCAAATAACATCCAGTCACGTACTTTAGGGTTCATTCGTACCGCACATAAAGCGGCTACCGAACTAATAAAACCATCCACAATGATAGGTAAGCCAATTTGAGCACATCGAATGTAAGCACCAGTTATCGCCGCAATTTCCAAGCCGCCTACAGCACTTAGGGTTTTAAACGCATCCCCAATCACATGTTGATAGTGACGCTCTATTGCCTGCTCAATCACTTCAATTTTATGTCTTAACTGATCCGCACCAATTCCTGTACCTACACCAGTTAATTGCTCAGCCGTATCATTTAATAAAAGACATGCTAAAGCAGAAGCAGAACAGGTATTTCCAATTCCCATTTCACCCGCAATATAAATATCTGCGCCGTCGGCTTTAGCTGTATCTACGCTCTTTTTCCCTAACTCTAAAGCAGCACGACATTCTTCAGCATTCATTGCCACTTGTTTGGCAAAATTTGCCGTCCCAGCACGAATACAATGACGTTCAACACCGACATATTCGTATGCTCCGCCTACTGTGCCACAATCAATGACTTGCAAACGAGCTTGATGATATTTAGCAATTACACTAATTGCTGCACCACCAGTTGTGAAGTTTTGCAACATTTGGCGTGTGACAGCTTGAGGATATGCAGAGATATTTTCTTCAACCACGCCATGATCGCCTGCAAAAACTGTGATCCATGGATAATTAACTTGAGGATGAGCGTTGGACTGTAAACTGGCAAGTGTAATTGCAATCTGCTCTAAATCACCTAATGCACCTGTAGGTTTGGTGAGTTGGAGTTGATGTTGCTCAGCTTGTTGTTTTGCTTCCAGATTAGGTTGCTGTACAGATTCTAACCACCAGTTCATTTTACTTCTCACCTTTTAAAATCATTGGAAAACCAGCCACACAAAACATAACCTTATCTGCAATTTGTCCTAAAGCTTGATGCAGTCTTCCTGCTTCATCTACAAAACGACGGCTAATCTCGCCTAATGGCACAACGCCAAGACCAGTTTCATTACTTACTAAAATAATTTCTGACTGGAGCTTAGGCAAAATATCTACTAGTTGCTCACACTCAAACTCTTGAACGTTTTGATCTTCTAAAAGTAATAAATTCGTTAGCCAAAGCGTTAAGCAATCCACCAAAATAATTTGGTTAGGTCGATCAATTTTTTGCAGAACTTCTGCTAAATATAATGGCTCTTCAACTAAGGACCAGTGAGCAGGACGCTGATTTTGATGGTGTGCAATTCGGCTTTGCATTTCTGAATCAAGCGCTTGCGCAGTCGCGACATAAGTCACAGCTAATTGCATAGATATTGCCGTTTGTTCAGCCAATCGACTTTTACCAGAACGAGCACCACCCAAAATTAGTTGCAACATGAATCACCTAAAAATAAATGCTGATATGGATATAACTTACCTTGTAAAGTTTGAGCCTGGTAATAACCAAACGTCAAATGCTCAATTTTAAGTTCAAATTCAGCGTACTTATATTGTACAGGTAATTCAGAAATTTTTTGCAAAATCAAATCACTATTATAATTTTCTTTATATAGACCCAAGGTGATATGTGGGCAATAATCTAAAGCCGCAATTTCATTAGAAACCGTGCCTAGCTTTTGTCGTATTAGAGATAAGATATTTCCGGCATCTTGAATTTCTACAAATAAAGCACTACTAAAACTATCAACTGCTCCAATTTTTAAATGAAATGGAGCAAAATCCTCTTTTCTTAAAATTTCTCTCTGTTGCTCAAACTCACTAAAACTAAAATCATCTTTGTAAAGTTTAGATTCATCAGTCAAAAAACCACATATAAACAATGTGACATGATATTGGCGGCTATTAGGTTCTAATAAAAAATTTGAAAAATGCCTGCGCAATCCATCTAAATAATCAACTAATTTTTGATCATTAATTTCCAGATACCATAAAGCATAATTTTGACGCCCAAGGTGCCATTCCAGATAGTCCCGTATAGATGTTGGCACCATGGATGTAGAAGGTTTTAGCAGCACAGCTTTAATTCAAAATGATTCAATTTTTGTATTAAAGCATGTTTGCCTTTTAATTGTAGAGTCTTAATTCATTGAACGAATTTAAGCATATTGAGTGCGCGTAGTTTTGGAGTTAATAATATTCATGTTCAAAGGTTGCTTGCCTTGTTCAGAAAATAAATATTGAATTAATTGTGCCAACTCAACTTCCAGCTGTCTTTTCTGAACTGTACTCATGTCCAAGTTCTGAATTTGTTGCTGCAAATGTTTAATCGCATCAGTCTCATCAATTTCTAAAAATTGAATTGCATAGGCATAACCTAAAGCGGCGCCTTTTAATAAGTTTTTATAGGGTAAATCATGATTAATATTCACCATAATTGAAGCTATTACCCGTTCATTGTGACCCAGTTTACGTAGCGGATCTCGCGCTACACGCTGACATGGATCTTTAAATGCATATTCACATGAATCTAGAAAACTCTGCGCGAGTCGATCTAGATCTTTTGCATAGTTAGGTAATACGATTGCAAGTCCTTGCTTTACTTCTGTAATTAAATTTTCTGCAAATGCTTTAACAGAATTATCGCCCATGGCAACACCAATAGAATCATAACCCAGTAAAGATGCATACCAAGCAAGCATCGCGTGTACGCCGTTCCACAGTCGGTTTTTGATTAATTGAATATCTGTAATCTGCTCAACCAATACAACTTGGCGCAATTTTTCGAGTAAAGGGCTACCTTTTTCTACATAAATTGGCATATCAGTTTCGCTATGGAACAAGATTAGATCCATGCTTTGTAATATATGTCCCGGCTGAAAATTACGACGCATATTATCTACATATAAAGATGCCTGATTTTGCTGATCTTGAGTCAGTTTATTGCAATCTTCAATTTCGACCTGCTCCTCTTGTTCTACATCAGATAAATGCTGTTCAAGAAAGTGATGCTTAATACGAAGTTGACGATATAGATTTTGATTAGACAATTTTGAAACCATACGGTTTACAACGGTGTCGCAAAAGTAATGTTCTTTTAAAATATGCTCCGTCACGTCCTCATCATTAGTTAGTTCTAAAAGTGCTTCTCTAAGATGCTTCATCACCAAATATTTTGCGCCAACTTTATTTAAAATAATTAAGAAAGTTAACGGTTCTATACATGTTTCAAGTGCCGAGTTAAAACGAGCGTATAAACCTTTTGCAATCGTTTTTGACTCAACTTCAATAGCTTGCTCAGGCAAACATAGTGCAATCAAACTTGAATGGGTATACATCTCTAACATTTGCTGTTCATTGTCAGAATCAACAATTGTCATATTTTCAATGCGTTCATCATACGAAAACTGTCCATAGCGAATGCTATAAGTTCCAAACGCATTTACAGCTTCACGGAATAGACTATTACGTGTAGAAGCAATAATACGTCTTGGTTTTGTGTATCCATCCCAGTGTGACAAGATTTGCGCTATATATCCGCCGCCAATAGCACCAAAACCGTGTATACCAACGGTAAGTTGATTTAGGCTTTGCGGAAAAGACTCTTGTCCTTGTGGCATATCCATAACAGGAATAAATTGGTCGAGATCTGTTAAGAAGTCATACATCTGATCGTAATAAAAATCGGCTTTTGCCAACATTTCATCGTTTGGTTCTTTAATATCTTTTAATAAAATTGTTAGACCTTCCGATGAGTGAGCTGACGTTAAGCCATTTTCAGAATCTTCAAACATTAAACATTGGTTAGCATCTAAATGAAGCTGACTTGCTGCTTTTAGGAATATTTCAGGATGAGGCTTTCCATTTTGTACTTCATCCCCACAAGTAATTACATCAAAAAATTTATAAACATTCGCGTTAATTAAATATTCTTCGGCAATTGCTCTACGACTTGAAGTAGCCACAGCCATTCTTAAACCTGATTTTCTTAAACGTTCTAAAACTTGAACTAAACCCTTCTTGATAGGAACGCCGTGTTTTCGTATATGTTCAAGCTCCATCTCATCGGCTCTTTTTCTTATCTCTTTATATGGAACATTCACACCATACAAACGTTGAGCCAATTGTTCAGCAGTAGTTGCACTTAACCCTAAACATTGCATTAAATATTCGTGTGAAAACTCCTGTCCAATGAGTTCTTGAGATGCTTGTTGCAATGTTTGAAACCGCAACCTCTCAGTATCAAACATTGTCCCATCCATATCAAAAATTGCTCCATGAACAGGTTTTCCATGAAAAATAAGCACGCTTTTACCTCTTTTTTTGATCATGTTTTATTCAGGGTATACAAAAAATTGGCTAAAAAGGCATGATGTTAATAAATGAAACACTAGTGATTATTTTTTAATCAAAAATATAAGTAATCTGTTACTGAGCAGAGTTAAAACTCTAAAAAGGTTGAACAATATAAATAAGTATGAAACTAACTTTAAATGCAAGAGTAGCAAGCCATCCTCGCTTGCTACTCTTGGTTTATTCTTTTTATTGCGCTGATAGTATTTATTTTTCTTAGTTCCATTTACCGCTGCTTGAACCCGCATATTTTTATAATGTCTCGCAGGTGTCACATACCAGAGATCAACTCGCCTTTCCTGTTCTTCTTATTTGAGCTTCTGGTATAACTCTAAATTTCATTAGAAAATGAGCATAAACTTAGAACATGGGCTTTATATTGCAATCAATCTCCTCCCCCTAATCGGAACTAGGACTATATCGCCATTAACAATAATGATAATCATTTTCATTTAATGATTCAAGCTTTTTTGCAATTATTTATGCTTATCTCTTTTTGAAAAATAAAGAAGTATCTACAATGAGCTATACCTCTCAACAAAGTATTTTCTCAATGTAGATAAAAATAATGATTAGTTCTTAGAGTATTCCTCTAAACTTTTCTTACTGATCAAGCACATCAACAAATTGAGCATTTAAAAGCTGTGCTAAATCTTTAGGATTTAAACCAATATCCAGCCCTCTTTTTCCGCCACTGACATAAATTTTGCTAAAGTTTTGAGCCGATGCATCAATGACAGTTTTTAAACGTTTTTTTTGGCCTAAAGGGCTAATCCCTCCTACCAAATATCCCGTTAAACGTTCAGCATCTTTAGGATTAGCCATTTGTAACTTTTTACATCCAAACGCCGTAGCTACTTTTTTTAAATTTAATTGGTGATTAACCGGCAAGACAGCAACGAAATAATTTTTATCATCACTTACCATTAGAGTTTTAAATACTTCTTTTACATCCAAATCTAATTTTTCAGCTGCTTCTAATCCAAAACTTTTGGCATTTGAATCATGTTCATATTCATGAATAGAAAATTCAATTTTATTACTTTTTAACAATCTACATGCAGGAGTCATGATAAGTAGTTTTATAGATGAAATTGTTTAGATTATAGGATTTTTAAAAAAATTTTTAAATTTGCTTAGGCTATTTACAAGAGTTACATAAAAAATCAATCAGCAACTGAAGAAAAAATAATCTCAACTTGATATTCGCTGCTCGACTCCATATATTTTATTTAGATTTGAAGTCTGAGCTGGCAATTTTATGAGTTATAAGCACAACAATCTGATGGCTATGCGTCACCGTTTTTGGGATGAATCTTCAGATTCTGTATTAAACGAAAAGCAGTTTTTGCAGCAGACGTTAATTGAACAAGGTATTTTTAATAATGCAGATCTTGATGATGTTAAGTACTTCTTTTATACCCTGCCTAGCATCATTATTGTAAAAGCTCATGCACTTGGTTTCATGCATGATTCAGTCAAACAGATGTTATTGCAACATATTCAGAATAATCGCCTTCATTTGATGCAGAAATCTGAATTAAAGATTCAATTTAAAATGTAATCCATTTTGTTATCAAAGGTCCATTTTATCTTAATTTTACCCATCTGAATGCTCTTAATTTCTTAAATTTATAAATTGCTTAGGCTATTTAATAGTTAATGAAATAAAGATGGCGATTTCGACCTATCATTCAGTCTGAGAGAACTATTTTAATACGCTCAAAACATGTAATATTCGTTACAATTTTAGATCACAGCGTTTGGCTGCATGATGCGCATAGGATTCTATTTTCATGTCAAATCAGAAAGATAAGCTTAAGAGTTTAAAAACTTCTTCCATGGATCGACGCTTATCAATCGCGAAAGCTTCTTTACTTGCAGGAACACGTTGGGCAACTGCAAGTGCTTCTTCTATTTTTTCTAATGAGGAAGACAAAGAAAAGAAACGTAAAAAAGCGATGAGCGAACAAGCTAATTATCTGGTTTCTGAAATAGGTAAACTTAAGGGTTCTATTGTTAAAATTGGGCAAATGATGGCTCTTTATGGTGAACATTTTTTACCAGAAGAGATTACACAAGCATTAAATACCCTAAATAACCAAACTGTTGCTTTAGATTGGCCTGCAATTAAGCCACATCTACAAGAACAACTGGGCGCTAAGTTAAATGATTTAACAATTGATCATGAACCAATTGGTACTGCCTCTCTCGCACAAGTACACCGTGCAACACGTAAATCAGATGGTTTGGAATTAGTTCTAAAAATTCAATATCCAGGTGTTGCGAACGCCATTGATTCAGATATGAGCTTGTTTAAAAACATGCTTAAACTGACACGTATGGTGCCACAAACCCGTGAATTTGATCAGTGGTTTGATGAAGTGCGTGAGATGATGCATCGTGAGGTTGACTATGATGTTGAAGCTGCCACTACTCGTCGCTTTGGTGAACGCTTAAAAGATGACGAGCGTTATATTGTTCCTACAATTGTAGATGAGTATTGTACCAACCAAGTACTCTGCATGACTTTCGAACGCGGTGTTCCAATCAATAGCCCTGTTATGTTGTCTTTGCCCCAAGAGCGTCGTAATCAGCTTGGTGAAGCTTCATTAGAAATTGCTGTTCGTGAAATTTTTGAATGGGGCGAAATGCAAACCGATCCTAACTTCGGTAACTACCTTGTCCGTTTAGGTAATGGCCAAGATGTTCAGGATAAGATTGTATTATTAGACTTTGGTGCTATCCGTCAGTTTGATGACCACTTGTTATCGGTTGCCCGTAATCTAATTCAGGCAGGTTATCAACATGATAAACAATTAATGATACAAGCCATGACTGGTTATGAATTTTTTGATGCAATGCCGGAAAGCATTAAGCCAGGTATGGCCGATGTTTTTCTATTAGCGACAGAAGCATTTAGCACACCATCAAATAATCCAGATATGCCTGCTGGTCTAATGGATGAACATGAACGTTATGACTGGAAGAAAAGCCAGTTACATAGCCGTGTTATGCAGCAAGCAAGTAAATCAATGGCATCACGTTATTTCTCAGTTCCTCCAAAAGAATTTATGTTTATTAGCCGTAAATTTATTGGGGCATATACGTTTATGACAGTCATCGATGCAAAAACAAATGTACGTCGTATGATTCGTAACTTCGCTTAATTTAGTGAACGGCTAGAATGATTCCATGTCATTCTAGTCAATACCCCTCTAAACACACCACAAAAAAATTATTTTAAATAAATAAAATCATATACTTAAAATACGCTTATTTTTCACCTACCATTTATCCACTCATTTTTTGAATGTCAGTAACGACATAGTCTTTTACTATGATGCGTGTCAGCATAAAACAATAACAACGTGTTAGGACACCATAATCATGACAAGTATGATCAATAAAGCTCAGGGTTTGGGTTTATCGCTGATCACTAAATTGGCTGGAAGCGATGTACTTGATCAACTCAAGTTACGCAAATTTGTTGAAAAATCCCTATATCAAGGTTCAAAAGCTAGTTTTAAAGCATTAAGTCAAACTCAAAAAGCATTTAAACCGAAAAAAATCTCTCAACAGCGATTGCCTCAACAACAAAAAACTCTGTTTGATTTAAGCCTAACTGAAGAACAACAAATGACCTCTGATGCAATGTCTCAATTTGCTCAAGAAGTTTTATTAGGGTTAGCTCATGATGCTGATCAAACTGCCCAGTTTCCAGAAAGCCTTTGGCAATATGTAGAAGATCTAGGTCTTAACTACTATGCACTTCCAGAAGCATTAGGCGGTGTAGCAACTGAACAGAATATTGTAAGTAACTTATTGATTGCTGAAAAATTGGCTGAAGGTGATTTTAGCCTTACAGCAGGATTACTCAGTACATTTAGCGTTATTAATGCAATTACACGTTGGGGTTCTGCTGAAGTTCAGTCGATATACCTACCTTGTTTTGCCGAAGACTCAGACATCACAGCAACCTTTGCTGTACAAGAAGCAACTCCAGCATTTAATCCTTACACTTTAAAAACCAAAGCATCACTTGAAAATGATCAGTTTTTTATAGATGGTGAAAAAACGCTTGTTATTTTAGGTGATCTGGCCGATGTATTTTTAGTAAGTGCGGACTTTAATGGCAAGCCAGATATATTTGTAGTGCAATGCAACGATAGCATTTCTATTAAAAATACGCCTGCTATGGGCCTTAAAGCGACAGAAACAGCAACTTTGCGCTTTAATCACACTCCTGCTCTACGCTTAGGTGCAACAGACTTTGATTACACTGCTTTTCTAGATTTAGGAAATTTAATGTGGTGTGCAATGGCTGTTGGTACTTGTGAAGCTGTAAAAGCCTATTGTATTAAATATGCCAATGAACGAACTGCTTTCGGTGAACCAATTTCTCACCGCCAGAGTGTCGCTTTCATGATTGCAGATATGGCAATTGAAATTGACGCAATGCGTATGCTGGTTTTAAACGCAGCAAGCCTTGCAGAATCAGGCAAGCCATTTCACCGTGAAGCTTATCTAGCCCAACTACTTTGTGCTGAAAAATCCATGAAAATCGGTACAGATGGTGTGCAAATTCTTGGTGGACATGGTTTCACAAAAGAACACCCAGTTGAACGCTGGTATCGTGATTTACGCGCTACCGCAATTTTACAATCTGGCTTACATGCTTAAATGATCAATCAGAGAATACTTTAATGAATTTACAAAATCCTAAAAAATTCAAAATGATGATTGATCAGGCACATGATGTTGCGATCAATGTTTTACGCCCTATTTCTCGTAAATATGATAAAGCTGAGCATGCTTATCCAAAAGAGCTCAATATGTTAGCTTCACTCATTGATGGTATGAATGAAGGTGGCGAAGGTATTAATGCCGGAGCTGCGGGTGCTGGCAAACGTGGCGATACAGACAATGAAGGTATTCGTAACGGAACCAATATGTCTACCGCTCTAGGGATTATTGAGATGTGTTATGGCGATACAGGCTTATTACTAAGTATGCCACGTCAGGGCCTTGGGAACTCAGCCATTGCTGCTGTTGCAAATGATGAGCAATTAGAGCGCTTCAAAGGAACATGGGCTGCAATGGCGATTACCGAGCCAGGTTGCGGCTCTGACTCTGCCGCGATCCGCACCACTGCAACCAAAGATGGTAATGACTATATTTTAAATGGTGAAAAGATTTTTGTGACATCTGGCGAACGTGCAGATTCTGTCGTCGTTTGGGCGACTTTAGATAAAAAACTGGGACGTGCAGCTATTAAATCATTTGTAGTACCAAAAGGTACGCCTGGAATGAAGGTTGAACGACTCGAACATAAATTGGGAATTAAAGCTTCAGATACTGCCGTTATTAGTTTTATTGACTGCCGAGTACCTGCTGAGAACCTTTTGGGAAATGCTGAAGTCGATGTTGCAAAAGGTTTTGCCGGAGTAATGGAAACTTTTGACAACACTCGTCCATTGGTTGCAGCGATGGCGGTTGGTTGTGCTAAAGCTTCTTTAGAACGTATTAAAGAAATTTTTAAAGACCAACTTGATCCAGATTATTCTACCCCTTATCTACATACTTCTAATCTTGCAGCACAAATCTACCGTATGGAAGCTGAGTGGGAAGCAGCTCGCCTGCTTATGTTAAAGTCAACGTGGATGGCAGATAACAAAAAGCCAAACTCTAAAGAAGCTTCTATTGCGAAAGCCAAAGCTGGCCGTGTTGGTAACGAGATTACTTTAAAATGTGTCGAATTGGCAGCAAGTGTTGGTTATAACGAAGATGAGTTACTTGAGAAATGGGCACGCGATTCAAAAATTCTCGATATCTTTGAAGGTACTCAACAAATCCAACAATTGATTATTGCCCGCCGAGAACTTGGTAAATCTTCTAGCGAACTAAAATAATAATTAAGGGAAATTTTTCCCTTCTTTTATTAGCTATTTATGTCAAAACTTAAAAAGCCCTCTAGCTATTAAACTAGAGGGCTTCGTATTTCAGGAATTAATATTTTTATTTATTGGGTAGTTGTACTATCTAACGTTTTATCAACTACACCAAATTTCTTAAAGATTTTTGCACGACGCTTTGATGAAATATTCGCTTTGTTTAAATCACCTTTATAGTGATCAAAAACTCGCTTATCCATGATTTTAAACCACAATGAAGGGATTAATGCTGGTAGTAGCATACTTGCGTAACCGCTTGGTAGCTCTGGTGCCTCATCAAAATGACGTAATGCTTGGAATGGACGAGTTGGATATGCATGATGGTCTGAATGACGCTGCAACTGATACAAGAATAAGTTTGTTACTACGTTATTGTTGTTCCAGCTATGCTCAGGCATTGTGCGCTCATAATTACCATCAGCTTTTTTCTGACGCAATAAACCATAGTGCTCAATATAGTTAATAATTTCGAAAAGACTAATACCATAAAAAGCTTGGGTCGCTAAATATGGAATTGTACCTTTACCAAAGATTCCAATCATGGATCCATGAAAAGCAGCGGTCATTCCCCAGCCTTGTAATAATTCATTATCTGAAGACCAGAATTCTTTACCTTTACGTTTTAAACGATTTTTTTCAATTTCTATTGCAGATTTAAAAGAACCAATAACTGTACGTGGCCAGAACTCATAGAATGTTTCACCCATACGTGATGAAGCTGGATCTTCTGGTGTTGCTGCACGCTTATGGTGACCGTAAGGATGTTCAATACGGAAATGGTTATAACCTGTAGGAACTAAAGCAAGATGAGATAGAATATGGTCTATACGATCATGCTTATGACTTAACTCATGGGCTGTATTAATCGCAATACCATTGATTGCACCCATTGAGATACCAAGTAAAATCTTATCAATAAAAGATGTCGTTTTACGACTTGTTAAATAACATGCATAAACATTTGCAGCATACTGTAGAGGAATAAAGCTCTTCACAAGACGAGAATAATATGGATCTTTTTCTAAAAGCTTAATTTCTTCATCTGTCGGATTTCGAGCATCTTTCCCAATAATAGTATCAATTGCTGGAATCACGACATGTAATAAAAGTGGACCACCTAAAGCAAAGACTTTCTTTAAAGGGCGTGGACCAAACTGATAACCTGCTAAAATACCTAAACCGATAGCAGGTAAAGCAGGACTAATCATCCATAAAAAGCGTTTGCGATCTATTTCACGCATAGACGCAGGCACTGGCATAAGTTCTTGCTGAACATTTACTGGTGCATTCATAGCTATATTTCCTTTTTCTATATGTCTATATAGTTAAAGAAATAGTGTTTAGTTAACAGTAGTAACCGTCCAAAAAACCTATGTTAAAGTCTTTGGCATTTTCTTCCACTTTTCTGTCCTAAAAACACATGTTGATCTATTCTTGTAGCTCACTATAATTTTATTAAAATAATGATTGATCATTTAAATATGGATGCACTAAGTAAATTTTTTGATGATATTCACCTTAATAAGTCTGAATACATCTATTTAAAAGCGCAAGGAGAATGGGCTTTTAAAACACAAGATCAATCTGCTCTACTTGCTTATATTGTTTTAACTGGTTCAGTATATATACAACTTAATGCTTCAGAAAAAATAACTGCGACTGCTGGTGATATTATTTTAATTCCTTCTGGGAAAGCACATAGTGCGACTGACTCAAAATCAACAGCGAGTAAGTTGGTAGATTTTCTGGATATCACTTCGCTTTTTAACGGTCACAGACAAGACGCAATCGAGTTTGGTACTTCATCTCCAGATAATACATTATTGCTATGTTTACGTTGCCAAATCGATACTCATATGGCTGGGCCACTCATTAATGCACTGCCATCCATCATGCATATTCAGCATGAAAATCAAACCAACCCACCTGAATGGCTACAAATTGGACTCTATTTTCTAGCCATTGAGACTCAAAAAATCAGGCCGGGTCATGACAAAATTATTGATCATTTAGTCAGTATTTTGCTCATTGAATGTATCCGTGATCATATTCAACAAATGACAGATCAACAAAACTGGTTAAGTGCCTTAACTCATCCTGAACTGAGCAATGCACTATCTGCTATTCATAGCCAACCTGAAGTCACATGGACAGTTGAATCTTTAGCTGAACAATGCTGTATGTCACGTTCTAAATTTGCGAATATATTTAACAGTATTATTGGTGAGCCACCCCTCACATATTTACAGCACTATCGTTTTCGCTTGGCAAGTCAGTATTTACGCACAAGCAACTTATCAATTCAGCAAATTTCAAATAAGGTCGGCTATTCATCCGAAACAGCATTTAGTCAGGCATTCAAACGAATTTTTTATTTATCTCCTAAACAATATAGACAGCAATATATTGGACACAGCTTAGATTAACTGCCAATAAAAAAAGCGCCGAGGCGCTTTTTTTATTGAATCAAATTATTATTTAATTTTCGCATGTGATTTTAAATATTGACTGTAATCTTCTAATATTTGTTGACCACGCGATTGACGATAAAGTTGCTTTAACTGCTGTAACTGATCAGCAGGAATAGCATTCGCAGCAGATGAATTTATATTTGAAACAGCAACAACAACCAGCTCATTTGGTAAATTCGCTGTTGAAACAGACCACATACCTGGCTTAGGTGTAGCTGCACTAAATGCTGCACGCTCAATTTCACGCTTTAATCCTTGTGAACGACTAAATACGCCAGCCGATTCAAATGCTACTTTATTTTTAGCAACAACTTGATCTGCTGGTTGAGTTTTAAATTCAGCCAACATTGTAGCAATTTTTGCTTGAACAGCTTTACGCGCTTTTTCATCGATAACTTTTGCTTTCGCTTCATTCATCGCTTGTGCTAAAGGTTTTACACCAGCAGCATGATAATCACGTACTTTAACCCATACCGTATCACCATTCGCTAATTGAATATTAGATGATGTATTACGGTCACCATTTTTCACGTCATCATTAAACAATTTAATTTTAACGTTTGGATCACTTAAATATGGATTTTGTGTAAGTAAAGTTACGCCATTTAATGATTCAACTTTTGTACCTTTTACTTCTTGCACAACAGCTTCTAAAGAATCATTACCAACAATCGTTTCATTTAAACTATTTACGGTATCTGAATAAACAGTCGCAACTTTATTCTTTTCAACCTCAGCAGTTAAACGCGCCTTCTCTGCTTCGAATGAAGGGATTTGATTAGCTTGAGTTTCTGCCTCAATAATATGATAACCATATTGAGTTTTTACTGGTTGAGAAATTTGTCCATTTTTTAAGCTTACTACAGTTTTATCAAACGCATCGGAAAAAACACCCGGCGCATATGCTTCAACTAAACCGCCTTTTGCTTTCGAACTTGGATCTTCAGAGAACTGAGATGCAGCTTGTGCAAATGTAAGACCGCCTTGAATTTTCGCATATACTTCTTTAGCAAGTTTTTGAGCTGCTGCATCATCACGAGCATCTGTAGTAATTAAAATATGCTTCACAGTCCGTTTAGCATCTTTTTTCTGAGTTTCAACGAACTTGCTATATGCTTGCTGAAGTTCAGCTTCAGTTGCAGGAGCTGGTTTAGCCATCAGTGATGGAGACACAACAACATAATCCACATCAACAGAAGCTTGTTGTTTAAACTCATTTTGGTGTTTGTTGTAATAATCTGTAGCTTCTTGATTAGAGGCAGTTAAACCAGTTTTATAACCATCTAATTTAATACTAGCCAAATGTAATGTACGTTGTTCAGTTTGCAAATTCGCAATTTGCATTAAATCAACTTTACTTACCAAAGAGTAATCAGAAAAAGTTGAAGTTAGCATTTTTAAAGCATGATCTTGACGAAGGCTAGATATTAAGCCCTGACTTGTCATACCAATAGAACGTAAATAATTTTCATAGAGTTTTTGCGAGAATTGTCCATTCTCTTGCAAACTAGGCTGCTGAGCTAACATCTGCTCAATTTGAGTATCACTCAGTGAAATACCTAGTTTTTCAGCTTGTTGAATTAGTAAATTACGTGACACTAAAATATCGAGTGCTTTAGCCTGAATAACAGGCAAATTAAGTAAACTCTCATCACCTTTAACAGCAGCTAAATATTGTTCTTTGTAAGACTGAGTTAAAGTTTCAAGGTCTTTTTTAGATATTTCTTGGCCATTTACTGTCTTTGCAACATCAGCCTTGTTTCCCCTATTAAAATATCCTTCAATACCTACAAGTGCTAAAGGGGTCAAAAACAAAATTAGAAGGACTTTGCCGAGCCAACCCTTAATGACTGTACGAAACGATTCCATAAGTATTCCAATATTTTATTTCGAGGCGAATTTTAACTGAAAAACCACAATCAATGAATGAGCAATATTGGTCAATTCAGATTTTTAATAAAAAACGCGCCTATATTGGCGCGTTTAATCATCTTAAAAGATTAAGCTACTGAATCTTTAAGACCTTTACCAGCTTTGAAGCTAGGTACTTTTGTTGCTTTAATTTGAAGCTCTTCACCAGTTTTAGGGTTACGACCAGTACGTGCAGCACGTTCTTTAACACTGAAAGTACCAAAACCAACTAAAGTTACTGTGTCACCTTTTTTAAGTGCTTCAGTAATTGACGCAATTGTCGCATCGAGTGCCTTGCCTGCATCAGTCTTAGATACTCCCCCTTTTTCAGCAATTGCATCGATTAATTCTGATTTATTCATGAATAAAACATCCTCTTAATATCGTTTGTTTAAGGTCCAAGGCTATAGTTTAAAAGGCCATGACGCCTTTATAGCAATGCTTTGGGGGAAAACGCAATACTAGAGCAGGGCTTTTAGCGAAAATAAATGCTAAAAAACTGTTATATATTTGCTAAATCCCAACATTTTTTACTTTTTATTCAATTTTTCTTTCAACTGCTGGTTTTCTTCTATTAAAGCATCCACCTTAATATGAAGCTGTACCAAGAGCTGTTCAATGTGCTGTAAATCCTTCGGAGTCACCAATCCAATCCGGTTTAAAGAATGGTTAACACTGGTATCAAGAATTTTTTCTACTTTATCTTTTGTTTCAGATACAGATTCTTTTGCTTTTTCTGTGACCTTACCAACAGTAGTGTCTGCTAAGTCTCCTGTTTTAGATTCCAGTTCTTCACCTACTTTGACCAAAGAGTCAAATAGCTTATTACCTTCTTCTTCTGCGCGTGAAAAAGCCCCTAGCCCTGCTAACCAAATTTGCTTGGTATACTTTCTAAAATCCAAAGCCGACTTTCTTGAACCTCTTGATTTTAATTTGTTTTTTTCTTCTGACTCTTCTGTCGGGGTATCTATATTTGCATTATCCATTGATCTAAGCTCCTAATCAGATGAGAGAGATGATGACTGATTTGACCACAAAATATTTCTATAATATCAAAGTAAAGACTTGATCCATTTACAAAACTGTTCTACAAAGCAATTAAGTCGTGTAAATATATTTAACAGGACATTTATTAAAGTTTGGGATAGGATGTCCCATTCTTCGGTTAACTGCTATTTGTAAGGATAAACTTTTATGAGTGAAACGCAACAAAGACAAAAACATCCCCGTCTGTTGCTGAATATTGTTCTAATTATTTTAGAAACTTTCTTTTCATTTATTCTCACCCACGATGGTGTTCTTCGCTTGCAAGCGAAAAAGTTTATTTCAAACAAAACAACTATTCGTATCAATAGCTACCTTCCTTTTTTTGACTTTTATGTTCAATTTACAGAAAAGGGTTTGTTGTTCGATATCCACTCCTTTGACCGACGTATTGATCTTGAAATCAATAGTACGCTTATCGATTTGATTAAGATTTTCGCTTTTTCAAACCAGCGTAGTCTTAAGAACATGCGTATTGATGGTGATGAAGAAACGAAAAAAGAGTTATTAGATTTAATTTCTCATCTTACTCTGCCTAAACTGTTAGCTGACTGGAAGCAATGGTTTAACACACCAGATGATGAAGCTGAAACCCTTGCTTCACGTAAACGCATTGCTCCATTGCTTGAAAAAATTGATCAACAACGTTCAGAAATCAATTCACTTCATGTGGAAATCAAACAATATCAAAATCGAATTACTCGCTTACAACAACGTCAACGCAACATTAACTTAGGCTTTGGTATAATTAGCCTGATATTTATTGTTTTTTTCATATATAATTTGTGGGTTGCTTAAATTATTTTTCCATTTTGTTCCTGCACTTGAATTAAAAATAAAAAAACTTGACTATTTTAGTCGGGATTCATAAAATCCTATTATCTAGTCTTAACATGTGTATCGAATCATGCGCCTTACAACTCGCGGTCGCTACGCAGTGACTGCTCTACTTGATTTAGCTTTGCAGCCAACTGAACAAACGATCACGCTCGCCGAAATTGCCGCACGTCAATCTATTTCAGTTGCTTACTTAGAGCAGTTATTCGCTAAACTTAAGCGTCATGGGTTAGTTTCTAGTGTCCGTGGTGCAAATGGTGGTTATCATTTGGCTCGAAACGCTGATGAAATTACTGTGTTAGAAATTATTGAAGCCGTAAATGAAACCGTTGATGCAACACGTTGCGACCACAAAGCTAACTGCCAAAATGGTGCAATGTGTCTTACTCACGATTTATGGCAAGAACTCTCTCATCATATTGCCGACTATTTAGCAAAAATCTCTCTTGCCGACCTCATTAGCCGAGACAACGTTCAAACTGTTGCATTGCGCCAAAATGTGACTGGCACAGATTCAGCTCTTTTATCGGGTACAGGTATTTGATATGAAACGTCCAATTTATCTTGATTACGCAGCAACCACTCCAGTAGATCCGCAAGTTGCAGAACGTATGATGGAGTGTTTAACTTTCGACGGTACCTTTGGTAATGCTGCATCTCGTTCCCATGCTTATGGCTGGCAGGCAGAAGAAAAAGTTGAATATGCGCGTGAGCAAGTCGCAAATTTAATTAAAGCCGATCCACGTGAAATCGTTTGGACTTCTGGTGCTACCGAATCAGACAACCTTGCACTTAAAGGCGTAGCTCAATTCTATGCTTCTAAAGGCAAACACATTATTACAAGTAAAATTGAACACAAAGCTGTTCTAGATCCTTGTCGTGAATTAGAAGAACAAGGTTTTGAAATTACTTATTTAGAACCAGAACCACAAACAGGTTTAATTACCCCTGAAATGGTAAAAGCTGCACTTCGTCCTGATACTGTCCTTGTTTCTCTTATGATGGTAAACAACGAAATCGGTACAGTTACAGATGTAGCAGCAATTGGTGAGTTAACACGTGCCAATAAAACCTTCTTTCATGTAGATGCTGCTCAAGCTGCTGGTAAAGTTGAAATCGATTTATCTACCATGAAAATTGATCTTATGAGTTTCTCAGCTCATAAAATTTATGGTCCAAAAGGTATCGGTGCATTATATGTACGTCGTAGCCCACGTGTTCGTTTAAAAGCACAAATTCATGGCGGTGGTCATGAACGTGGTATGCGCTCTGGTACTTTAGCAACTCACCAAATTGTTGGTATGGGTGAAGCTTTTGAACTTGCTGGCAAAAGATTGCATGCAGAACAAGAACGCATTCGTAAACTACGTGACAAACTTTGGAATGGTTTACAAGGCCTTGAACAGGTTTTCTTAAACGGCCATCCAACTCAAAACGTTGCTAACTATTTAAACGTCAGCTTTAACTTTGTTGAAGGTGAATCTTTAATGATGGCACTTAAAGATGCTGCTGTATCAAGTGGTTCTGCTTGTACTTCTGCAACTTTAGAGCCTTCATATGTTCTTCGCGCATTAGGTTTATCTGATGAGCTAGCGCACAGCTCTATCCGCTTCAGTTTTGGTAAATACACAACTGAAGAAGACATTGATCATGTGCTTACAATTACCAAAGCCGCTGTTGAGAAATTACGTGAACTTTCTCCGCTTTGGGATATGTATAAAGAAGGTATCGATCTTTCTACAGTTGAATGGGCTGAACACTAATTCATTGAAATTAGTATTTTTACCCTCATATTAATATTAGGCTGACCCCGAGGTTTGGAGAAGCGACATGGCTTATAGCGAAAAGGTAATTGATCATTACGAAAACCCTCGTAATGTTGGTGTTTTAGATAAAAACTCTGAAAATGTTGGTACAGGTATGGTCGGTGCACCTGCGTGTGGTGACGTAATGCGTTTACAAATCCAAGTAAATGATAACGGTGTAATCGAAGAAGCACGTTTTAAAACTTATGGTTGTGGTTCTGCAATCGCCTCAAGTTCTCTTGTAACCGAATGGTTAAAAGGCAAAACTCTTGATGAAGCTCAAACCATCAAGAATATTGATATTGCGACTGAGCTTGCACTTCCACCAGTAAAAGTTCACTGTTCTGTACTAGCTGAAGATGCGATTAAAGCTGCGATTGAAGATTACCGCACTAAAAAATCTAAAGCGTAATTTGTTACCATTGTAAACGTTGGAGTTTTCATGATTCATTTAACTGAAAATGCTGCGACTCATATTAGCAATTACCTTAAAAATCGAGGTAAGGGTGAAGGCATTCGCGTGGGTGTGAAAACTTCTGGTTGTTCTGGATTGGCCTATGTTCTTGAGTTTGTAGACTCTATTGATGAACATGACCAAGTTTTCGAACAATTTGGCGTTAAGGTATTTGTAGATCCAAAAAGCTCAGTATATTTAGAGGGCTTAGAAATGGACTACGTTAAAAATGGCCTTAATGAAGGGTTCGAATTTAACAATCCTAACAAAAAAGGTGAATGTGGCTGTGGTGAATCTTTCACTGTCTAAGCTTTCTCCTTTCATCTCTCATTAAAACAGTGTCTTTTTATAGCACTGTTTTAATGTATTTAATTAATGTGGACCTCATTTCCAATGAATCATTTTGAGTTGTTCAATTTACCCGTAGCACTCGATATCGATTTGGCGAGCTTAAAATCTAGTTTCTTGAATTTGCAGCAGCAGTATCATCCAGATAAAGCTGAAGATAAAGATCAGGCGTTGATCAAATCAAGTGAAATCAATCAAGCTTTTAAAACTTTGTCGCAAGTAGATAGCCGCGCTGCTTATCTATTATCACTCAAAAAGCAAGATCACCACCTCGATCAATCCATTAGTGATTTTGAGTTCTTACAATCAGCTTTAGAAATTCGTGAGCAGCTTGATGAAGCAACTTCACAAGAGCATCTGACCACACTTAAACAAGAAGTGTTTCAATGGATGGATGGCCTAGTTCGCGAATTTAAAATTGATTACGCAGATGAGGACTGGGGCGAAGCTCGAGATACTGTACGTAAATTACGTTTCTTTCAGCGCGTTCTTAACGACATTGAAAAAGCAGAAGATCAAATGTTGGATGACGAAGACAACTTTGATTTAGACGACGATTTTTAATTTTGCTTTTTCCAAATTATATTCAAGGGATTTAACTCATGGCACTTTTGCAAATTGCTGAACCGGGTCAATCCAGTGCCCCACATCAACACCGCATTGCGATTGGTATCGACCTAGGAACAACACATTCTTTAGTTGCGACAGTGTTATCAGGCAAACCTAAAGTACTCAATGACGAAAAAGAAAGAAGGCTCCTTCCTTCTATTGTGCACTATGGAAATGATGCAACTCACTATGGTGAAGAAGCAAAGCCTTTCCTTATTGCCGATCCTAAAAATACAATTGTTTCCGTAAAACGTTTTATGGGTCGTTCAAAAGCAGATATTAAATTTCAACACCCATATGAGTTAGTGGGTTCTGAAAATGAAATGCCAGCTTTTGAAACACGTGCTGGTCGTAAAACCCCTGTTGAAATTTCTGCTGAAATTTTAAAGCAATTAAAAGACCGTGCTGAAGCTAGCTTACAAAATCCAATAAATGGTGCAGTGATTACTGTTCCAGCCTATTTTGATGAAGCTCAGCGACAAGCAACACGTGATGCTGCTCAGCTTGCTGGCTTAAATGTATTACGTTTATTAAATGAGCCAACCGCCGCTGCTGTGGCTTATGGTTTAGACCAAGAAACTAATTTAGCTACAGATCATAACTATGTAATTTATGATTTAGGTGGTGGTACTTTCGACGTATCAATCTTGCGTTTCTCACAAGGTGTCTTTGAAGTATTAGCTACAGGTGGCCACACTGCTTTAGGTGGTGATGACTTAGATCGTCTCATTGTTAAATGGGCCAAAAAGCAGCTCAATATCGATACTCTTAACGATGAAACTTATGCAGTATTTATTGTTGCTGCTCGTCAAGCAAAAGAACAACTATCTACACAAGAATCAGTTCAGTTAAAACTACTTGAAAACGTACTAACACTTGATCGTCCAACTTTTGAAAGCATTATTCAAGTTGCTTTAGATAAAACAATCAGTGTTTGTAAACGCGTTTTACGTGATGCGAAACTTGAGTTAACTGATATTCAGAATGTTGTTTTAGTTGGTGGCTCTACACGTTCTTATGCTGTTCAGCAAGCAGTTCGTAATGTATTTAATCAAGAACCACTTTGTACGATCAATCCTGATGAAGTAGTTGCAATTGGTGCTTCTATCACGGCTAACCAGCTTATTGGTAATAGCCAAGATGGCTCATTACTTTTAGATGTCACTCCTCTTTCACTTGGCTTAGAAACCATGGGTGGATTAGTAGAACGTCTTATTTCACGTAATACCGCTATTCCAGTCGCTCGTCGTCAAGAATTCACAACTTATCAAGATGGCCAAACTGCCATGCTTATTCATGTTGTTCAAGGTGAACGAGATTTGGTAGAACATTGTCGTTCATTAGGAAGATTTGTCCTTCATGGCATTCCTCCAATGACTGCTGGTCAAGCACGGATTGAGGTTACCTTTCAGGTAGATGCTGATGGTTTACTTACAGTTTCTGCTCGTGAAACAACTTCAGGTGTACAGGCTCAAATTGATATTAAGCCATCTTATGGCCTATCAGAATCTGATACTGAACGCTTATTAATTGAAGGTTTCCAGCACGCAGAAGAAGATAAAAATCTGCGTCATTTAAAAGAAACCAAAGTTGAAGCCCAACGTGAACTTGAAGCTTTAGAACAAGCTCTCAAAGTTGATGCTGATTTACTCAATGATGAGCAGCTTGAAGCGCTTAAAACTGCTGAAAATTTGCTAAAAGTACAGCTTGAAGGCAATGATATTCAAGCAATTGAAAAAGCTGTAGAACAACTTAAAGTACATAGTGATGCTTTTGCCGCACTACGTATGAATCGACATATTGACCACGCCTTAAAAGGTACAAAACTTGAAGATTGGTCAAATTCAAACTAAAGGTATAGGTGATCAATATGCCCCGCATTAAAGTACTTCCTCATGCTCAGATCTGCCCTGAAGGCGCAGAATTTGAAGTCGAACAAAATGCAAATCTTTGCCAAAGTTTGCTTGATCGAGGAATTAAAATTGAACACGCTTGTGACATGTCGTGTGCTTGTACAACTTGTCATGTAGTCGTTCGCAAGGGCTTTGACAGTCTAGAAGAAATGGATGACGTTGAAGCAGATCTTTTAGATCGGGCTTGGGGTCTTGAACCAGATTCTCGTCTCTCTTGCCAAGTGAAGATTGTTGATGAAGATTTAGAAATTGAGATTCCTAAATACACAATCAATCACGCTTCCGAAAATCATTAAAATAAAAAAGCTGCTTTAAAAGCAGCTTTTTTTTACTTCATGTTTTAAACTTGATCTTGTTGATCAATTTCAACTGGCTTAACTTCATCTTCAAGTCTTAACCGTGCAATGCCTTGAGTATTAATTAAAGTTTGTTGAACTTTAAGTCGTTGAACCATTTTCTCAAGTACTTCTACCAATTCTGGATATTCATAATTTTGTACTTCTTCTAAATTAAGTACTAAATGAAAGCCTTTATACTCATAGTCAAACCATTGTTGATGATCCGACTTATTCCCCGTGTACTTCTCCATCACCTGCCATGTCTTTACTGCACCTTGAATACCTTTTAAGTAAATTGGCGTTTTGGGAGCACAAAGAAAATCACTTTTGATTATTTGATAAGTATCATCCGAAATTAAGATTTCATCTATTTCAGCAGCATATTGTAAACGAGCTGCCAAATTCACATCACGACCTACAATGGTATAAGCCATACGATGCGTTGCCCCATAATTTCCTACGTGGCAGTAACCGGTACTAATTCCCATACGAATGTGCAAGGCTGAATAGCCCATTTTTTTCCATCGTTCACGTAACAATTTCATTTGCTGACGCATAGCGATTGCCATTTCTACACAGGCTTTAGCATCTTGTTCTACACCCTGAGAATTCGGATCACCAAAAAATATGAGGATAGCATCCCCCATAAATTTATCGACAGTAGCTTCATACTGCTTCGCAATTTCCGTCATATGGCTTAAATAATCATTAAGCAAAAATGCCAAATCATCAGGAATCAATGTTTCTGATAACTCTGTAAAGCCCTGAATATCAGAGAAAAACACAGTCATTTTTTTTCGTTTATATTCAATTTTTGCTTCCGCTTCACCGCGCATAATAGACTGCCACAACTGTAGCGGTGCATAACGACTTAACTGATTAGCAAAAGCAATATAGCGCGTCATTTGATCATAGTAATGTTGGCGCTGCTGACTGATTTTTTTAACCCAACGATGTTGGTAATAATTTCCAATGGTGATAAACATGACCAAACCTAAGAGTGTAATTACAGTTAACTCTTGGCTAGTCGGTTCAAAATATGTATAAAAACCAAATAGGAAAAAAGTACTTAAATAAAAAATAATCGCGCCTAGCAAGCTAGTCAAACAAATGACTGCGAAAGAAATACGACTATTAATTGCAGAATAAAATAATGCAAAAAGTGCAATAAATGTAGGCACCAAATTAAGATGCAGACCCGCTAAGGTAACCGCCACAACAATTGCATCAATTGCAAAAAAAACACTTTTTTGTGTTTTCTTATCAAATTGGTATTGAAGCCAGTGCTCTAACTTTGAGCTAATAAAAAGCAAAAATAGGAAGAAAGGTGGAACGTAGATCTGATAATTTGTATTAGGTGAGGTAAAAGCATAGATCACTAAAATTAAGGACAGAATTGAATATCCCATCAAGCGATGAAAATATGCAAACTGCTTAGGCTCTCTATCGATAAACCTCTCTAATTGCACCCTGTCCTCCATACCTCAATGTAGCCACATTCATATAAATGTGGCATTGCATTGATTTAATCCATGCGCCAATCAAAAGGCATATCACCTTGACCACGTAAAGCAAGCATAAGGGTTTGACGCATGTGAGCCAGTACATCATTTGTGTATGGAACAGCAGGTGTGCCCCAAACTGGCTTAGGCCATGCAACATCATTTTGATAACGCACGACGTGATGGAAATGCAACTGAGGCACCATGTTACCTAGAGCTGCAACATTCATTTTATCAGCACGGAATACTCGAGATAGCTGGCTAGACAACCAACTTGATTCGCGTAAAAACTGCTCTTGATCAGCTTGGCTCAATTCATATAATTCTGTGATTCCCGGCACACGAGGGATTAAAATCAGCCACGGGAATTGCATATCATTCATTAAACGACATGTTGAAAGCGGGAAATCGCCTACAAAAAAAGTATCTTGAGCAAGTTGTGGATGCAAACTAAACATATCTTTTATAAATGACAATAAACAATAATGGCTAATACTATCACATCAGTTTTGATGTGAGTATTGCTAGTGTCTGGTTTGATTACAAATAACAATGATTTTATGCACTTATTCACCACTCGATCCGATAAATCATGCATAAAACCATGCTATCAACTTACATAAAATTCACATGCAGTAAAAAATGCTTCAAAACATCATTTATACATGTATTTCAGTTAATAATTTCGCTAACAAATCGTTAATGAACTGGATACGTTTTTCATGTTCTTCAAGCTGAACCATAACCTTCAAACGCTGCCCACCATCCATGCGGTAATAGGTCGGATTTTTTTGCATTAACTGAATAATACTGATGGCTTGAACTGGAGTATCCGGTGAAAACTCTATATTACCGCCTTGTGTATTGATATCAATTTTGGTAATACCCAACTGCTCTGCTTTCAATCTAATTTGATGAACACTAAATAAGTGTTTTACAGATTGTGGTGGAACACCAAAACGGTCAATTAACTCCATACGGATATTGTCGAGTTTTTCTTGAGTATCTGTATTACTAATACGCTTATAAAACAACAAACGCTGATGAACATCACCTAAATACTCATCTGGAATAAGTGCTGGAATATGTAAAATAATTTCTGCAGTTAATGACAAAGGTGCATCAAAATTCGGCGTTTTGCCTTGCTGAATTGCCTTAGTGGCTTTCTCAAGCATTTCCATATACAGACTATATCCGATTGCCTGCATTGAACCACTTTGTTGCTCACCTAAAAGCTCACCCGCACCGCGAATTTCTAAATCTTCTGTAGCTAGCATAAAACCAGCACCTAAAGTTGAAGCACGCTGGATTGCATCTAAACGCTTCTCTGCATCACCTTTTAAATGTTTTATAGAAGGAACCAGTAAATAAGCATAAGCTTGGTGGTGTGAGCGTCCCACACGACCACGTAATTGATGTAATTGAGCTAAACCAAGTTTGTCAGCCCTTTCTATCAAAATTGTGTTGGCATTTGGAACATCAATTCCGGTTTCAATAATGGTTGAGCATACCAATACATTAAATTCTTTGTGATAGAACTGCTGCATGACTTGTTCAAGCTCTCTTTCTCTCATTTGGCCATGAGCTACTGCCACACGAGCTTCAGGCACAAGAACACGGATGTTTTCAGCAGCCCTTTCAATCGTATCGACTTCATTATGTAAGAAGTATACTTGGCCACCACGTAGTAATTCACGCAAGATGGCTTCTTTAATAGAAGCTTCCGTATGTTCTTGTACAAATGTTTTAACTGCTAAACGACGGGCTGGTGGAGTAGCAATGATAGATAGATCACGCATTCCCGAAAAAGCCATATTTAAAGTTCGTGGAATTGGTGTTGCGGTAAGCGTCAACATATCGACATCTGCACGCAATGCTTTGATACGCTCTTTATCACGCACACCAAATCGATGTTCTTCATCGACCACCATTAGGCCCAAGTCTTTAAATTGCACATTTTCTTGTAAAAGTTTATGTGTTCCCACCACAATATCCACTTTACCAGCAATTAAATCTTCAATATTTTTTGTATGGGCTTTATTTGAGCCAAAGCGTGACAACACTTCTATACGCACAGGCCAATCAGCAAAACGATCTTTAAAAGATTCATAATGTTGTTGTGCAAGTAAAGTTGTAGGTACTAAAACAGCAACTTGCTTACCGTTTTGCACAGCAACAAACGCAGCTCGCATTGCTACTTCAGTTTTACCGAAACCAACATCGCCACAAACAAGTCGATCCATAGGTCTAGCTTGTTGCATATCGTGAAGCGTGGCTTCAATAGCATTCGCCTGATCGAGCGTTTCTTCGTAAGCAAATCCACTGGCAAATTGCATATAAAGCGATTGATCGAGTTCAAAACCAAAACCAGGTTTTGACTGACGACGTGCTTGGATATGTAACAATTCAGCTGCAACATCATGAATTTGTTCTAAAGCTTTGCGTTTAGCTTTACTCCATGCATCACTTCCAATTTTATGCAGTGGAGCTAAATCTGGGTCTCCACCACTATAACGACTAATAAGATGCAAATTAGTCACAGGCACATAAACTTTTGCGCCTTCAGCATAATTTAGTTGCAAGAATTCATAATCTTGCCCTTCAATTGCTAAAGTAACTAATCCTGCATAGCGCCCCACACCATGATCAATATGGACAACAGGAGCATCAATACTTAATTCAGTCAAACTGCGAATTAAGAACTCTTCTGAAACTTCTTGCTGACGTTTACGACGACGCTGAACTACCCGATGTTCATATAACTGATTTTCTGAAATAACCGACAATTGGTCTGTTAAAAGTAAACCACGGTCTAGCGGTGCATTTGTAATAGCAATCGCAAACTGACTTGTCTGAAATTGTTCAAAACTGTCTACGCCTGGGATATCTCCTAAACTGGCACGTAAACCATCTCTTAAGCTTTCACGTCGACCTGCACTTTCTGCAACCAACAAGACCGGATGATTTGCTTCATCAATATATTTTTTGACTACCGCGAATGGTTTTTCTTTTTTTGGATCAACTGGTAACTTGGGTGGCTGCTCTACCTTAAGATTTAAAGCGCCAGCTTTTTCTTCAACTATTTCTGCGCTCACCAACATACGCGGAAATTGATTTAAAGCACTGAGCACATGATTTGGAGCAATAAATAATTCTTCAGGAGGAAGAATTGGTTGATCTACGTTATGACGCCTGTCTTCATAACGACGAAAAACTTCTTTCCAAAAATTAGTTAAATCAGTATCTATATCATTGGTTGTAATTACAATGCAATTCTTTGGGAAGTACGTTGTAAGTGTACTTTGCGATTGCATTTGTGCTTTATCAAAAAACAATGGCAAATAAAATTCAATTCCTGGTGAAGCAATTCCCTCTAGGACATCTTGATAAATCGGGTTTTTCTTAGGATTAGCCGTAGGGAAAAGTTCAGAATACCGATCTCTAAAAATTGAACGGGCTTCTTTTAGTGGAAATTCTTTTGCTGGTAAAACTGTAAAACTTTTTAAAGGCTTCGTTGTTCTTTGCGTTTCTGGATCAAAGAATTTTAATGTATCAATTTCATCATCAAACAGATCAATACGAATAGGCGCTTCTTGCCCTGACGCAAAAATATCCATAATACTGCCACGTACAGCAAACTCACCATGATCATAAACAGTGTCTACCAAATGATAACCGGCTTGTACTAAACGTAACTTTTGCTGTTCTAAATCGAATTTCTGTCCAACATGAATATCAAAGTGTTCACCCAAAACCCATGAATACGGTGCAACTCTTTGAGCTAAAGTACTTGCTGAAATGAGCAATACACCCTTCTGAGGCATATTAGATAAAATTGCGAGACGTTCTGAAACAATATCTTGATGAGGCGACAAGCGATCATACGGCAAGATTTCCCAATCGGGAAAAATTGTCGGTTTTATGCCATAAAACTCAAGTTCACTTTCTAATTGAGCAACATGTTGGTTATTTCTGGCGACTACAACAAGTAAAGAAGGATGCTGAACAGCAATTTCTTTAAATAATAATGCAGCAGATGAACCTAATAACGACCCCACCCAACGCTTTTCACCGGCTTTGAGCTGTTGTAAATTCAATTGAGAGATTTCTTGTTGAAACATGTATATGGCTTTTATCAGCTAAGAAGATATGAGCCTAATAGTAGCATGATGTTTTTAGTGAAATGAGTTATTTTTTTGAAAATCAAACTACTAGTTAGCTCTACTTTTTATATTTTTTAATCAATCAACTATGATTATTTATCACGCAAAAACAAAACGTAATATTGATTTAATATTTGTATAATCGCTTTAAGCTGAAGTAGCTTTTCTTGTGTATTTCCTAATCTTTCTACATAACGTTGGGTTGCGATTTCCAGATCAATCTTTTCATTAATTTGTGGAGTAATTAGGAATAATTTCTGAAGATTATCAAAATTTTGCAATTTACGGTTTGAGAAATACTCAAGATGTTCTGACCATTTCTCATTAATCAGCACATCCTTGATTATAGGACCGCGTTCAGAATCAAATTTTAATAGATTCTCTCGCAAGTAAATTTGTTCTGGTGTTTCTTTTGAGCCTTGAAAAAGCTGCGTTATCTTTTTAAACATTTCATCACATCATATTAATTTTCAATTCAAGCAATGGAAGTAATCTAGTTACTTCCATCATTTAAGCCTTTTAGTTTAACGACTAGTCATCACCTAAATCATCAAGAAAATCGACCGTTGGTACAAAAAATAAGGTACCAGTCTGAGCAGTACTAAAGTCAAGCAACCGATCAAGATTGCCCTGCTCATTTCCCAAGAACATGTTTTCAAGCATTTGTCGGGTTGTACTAAATTTACGCGAGTAACCAATAAAAAATGTGCCATATTCATTTTTTGAAGGATTTGAGAAAGGCATATTAGCTCGCATAATTTTAAGCTCATTACCTTCTGCATCATGCGCTTTACTGACTACATTATGTGCAGTTAGTGGCTTTTCATCATCACCTAACTCAATATCATTGAACTTTTTACGGCCAATCACTTTTTCTTGCTCTTCATCACTCAATCCACGCCATTTTTCCATGTCGTGTGTATATTTCTGGATAAAAGCATAACTTCCCCCGATAAAGTCAGGATCTTCATTGCCCACTAATGCCCATTGCGCTGCAATAACTGGTTCTGGATTCTCTGTCCCATCTACGAAGCCAATAATTGCCCGTCCATCAAAATAACGGAAACCATGCACTTCATCAATTGGATAAGTCACTTTACCAAGTTGTTGATTGATTATATTACCCAGCTCATAACATAAAGCCTGACGATCAGCACGAATATGAAAAAATAGATCACCAGCTGTTGAAACAGCCGTGTATTTCGGCCCTTTAATTTCTTTAAATGTTTCTAATTCTTGAGGCTTCGTTTGCTCTGGAAATAAGATATCCCATGCATTTGAACTAAAACCTAGTGTGGCATTAAACTTACTATCTGGATAACGATTAGTTAGACTTCTAGTTAATGCTGAAAAATTACTAGCAAAATCTTTTACTTTTTCTATTACAGAATCACCTTGAGTGAGTCCCAATACGATAAATAGTGCATTTTCACCAGGACTGCTCGTTACAGGTTGAATTCTCATACATTCCATAAAATATGCCTTATTTGGGTATTTAAACTCTTTAATTTAGCATATTCATGTTCTTATGAAATCTGATCTTTCTAAGAGTTTAAGTAAATTGACTTAAACTCTTACTAAAGCCTATCTTAATTAATCAACGACCATATTGCTTCTTTAAATATTTTACGATTTGAGCAGACTCAAACATCTTCACTCCCGTATTTGGGTCTACCAAATAAGGTACCTGCATTTTACCTTGCATAACAGGCAATATTTTTTCTCGTTTTCCACCTTTTAGAGGCACATATTTACCCGGTTTTAAGCGAAAAATAGCTGGGCCTTGATCTTGCCATCTTTCTTTTGCAACATTATGCAGAATATAAGGAAGCTCCAACTCACAGAGTAGACTTCTTACAACTCGTGAATAAGGACTTGCCTCAAAACTCCATAACTCAAGTTTTTGTTCAGGTACAGCTCTATTAATGATTTTTTTATTTATCCAAACTCCCCGAGCACCATTTAATATGGTCCCAGCAAATGCAGCATAAGGGACGTTTGGGTAACTCGAAAATTTCTGAGGCGTCTTCCCAGTCTTACCGTAGTGTTTAAATAAATGATGAATAATTTCTTGTGACTCATATAAGTAGTCACCTGTATTTTCATCTACTAAAAAAGGAAACCGTAATTTGCCACCTTTTTCTTTTACGACCGAACGATGTTTTGTCCCACCTTTAGGACATGGATAAATTTCTACATCCAGATTTAAAAGTGTAAGGACTTCACGGACACGACGGCAAAATGGTGAACCTTCAAATTCATATAACTTCAAGGCTTTTACAGGTTGCTGAGGAAATGCGGTACCTGTTACACCCCGACCACCTTCAGCAATTGCAGAGACAACTGCCTGTAATACTTTAATTTGATGATTCACCATCATGCGATCCTTTATAAACTGTGATTACACTAATTTTTCTTTTGAAATCACAATTCCATTATTATCAGCATAGATATAATCGCCTGATTGAATTGTGACACCACCAAAATACAAAGTGGTATCTACTTCGCCAATGCCTTTACGATTACTTTTTTGGGGAATTGCTGCCAATGCATGTATACCTAAATCAAGGCTAGCAATGGCATCGACATCGCGTACACAGCCATAGATTACGACACCATTCCAGTTATTTTTAACTGCCGATTCTGCAATCAGGTCACCCATAAGCGCACAACGCATAGATGCACCACCATCTACAACGAGTACCTTATCTGTACCATCTGTTGCCAATAACTCTTTTACGCGCGAGTTATCTTCAAAACACTTTACTGTTACAACCTGTCCCCCAAAAGTTTTACGCGCTCCATAACTTTGAAAGAACTTTCCATCCATTGAGGGAATTACAACTTGTAAGTCTTTTTCAGGGTTATCATCTAATAAATCACATGTTACAAACGGTACTGTCGACACTTCCATTCTCCCTTATCGAGTTTTCTGTATGCTCAGATTATCATATCGTTTGAATGCTTCAATTTGCGTTAGCGCCGCTACGACCATGGTATGAGCCAATTGCTCCGCCGTCACAGGTTTATATTTGAATGGTTTTTGCCATTTATTCTCAATAAATTTAAATAGACTTTGCCCCAAATCCTCTATAAGCCGTACATCACTGCGCTTACCAATCAGTAAAGAGGGTCTAAAAATAGATAATTTTTCAATTCCCAAACTCTCAATATAATCTTCCAACTGTCCTTTCACTTTATTGTAGAAAATTGGTGAGTTTGCATTTGCACCAAGGGCACTCACCAATAAAAGGTGAATATGTTTATCTTGTACCAAATCTGCCAAATGGGCATTGATTTCATAATCTACCGCGTAGAAGCCTTGCTTTGAGCCCGCATTTTTTAATGTTGTTCCCAGACAGCTAAATGCATGGGTATAACCATTCACATCTTCATCATTCAACATTAAGAAATCTTCTATGATGAGCTGGTTAACTTTGTCATATGTATTAAATACTTGAGATTCTTTTCTAACCACCAGCGTAATGGCTTCAAATTCTGGAGCCTGCTGGAGCTTTTCAACAAGTGCTAATCCGACCAACCCTGTTGCGCCGAGCACAATCGCTTTTTTCTTACTTGCTGTCATTTTTTATCCATCCCTCTTTAACTTTGTTTTAAATTTAACCTTTTCTTACCGTTTTAACAGCCCCTAAAACAGCTTAAAACGTTCTCAAGGCTTGACTTCACGGTGTCTATTCATCACAATATGGCACTTGTTTACGGGCTGGTGATGGTTGCACCAGTTTACTGGATTGACCACAGCCCGCCCAGACCAACTTATTTTCAAGGAGTGCAAGAGTGGCAAACTCTGCTCAAGCTAAAAAACGTGCGCGTCAAAACGTTACTGCACGTAAACACAACGCAAGCTTGCGTTCTATGGTTCGTACATACATCAAACGTACTTTAAGTGCAATTGCTGGTGGTGATCATGCTGTTGCTACAGAAGCTTACCAAAAAGCTGTTCCTGTAATCGACCGTATGGCTGATAAAGGCATCATCCACAAAAATAAAGCTGCTCGTCATAAGAGCCGTTTAAATGCTCAAGTTAAAGCGTTAGCTAACTAATTAAAGCATGTAAAAAAAGCCCAATAGGGCTTTTTTTATTATCTATCATTTTTGAGCTTATAGCGTTTTTCCAAATTTGGCTACATTTAGCTCATAGGCCTTACCTCTCCAAATCCATTTTAATTTGCAATTTGGAAATTCTTCGCCTTCAAACCATACAAATAGGCCTTCCATCATTTCAGGCCAATCTTCTTTCTTAATTTCATTTTCACCAGAAATTACAGCAACAATTGCAGCAATAATAGTGTCATGGCTGACAGCTAAACTAAGCCCACCTTGAGTTTTAGGATGCGTATGATAAATAAGCTCTAGTACATCTAAAACACCAGTAATTGGGTGTTTCATACCAGGTAATGCATTATTTACAAAACTATTAATAAAACCCAAAGCACCTTGCTTTTTAAAATAAGGGGCAGCTTGTTGTATGTCTAGTACAAAACTCCCTGGCTCAACCAGTAATCCTTGCTCAATAATTTCAATCGTATGTGTATTAAATTCAGGACTTACGGCATCAGCCCCTTCGATCATGAGTGCAGCCGTATCGACACAACGTTGTATTGGACTTGAAATACAATGCTGAATAACACGATCTGTATTTTTAATTAAATAGTTACCCCATGCCTGCGCAAGCTCACGCCCTTGAGGAGTGAGTTGGAGGTCATATCCAGCTAAGCCCTGCCCATCCACAAGTTCTCTTAGAGAATGACGCGTAAATAAGGTTACAGGAGTTGAAGCATCGGGCAATAAATCAATTGCTTCAAACATACTTTTAGGCAATAAATCGAGTGCCATTTTTATCTTGTCATCTTTTTTCAATACTTTGCCACTATAACATGTCTGGCATAACTCTCAATCAATAACACCTGCTTGGGCTAATGCTTCAAATGCTATTTTTTTGCTTTCCTGATCACGAAATGCGATAAAGCCCTTATTTAAAACCGTGTGTCTCTGATTATATTCAAAAGGTTTTCCATCAAGAGTAAGTAAGCCACCGCCTATACTTTCCAACAAACCTTGACCAGAACTTGTGTCCCATTCAGAAGTTGGATGAAATCGCGGGTAAATATCGATTTCACCTTCTAGCATCATGCAGAATTTGTAGGCACTTCCAGCTTCTCGTCGAATAATGCTATGTTTTTCTTCAATAGGTTGAATAAATTTTTGATATTTCGGGTTTTTACTGCCATGACTAAGTCCTATTTGAATAGGCTCATCTGGCGAAAACGAAGTTATTTGATATTGATACCACTGTTTTTGAGTGAAACTATATTTAAAAGGTAAATCTTGCAGATATCCCAAGTACACGACTTGTTCACATGGCACAGCAATAACTGAAAAGATCGTTTCTTTACCCTTAATCAAACTTAGGTTGATCGTAAACTCATCACGCTCATGTATGAATTCTTTAGTTCCATCAAGAGGATCTAACATCCAGCATGTGGACCACTCATGCCGAGCACTATAATCACTTTCTTCAGACAAAACCGGCAAGTCTGGCGTAATCTCTGCCAAGTGCTTTAATAAGAAAAGGTTCACTTTTAAATCTGCTTGAGTTACAGGTGAATCATCTTGTTTTTCGTGAATAGTAAACTCATAACCCGCAGAATAATTTTGATATTCTTGTAATAAAATCTGGCTCGCTTGTTCCAAAACTGGAAGAAGCTGATTAATCAAAGTATCTTGTGGACGCGTAGTTGTTATAAACATAAATATGCTCTACATAGTTTCATTTCTATTATAGGTGAATTATGAACAATTCAGTATTCGCCAACAGTTTGATTTACTAAAATAGTCATTTATCTTAATCATTAGGTAAGCGCTGCTTTCTGTGCATGCTATATAGCTAATATGAATAATTATAGTGTTTAAAAAAGCCTTTATTTTGTACAAAAAACAATCTATAAGTTATGAAAAATAAACAACTTAAATCAGATTTATCCATTTCCTTTTCATATATTTCTTGTTATGTTCAATCACACAATAACAAGATGGAAGAAAGCGCACATGATGCTATATGGATATCATTTCTCGACAATAGAACATAACTGGGAAGAACTCACGCCCTTAAATGAGTTCCTACAAACATTTGCAGACGATGATGGTGATGTTTCAACAAGAGATAAAGAGTCTCTCAAAGAAATCATTGCGAAATCAGATACGGCTTTAGCTTTAGCAAGAGAAATGGGTTGGGATGGTAGTTACACTGGATGTCCTTATCTATTCTGGTTACCAAGTAAAAATAGCCAGTCTTTTGAATATGGCTTTGTATTTAAACAGACATCAGACAATACCACTTTTGTGATTTCACCAATTGAGTTGAGCTATCTAGCTCAAGATTCAGAAGTGCAAACATTAAGTAAAACTATTGAATAAGCAATATAGGTTATTGATTCAGATTTGATATCAATAACCTCATCTTATTTTAGATAGATTAGTCAAACATGCTTAACTGTGGTGTAGGTTTTATAATTTTTTCTTTTGGTACATGCGAGCATTCAAATTCTTCAACTGGAAAACCTTCGATAAAGCTTGAAATATCAGGTGATTCCAAACTCAACCACTCTTCTAATCGGTCATGTGGAATCACAATAACTGATCTTTTGACATCTCCAGGCTCATGAAAATCTTTCATCATAGGATGATCTATAGCATCCATGGTCAACATACTTGCAGAACGAATAATCGTTTCATTTATTTTGCAAATTTCATAGATTGCTGCAATATAAAAAGCCTGTCCATCTTTACGGCGTACACCCCACCGCTCAGGTTTATCATTTATATATTTACTTTCATAGAATTCCATCACCGGAATCACACCAAACTTACATTTAAGTGCAGCTTCTTGAAAACTCGGTTTTTGGAAAATCGTTTCATGACGGGCATTGTAAGTATGTTTTGCTATGTTTGTATCTTCAGCCCATTTGGGAACTAGGCCAAACATGACTTCACGCCACTCAAGACCTTGTGGTAATTTAAATAATAGTGGCATTGTCCCCGCAGGGTAAACCTCTTCAGCATAGCTAAAGCCAACCACAGGCAACTGGAGTTGCTGCAATTGGGCAAGAGTTAAAGGTTTAAAGTTGGCACACATAGCAAGAATAAACTACAGTATTTTAACTCTCTTATTTTATAAGCATTTAGCCTATAAACCAAATAAAAAGGCACTCGAAAGTGCCCTTAACGACATAACTTTACGCTTATGAAATGTGTTGAATCCCTTGAGGAATCGCCTGCAATAGACGTTTAGTGTAATCATGTTGAGGATGTGCATAGAGCTCATCCGAATTGGCAATTTCAACAACTTCACCATGATTCATGACCATCACCTGATCAGATATATATTTCACAACAGATAAGTCATGTGAAATAAAGATATAACTGAGTCCAAACTCATCTTGTAAGTCTTGTAATAAGTTAAGTACCTGTGCTTGAACCGAAACGTCTAGTGCTGAAACAGATTCATCACAAATCAAAATTTCAGGTTTTAGGGTTAAACAGCGTGCAATCGCAATACGCTGACGTTGCCCCCCAGAAAACTCATGTGGATAGCGATAATAAGCTTGCTCAGGTAAATTCACTCGCTCAAGTAATCCAAGCGCAATTTGTTTACGTTCAGCATCATCTTTACCAATGTTATGAATTTGCATGGGTTCCAAAAGAATCTGACCAACTGTAAAGCGTGGATTAAGAGAAGCATATGGGTTTTGAAAGATAATCTGGATTTTACGTTGATATTTAGCAAACTCTTTCTCAGTTAATGAAAGAATATCTTTTCCTTCAATGAAAGCTTGCCCACCTGAAGCTTCATGTAACCGCATGAGTAGTAGTCCAACGGTTGTTTTACCTGAACCGGATTCACCGACTAAACCTAAAGTTTTTCCTTTAGCAAGTTTAAAAGAAACTCCTTTTACGGCCTGAAACTCTTCTTTACCAAATAAACCTTTACGACTATAAAAGCTTTTTTTCAGATCTTTTACTTCTAAAATAATTTGCTCATCACCATTTAAGCCACGTTTGCGCTGCGGAATTTCCGAAGCATCAAAACTTTTCTCAATCAAGATGTCGTCTTCTTGGCACATAAAATCACTGGTCACAGGTAATCGATAAGGACGCTGTGATATTTGTGGACGACAGTAAAGTAATGCTCGGGTATATACATCTTTAGGTTGCTCAAGAACCTGTTCAGCAGCGCCTTGCTCTCTAATTTCACCATGACGCATCACAATGACTTTATCTGCAATTTCACCGACCAGTGCCAAATCGTGAGTAATAAAAAGCATCGACATTTGACGGCGCTTACGCAACGATTCGAGTAAATCAATAATCTGCTTTTGAATTGTGACATCAAGTGCAGTGGTTGGCTCATCGGCAATCAGTAGTTTAGGTTCACAAGCAATCGCCATTGCAATCATGACACGTTGCTGTTGACCACCTGAAAGTTGATTTGGATAGGCATTAATTTTAGTTTCAGGTGAAGGAATGCCTACTTCTTTAAGTAGCTCTAAAACGCGTTGTCGGGCTTGTTTACGGTTCAATCCCATATGCAAACACAACACTTCTGCAATTTGATTACCAACTGTAAAAACTGGGTTTAAAGATGACATCGGCTCCTGAAAAATCATGGCAATGTCTTTACCACAGATTTTCCGCATCTCTTTACGAGATAAACTGAGTAGGTCTTTGCCTTCAAATATAATTTTACCTTGATCATCAATTTTGCTTTGCCCTACAGGCAGTAATCCCATAGTTGCCAAAGAAGTTACCGATTTACCACTACCCGATTCACCGACTAAAGCAACTGTAGTATTTGCTGGAATATCAAAAGAAATTCCTTTTACGGTTTCAATATATTGCTTATCTTCACCTTTAAAACTTACCCGTAAATTTTTAACATGAAGCAACGGCGCATTCTTATATTCTTGTTCTATCATTTGGACCTTCCTCTTATTTTAGCTTTGGGTCTAATGCATCACGAAGTGCATCAGTAAACATTGAGAATGCCGTAACCAAAACAGCCATTGCGACAGAGGCTGCGACTAACTGCCACCATTTACCTAAAAGAAGTTCACTTTGTGCTTCATTTAACATACTCCCCCAAGACACCACACCTACTGGTACACCAAAACCCAAGAAACTCAAAATGACTTCAGATTTAATAAAAGAAACCACCAAAATCGACATTTGGACTAAAGCGATATGGCTGACATTTGGAAAAATATGAATGAACATACGGCGGAAATGTCCAACGCCAATTGCTTTAGCTGCAAGAACGTACTCACGTGCAGTATGTTTCATATATTCGGCACGAATTAAGCGATAAACGCCTGTCCAACCCGTTAAACCTAAAATCAGAACAATAGATAAAATGCCTTTTTGTTGAAGCACGGCAGCAATAGCAAGCACTAATAATAAATATGGAATTGAGGTGAAAATGTTGTAAAACCAGTTGAGAATATCATCCACCCAACCGCCAAAATATCCTGAAATTGCACCTAAAAGTGTACCAATGCCTACCGCAAGTAAAGCCGATATCACCCCAACAATAATTGAAGTTTCAGCCCCTTTAATTGTTTTCTTTAAAACGTCTTGTCCCCACTTATCAGCGCCAAACACAAGTGTGCTTTTAAGCTCGGCTTGCTGGTCTAATAAATGTCCGCCAAGTTGCTGATCGATCGCTTTCATATCATCGGCTAATGGATCAACTACACCATAGTAATCAATCGCATCCCCTGAACTCTTGCTTTGTTTAATCTGCGCATTCAGTTTTTTGATAACATCTTTTAATGGATCGACTGGATTTATCGGTAATTCCTCGTCAACCGCCGCTGCATTTTGTCCAGCATCTGTGGTCTTATCTGCACCTATAAATGTGGGTGGTGCATAACTCACTGCAACTTCCTTATTCCAGTCAGATGCAATCACACCCGTCATTGATAGAATCAAGATAATAAAATAAAGCAATACAATCGCTAGTGATGACATCGCAATTTTGTCAGCCCGAAGACGTCGCATGGCAAGTTTCCACAGGCCAGATGAATGAGATTCGGCTTTTGTTTGTTCTTTTCTTTTTGATAAAACGCTCAGCATAGCCCACCTACTTCAACTGTACACGTGGATCAACCACTTTGTAGACCAAATCGGCAATCAGGTTAAAAATCATGGTTGCAGCTGCGATGTATACTGTAATTGCCTTAATAACAGGAAAATCACTTCGTTCAACTGCAATAATGACCTCTCGACCAATACCGGGAATACCAAAAAAACGTTCAATTAAAAATGCGCCTATGAGTAATGCAGGTAAAGTTGACATCACGTCGGTAATAATAGGAATTGAAGCGTTACGCAGTACATGTACACCTAAAATTCGGCTTTCACCTACACCTTTGGCACGTGCTGTTCGAACATAGTCCTGATTAATTTCATCAAGCACAAAACTACGATATAAACGTAAGGTTGGTGCAATACTCACAACTAACATGATTAAAATTGGAAGTAAGGCAAATTTAAATAAATTCTCGGTAAAGGTGTCACTCCAGCCTTGTACAGGAAACCAACTGAGCTGATAAGCCAAAACATATTGAAAAACAATAATGTAAACTAAAATACTAATTGACATAGCAATAGTACATAGCATCATGACCATACGGTCGGTTAGAGAACCTCGTACCGCTGCAACAGCCAATGCTAAAATAATTGAAATAACGGTTTGTAAAATAGTGAGTGGAATTAAAAGCGTTAATGACGGCCCTAATCGAGTTAAAATAATTTGGGAAACAGGTTCGCCAGTACTCCAACTCGCACCATAGTCAAAAGTCAGAATCTGCTTAATGAAAATCCAGAGTTGAACATAATACGGCTGATCAACACCTAGCTGTTTACGAATGTTTTCGATTTGCTCAGGATTAGACATCTTGCCTGCTAAAATATAGGCAGGATCTCCACCGACCCAGTTAAAAAGAATAAAAATAAGTAAGACTACTCCCAACATGGTTGGAATCATCTGCCATAAACGCCGAATAACATATGCCAGCATAGTGATAATTCCTTATTTAACCCGTTGTCCGGTAATTTCATTAAAGAACGCTTTATTGTCAGGCTCACGACCAAGAAAATCTTTCACTAGCTCAGCAGCTGGTTTTTGGCTACCCTGCGATAAAATCGTTTGACGGTAACGTTGTCCTACTTGCGGATTATTGAGGTTATCGCCATAAGCAGAAAGCATGTCTAAAGCCAAAACTTCAGACCACATATAGCCGTAATAACCTGCTTGATACCCACCCATCAAATGCCTAAACTGACCTGGAAATTCAGTTGTTGGTACATAACCTAAGGCTGTAGTGGCTTCCATTTTTTGCCAAGTTTCCAAAGGTTTTACTTTTAAGGCATCAGCAGTATGCAATGACATATCGTACTGGGCATAGAGTGTCTGACGTGCATAACGCAAACCACGTCCATAGTTATGCACGGCTTTTAAACGTGCAATTAACTCATCATCAACACGTGGACATGCTGGATCACAATAATCGGCAACTTTAGATAAGGTTTCTTTACGGCGTGCCCACTCTTCATACATTTGAGACGGGGCTTCTACAAAATCACGTTCTACAGATGTTCCTGACTGACTGGCATAACGTGTATTTGATAAAATGCCATGCAAGGCATGACCAAACTCATGAACAAAAGTTTCTAGCTCGTCACTATTTAAACCTTTGCGGTTAAAATTGGTGACCAATGCTGAAACTGGTAATCTATTGGTTAAAGTGCTACCACCGTATACTCCCCAAACCGCGGCATGACCATATTTCCCTTCACGAGGGAATTTATCCATATATAGGCCGCCAAGAAGCTTTCCTGTCTTTTTATCAACTACATCGTAATATTCAACTTCGTCCTGCCATGCTTTTACTTTGACAGGTTTAAAGTCAATACCGTAAAGGTCAGATGAAATGGCAAACAACCACTTTTGAGCAGCTAAAGTTGGGAAATAATCACGAAGTTTTTCCTGATCAATCTGATATTTACTCTTACGAAGTTTTTCACTCCAGTAAGCTTCACTCCAACGTGTTATCTCAGTTTTATCTAATGGCGTTTTTAAAGTTTGCGCTTTAAATGCTCGGAGTTCTTCGACTTCTTTACGTTCAAGGGGTGCTACTGTTTTTTGTACGTCTGCCAAAAAATGGTTTACAGCATCAGGGGTTTTAGCCATACGATCTTTTAAAACCCAATCCGCATAGCTTGCTTTTCCAAACAATTGTGCCAACTCATAACGCAAATCTATTGCCTGCTTGAGTAGTTTTAAATTTTGCTCAGTACCACGTCTTGTAAAAGCAATCTGATATCTTTTTCGGGCATCATCGTTATCTGCCAACTCCATAAATGGCCGATATTCTGGATATTCAAAACCAACCAAATAATTTCCTTTCGCATTCTTTTTCAAACCTGAAATATAACTTTCTGGTAAACCCTTCATCTCTTCAGGAGTAAACTCAAGTTTTTCAGGGTTATCACGAACGTTACGGGCATATTCTTGTTCTAATTTAGTCAATTCATCCAGAATAGCTTTCATTCTTGCGCGTTTTGTAGGTTCAAGTTGAACACCTGTATCTTCAAATTGGCTCAAAATATCTTGACGATATTTTTTATCAACAGGGTCCGTTGCTTGTGTATTTTTAATCAAGTTATATAGCTTGGGATTTTGAAACATATCAGTGTGAAATTGATTAATTTTGATTTCACAATCTTCGGCTGCCTTACGCAACTTTGCATCTGGGTCTACGTTGCTATATAAGCTTATCGGACCTGAAAAATCTTCAAAATGAGCAAAAATTTTATCCCATTTTGCTAAAATAGGTGCCGCTGCTGCGTTAGCATTAACAGGTGTTTTCTCAAAGTCTGTAATCTGTTGCTGAATTTTTTTTAAATTAGAATCACACCATGTTGGAAGCTGCTTTGCTTTAAGTAGTGGTAATGTACTACGAGTTGTTTCAGCTGAAGCGTATTGGTTTATACCTATAGCCAACATACATAACGTTGTCATTTTTAGTGTTTTATTCTTCATCATATCTCCAGATTTTTCATTTAATGATTAGATTTAGTATTTGTATCAATATCAAAGTACATCCACTCAGCATGTAAAATTGGATGCTTTTTATAGCCAATGACACGCGGCTGGGCCAACATATTTCGGTAGCGGGCATAGGACATCTGCACAGGCATATAGACTTCTAATAAACGCGTCATTTTTCGATAAAGTGCATCCCGTTCAGAGCCAGCTTTCATTTGTTGGGTTTGGCGATACAACTGGTCAAACTCTGGAATCGGACCACAAGACCAGTTCGTCATATGCGTATTGGGACCATAAAAATTCTGCATAAAATTATCCCCATCTGGATAATCAGCAATCCATGCAGACGCACCAAACATACCTTCACACTGTTTTTGCGCTCGAATGAGGTCTGCAAAAAGCATTGGTTTAAACACCATTCGAATATTCAAACTATCAAAGTTTTTTTTCCAAAGTTCAGCACTTTGTTGACCAATACTGTCACTACGAGCCATATATTCAATGACAAGGGGCTTCCCATTTGGTTGAGTGCGCCAACCTGATGCATCTTTTTTATAGTGATATCTATCTAATAGTAAATTTGCTGCTTTCACCGAATATGGCGTACTGGTTCTATACTGAGGGTCATATCCCACTACACCGGGTGGAACTGGAAAATGTAGACGCTCGGCATCATCATTTCTTACTAATTTAATTTCTTGATCTAGTGAGCGAGACATTGCAATTGCACGGCGTAAAGCAATTTTTTCTTTACTCATTCCCCCAACAACCGGATTTTTAAGGTTCCAATAAATATAGCTAATTTCAGGATCAACAATACGAGATAAATGCACACCTTCTTTAGCCAGCTCAGGTCTTAATTTACCGTCTTTAATCGCCTTCGCGACCAATTGCCCTTCAAGCTGAAATATATCAATCTCACCACGCTGAAATGCCAGCCATCGTGATTGGTTTTCTTCCATAACCTGAATATCGATTGTGCCTATTTGAGGCATTTTTTTACCTTTAAGGCGTTTTACAATTGCCCCATCCTCAGGGCTACTGGCTGCAAAGTTCCAAGTAAAGCCGCGATAATCGGGATTCGCTTTTAGAACAATGCGCGAAGCTGGCACCCACTTACTCAGTACATAAGGGCCTGTACCTACAGGATGTCCCATGACAAAACCAGCTTTATCCTTATATTTTTCTATTACTTCACGTGCTACTGCACCTGTCGGGTCATGTGCCAGTAATAAAGGAAAGTTATAATCTGGTTTAACTAATCGGATCACTAAGGTGTATCTATCTGGTGTTTGTAAACCACTTACCTTTTGGTCATAGTTAAATTTTCCAGTTTTATTGGCTGCGTTTATTAATGCATCCATACCTTCGATTTTGTTCTCTAACAACCAGCTATTGGGAGAACGTAAATTCGGATCCAATAAGCGCTTAAAAGAATAAGCATAATCATTGGCTGTTAATTCTCGTGGTTTACCTTTAAAAACAGGGTCCGGTGTAAAATAAATACCTTTTTGAATGTGAATGGTATAGGTCAGACCATCGGCACTGACTTGTGGCATAGTTGTAGCAATATGAGGAACTAATTTTGCGGGCCTTGCTAAATAGTCATACGTATATAAAGTTTCAAATATTGAAGTGGTTACATGCGCCGAATATAAATCATGGATATAAGCTGGGTCGAAACCTGTTTCAGCTGTCGGGAATACATAACGTAAAACTTTATTTGGGTCGGCTGGGCTTTTCGCAAAAATACTTGTAGATCCAGTTAATGCCATGCTGGCAAGTAACAAACCGACACCACAATGCTTGAGCTGTTTTATTAAATTTTCAGTCATATTTATCTTTATCTAAAATTATTTTTTAACAGGAGTAATATCAAGATATTGCCAGTTTGTATTCATCATCGGGTGAGGTTTAAACCCCTGAACTTGCGGCTGTATCAACCAATTACGAATTCGAGTTACATGAATAATCCACGGATTATCAGCCTCAATCTGGCGGTTAAGCTTTTCATAATATGGAAGACGTTGTTGGGGTGGTAAATGAGTGGCTTGATTATAAAGAGCATCGTATGTTTTAGACTGGTAACAAGCATGGTTTCCTTGCCCAGCGTTTGGACCATAAAGTAATTGTGCAAAATTTTCTCCTTCAGGATAGTCAGCAATCCATGCTCCACTCCAAATCATATATTTACATTGAGTTGCAGCTTTTAAATTATCCGCAAAATTACTCACCTTGAAGTCAGCGCGAATGCCAATGGCATCCAGATTTTTTTTCCAGAGTTCAGAATGAATAACCGATGCTGAGCTATTTTCATTATTAATTTTTAAAACCAAAGGTTTCCCGTTTGGTAAGTTTCGGTAACCATCAGCCCCTTTTTTATAACCATAATGATCAAGTAGTTTATTGGCTAATAGCGGATTGTATCCTACGCTACTTCTGTACTTCGGGTTATATCCATTTACACCTTCAGGTATAAACATTTCTGCTCTAACAGCTTGCCCTTTGTAAGCCTGTCTTATACTTTCTTTTTGATCATATGCCAAAGTAATTGCTCGACGAAGAGCTATCTTGTCTGGGCTAAAACCGCCAATCACCGGATCACGCATGTTCATCATCGTATAGGTAATTTCAGGTTCTTTATTAGGGAAATGCTTAATTCCTTTTTTTTGAAAAGACGCTTTAAGTTGTCCCTTATCTAAAGCTTGCGGAACAGCATCTGCTGTAAGTCTATCAAAATCTAATTGACCTGACTGAAAAGCCAACCATCGAGACTGTTGTTCTTCAATAATACTGACTACAACTTTACCAATTTGCGGCATTTTCTTACCGCTCATTTCTTTAACAAGCTGGTTATCCCACGGCGTTCCTGTTGACTTAAAGTTCCACACGAAACCCCGATAATCAGGATTGGCAACCAGCTCGACCTTACTTCTTGGTACATATTTACTTAACATGTAAGGTCCTGTACCTACTGGATGCATGCCAATACGGTCACCGTAATAATCAACAACCTCCTTAGCAACTCCACCAAAAGATATATAGGCAAGAATATAAGGAAAATTAAAGTCTTGCCGAGTTAAGGTGAGTTGCAGAGTATATCGATCAAGCGCTTTTACTCCTGCAATGGGTGCAGCGTAATCAAACTTTCCAGTTTTCTTTGCTTGAGCTACAACCGCATCGGCACCTAACAATTTCCCATCAATAAATGAAACAGAAGGTGCCCTATTTTCAGGATCTAAAATGCGTTTAATTGAATAAACATAGTCTTCGGCTACCAATTCACGGCGTTTGCCTTTAAAAGCAGGGTCATTGGTGAAGTAAATACCTGGTTTAATTTTAAATGTATAAACTTTACCGTCTTGTTCAATCTTAGGCAGGCTTTCAGCCGTATAAGGAACTAACTGCACAGGACGAGCTAAATAATCATATTTAAGTAATGGCTCGAAAATAGCTTCTGCAATACTGCCACTATAAAAATTGGTGGTTTTAACCATGTCAAAACCATCATCAGGCGCTTCATAAGCAACATGTAATATTTTGTTTGGTTGTGCAGGCGTTTGGGCGAAAGCACAAGAAACTGATGTAATAGCCAGACTTAAAATGGCGAGCTTAAAAATTTTTAATTTCAAGTTCCTACCTACTTAATTAATATTTTAAAGATATTATCCTTTTGAGTAACATCTAAATCCGCATAAGAAAAGTTCTTTCTCAACGGACTACTTTCTTCTTTGTAAATTACTAACCGTTTTATTCAATCTTTTATTTGATCAAATGGAAAAAGCTAACAATAAAATTAGAAAGCTGTAACTATCTAATATAAAGCGAATTTCATGCCATATTTTGTGATCAAAAATAATCCATATAAAAATATTTAAAATTTACATTTTAATTAGGCACTTAAAACTTCTGGGACTATATAAATAAAAGTAAGTTTATGCCAAATATTATATTTATATAACGTATCCATCATTAACCTATAATGCACAATTAAAAGTCATAAATGTTTCATTCTAGTTCAGAAAAAATCGTTATTTTTCACAAAAAATAACAGATCAAACATTTGATTTATAAATAGAAGTATATGAAATTATCATAATGTTACGTTATACAATTACATTTAACAAAGTTCTAAAAAGATACAGAAATCGATATCTAATACATGAAGATTCAAACAATGATTATTTTTTATACAAATAAATTTGAAACTTTTCGCCAACTCATTATTTTTTTCCAAATAGAAAAATAATTTGTTTGATTCCACCCTCTGAATTACAGCCTCAACCATAATAAAATCAATATTTATCAATATTTTGCATAAACTAAAAAAAGAAAAATATATAGTTGGCACTTGCTTTGCTTAAACACTTTTCAGCAATATCGCTAACTACAACAAAAAGGGATCAAATCCACGATGAAAAAAAAATACAATGTTCGATCTCAGGTAACCCCCAAGATCGGCAAAACAATTCTTAAATTAAGCACCCTTAGTTTAAGCATGATGTGTCTTACCCTGGCACAAGCAGCAGAAACCGAACCATCATCAACATCTGAAGACAAACCAGTCAAAGTCATAAAAGTTGCTGTGACAGGTTCATCAATTAAAGGAGTTGCTGCTCAAAGCGCTTCACCCATTACTGTAGTAAAAGTTGATGAAATTTTAAAACAAGGGGTAACTACAACTGAAGAAGCCTTAGCCAAAATTAGTGCAAACCAATCGAACTTTGTTACTGCCAGTAACGTCGGTGCAAGCAAAACAGCAGGCTCGGCGGCAAACCTTAGGGCTTTAGGCGCCAATAAGACACTTGTTTTACTGAATGGTCGACGACTAGCTGCAAATGCATATGATAGCGGCGTCACAAACTTGAATATTATTCCACTTGCAATGTTAGACCGTATTGAGGTTTTACGTGATGGTGCCTCTTCCATTTATGGAACAGATGCTATTGGCGGGGTAATTAACTTCATTACCAAAAAGCAGTTTACAGGACTTAATCTGACCGCTGGATATCAAAAACCAGAACAAAAAGGCGGTGAGCAGCAAGACTATAGCATCTTTGGTGGCTTTGGTGATTTAGACGAAAATGGCTATAACGTTTTTGGCGTTGTGGACTATCGCAAAGGTGATGATGTCATGGCCAAAGACCGTAAGGTCAGTCAGCGTGGAGGGATATTACCCGAATTAGGTGTAAATAGAACCAGTAGTGGTTCCTTTCCAGCCAATGTCCCTGGTTTAGGTAATCCCTATGCAGCTACGGGGTGTGGTAATGACCCTCTAGTAGCGAGCACCGATGGTGAAACTTGTAGATATAACAGTCAAGCAGTGATTGGAATTGTTCCAAAGACAGAAGATATATCTGTAATGGGTCGAGCTACTTTTAAACTGAACGATAACTTTAATGCGATTGCAGAATATTTATATGCAAGAAGTGAAGTCACTACTTCAGTTGCGCCAGATGTATTTTTTGATTTGACGCTTGACCCTAGCAGTAAATATTATCCAGGAAATGGCATAACTCCGGCCCTAGCAGGCGCTACTGGAACTATACCTCTATATCTGCGTTCACAATCGGGTAATCGGATAAGTAATAGTATTAACCAATCACATAGATTGTTTGCTGGTATTGAGGGTGAAACTCATGGTTGGGATATTAATTCAGGAGTTACCTATGCTCATAGTAGTGCATCGGATGCTATCGTAAGTGGCTATTTAAACTTTGATAAAACACAAGAAGCTTTAAACAATGGTATTTTAAATCCATTCGGACCACAAAACCCTGAAGATGCTAATGTATGGAATGAGTTAGGAGTTGAAGGTAAATACTTAAAAGCTAACCTAGATACAACTACCGTTGATTTCACTGCAAGTCGACCTATATTTAAATTACCAGCTGGAGACGTCGGTTTTGCGGTTGGAGCAAGCTATCGTTATGAAGATTGGACTTCAAAAGTCGTTACTGATGTTGCCCGAGTGGCACCTAGTACAGGTGTCGATCCTGATGAACCAGTAAATACTGGAGATCGTAATATTAAATCGGTATTTACCGAATTTCATATCCCACTTCTTAAAACTTTAGAAGCTCAAATTGCCGCTCGTTATGATGACTACAATGATTTTGGCGATACATTTAATCCGAAATTTGCACTTCGTTGGGAACCTATTAAACAGTTAATGTTCCGTACAACTTATAGCACAGGTTTCAGAGCGCCAACACTTTGGGAAGTTAATGGTGCAAATTCAGTCACCAATACAGGTGCGTCATATAATGATCCAGTGCTCTGCCCTGGTGGAGTTATTCAACCAGGGGGACAAAAAGAACGTGATTGTAATATGCAATTCGATAGACAAAATGGGGGGAATAAAACTCTAGATCCAGAAGAATCAAAGTCTTTTACTGCAGGCTTAGTATTTGAACCAATTAAAAATTTAGCCTTTACTCTTGATTACTTCAATATCGAAGTCGACAAGCAAATTGCAACACTTTCAGAAACTGCTATTTTTAATGACCCTGTGAAATATGCAGACAAATTTGTACGTAATCCTGATGGCTCATTAGATTATATTATTACAACACAACAAAATTTAGGTGGAATTAAAACTTCAGGTTTCGATGTCGGCTTAAGCTGGGTTTCTCCAATGACTGCTACAGGTCGATTCGGTTTCAACATTGATGGTACATATATAACAGATTACAAATACCAAGCCGAGCCAGATGGAGAATGGATAGGTGTTGCTGGGTCATATAGCAGCTTAGATTATCAATCTATTATTCTGCGATGGAAACATACTGCAAACCTAAATTGGAATTATGAAAACTGGGCTTTAAACCTACAACAAAACTTCTCTCGTGGGTACCAAGATCAAAATTCTAACGGCCAAAACCATAGAGTCAGTGACTATACAACATACAACATTTCAGGCACCTATAAAGGCTTTAAAAATCTAGAAGTCACAGCTGGTATCAAAAATATTTTTGATGAAGACCCTCCTGCTTCTAATGTAATTGATAACTTCCAAATGGGATATGACCCACGTTACGCAGATCCTTTAGGACGTACGTACTTTGTACGAGGTACATATAAGTTCTAAATGGTTGTTCTGCAAACATAACTCTCAACAGTTAGTTTGCAGAACAAATACCCATTCTTAGTCAAACAGTTATTTAAAAAAATTGTTTGTCTACAGTTTCAGGAGTAACTATGGGCATGACTTTTACAGACATAGAAAATAAATCTGCAAAGCGCCTTATTGGTATTGCCGCAGTGCTTTTTCTGCATCTTCTTGTTGCCTATATTCTGATGTCAGGTTTAGCAAACAATATTCAAAAACCAGCAGAAAAACCTGTGGAATTACAAATTATTCAGGATATTAAGCCACCGCCTCCTCCAAAACCAGAGGAGCCCAAGCCTAAGGAAAAACCTCCTGAGCCACCTAAAATGGTAGAAAAGGTAGCCAAAGTACCCGAGCCAGTGAAACAGGTCGAAAAAGCGACACCTGTACAAAAAGTGACTCCAGTAGCTCAACCGACTAAAGTTGCCCCAACTCCAACTGCTGCACCTAGCACTCCATCACCTAGCCCAGTAGCAGCACCTGCTCCAGTGGCTGCTGCTGCAACACCAGCACCAAAACCTGCGGGCGTAACTCGCGGTGTTTCGGAAGGTTCAGGAGGCTGTAAAAGACCTGAATATCCACGTGAAGCAGAAATGAGTGGTGAACAAGGTACTGTGCGCATCCGAGTTTTAGTTGATACCAATGGCAGTGTTATCGAAGCAAAGGTGAAGAAGTCGAGCGGTAGCAGAATCTTAGATAAGGCGGCAACTAAAGCCTACAGCCTATGTACGTTCAAACCTGCAATGAAAGATGGCGTGCCTCAGCAAGACTGGTATGAAATTGAATATCCATTTGTAATTGAATAAACAATTGAATTAGCAAGAAATTAAAAATATTGGAGATCATATGATGAAAAAATCAACTCAACACCTAGTACGCTTCGCTTCTGCAAGTTTAATCGCAGCATGCTCTTTACTTCCATTAAGCTCGGTTTTTGCAGAAGAAACGAATACTCCTGTTGCAACAGCAACTACTGAAGCCACTTCAAATGCAAATACTCCAACTCCACCACCAAAGCCAGCAACTAGCGAAACTGTTAAAAATCCCTATGGCCTAGAAGCGCTTTGGCATGAGGGAGATTTAGTTGCTAAATCTACTTTATTTATATTAGTACTCATGTCGATTGGTACGTGGTACATCATTATTTCTAAATTCTTACAGCAAGCTAAAGTAAAGCGCCAAGGTAAAGAAGCAGAGAAAAGTTTTTGGGAAGCAACTTCACTAGATAATGCAGCCGACAATCTAGAGCAAAGTAGTGCATATCGCTTTATTGCAGAAAAAGGCATTAATTCAACTAAATCACACGGCGGCTCTTTACTTGAACGTATTGACTTTAATACATGGGTAAGCATTTCAATTCAACGCGCAATTGAAAAAATACAAAATCACTTAGGTGGTGGTTTAGCTTTCTTGGCAACAGTTGGATCAACGGCACCATTTGTGGGTCTTTTTGGTACGGTTTGGGGAATTTATCACGCATTAACAGCTATCGGAATTTCAGGTCAGGCATCTATTGATAAAGTTGCTGGTCCTGTCGGTGAAGCTTTAATTATGACAGCTATTGGTCTTGCAGTCGCAGTACCTGCTGTACTTGGTTACAACTGGCTAACTCGCCGCAATAAAGCAGTTATGGAAAATGTCCGTTCGTTTGGTTCAGATTTGCATGCGGTTTTATTAAGCGGAGAAATTAATACCAATAACTCCATTAACCGCAGCATTAAATAATCAGGAGTAAACATTATGGGTATGAGTGTTGGCTCTGAAGATGATGATGAAATGATTGGCACAATTAACACGACGCCTCTCGTTGATGTCATGTTAGTTTTACTTATTATTTTTCTTATTACGATACCGGTAGTTACACATACGGTTCCTGTGAAACTGCCAGAAGAAAAAAATACTCCGTATGCAACAACACCTGAAAATATTCAACTTTCTGTAAACAAGCAAGGAGATATTTTTTGGAACGAAAGTTATGTGCCTAATAAAGAGCTATTGCTGTCAAAACTCCAAGCAGTTGCACAAAAAAGACCTCAGCCAGAGGTACACATTCGTGGAGATCAGCTTACCCATTTTGAGGCAATAGATCAGGTTATTAGCACGACCAAACAAGCCGGTATTGGCAAAATTGCTTTTGTTACTAGCCCTCCAGCCTCCCCGTAATTAACTTAAGGAGAATTTTATGGGTATGAATGTCGGCTCAAATAATGATGATGACGTGATGTTAGAAGTCAACATGACACCTCTTATTGATGTCATGCTGGTACTCATTATTATGTTTATTATTACCATACCTGCGCCAAACAACGCGATTAATATTAATTTGCCAAATGGTACACCGCCACCAACAAATGAAAAGCCACCTGAAGTCATTGATGTTCGTATTGATTCAGCTGGCAAAGTATTTTGGAATAACCAACAGGTTTCTGACCGCAAGGCACTAGAGACTTTATTTCAAGGTGTTGTTGCCAAAAAAGATCAAGACCAGATCAAACTTAAACCTGACCAAATGGCTGAATATAAAAACGTAGCAATGGTCATGGCTACAGCACAGCGTTTAGGTGTCACTAAAATTGGAATTGTGAGCAATAACTAATATTGCTTTTAAATCTATTTAATTCTATTAACTCCTGCGCTAACTTGAATCTTCAGTTAGCGTTTTTTTTTGAAGGGAAATAATTCAACTCTAAAATAATATCGCCGCATTCATCATGTTCCCCAGTTTCTATAAAACCCATTTTTTTATAAAGTTTATTAGCAGCGCGATTAGATGATTTATACATAGTTCGAATGCGTTTAGCTCCTTTTGTGAATATTTCATCAATCACCATTTGCAAAGCTGCGGTACCATAACCTTTGGCTTGATTATTTGCATCAATCATAAAGCGAAACAACCAAAACAATGTCTCATCAGGTGGATCAATTTCGACACAATACATTAAGAAACCAACGACTTCATCATCAAAACAGATCACTCGTGGACAGTAATGTTCTTCCACTTTAGACTCAGCAATAGAATATACATTTGGCGCAACATAATCTTTTTGAGATTCATCCAATGATAATCTTGCACATTGAATCCAATTCTCTCGATTGAGATTTTTTAAATTAATCAAATTTAAAACCTTTTAGCTATAAATCTACTTTCTATAAGCACAAAATATACCGAAAATAAAAAAGCCTCCGAAGAGGCTTTTTTTATGACAGGTTAAAATTAGTCACCTGTATAACCTTTTAACTTTAAACGAGCAGCGTGTAGTAACGGCTCAGTATAACCAGAAGGCTGTTCACAACCTTTAAAGATGAGGTCAGAAGCTGCTTGGAAAGCAATATTGGTTTCAAAGTTAGCTGCCATTGGTTTGTACAATGGGTCATTCGCGTTTTGCTCATCAACAATTTTTGCCATGCGTTTAAGCACTTCTTCAACTTGTTCACGAGTCACAATACCGTGACGCAACCAGTTCGCAACGTGTTGAGAAGAAATACGTAATGTTGCACGGTCTTCCATCAAGCCCACGTTGTTAATATCAGGAACTTTCGAACAACCCACACCTAAGTCAACCCAACGAACTACATAACCCAAAATACCTTGACAGTTATTTTCAAGTTCGTTGTTGATCTCTTCTGCTGACCAATTTGTTTCTGGTGCAAACGGCGGAGTCAACAAGTCGTCTAATGACAACATTTCTTCAGCTTTTAACTGATCTTGACGCGCTTTTACATTAACTTGATGGTAATGCATCGCATGAAGTACCGCACCAGCCGGAGATGGCACCCAAGCACATGAGGCACCCGCATTTGGATGTGCAGCTTTAGTTGCCAACATATCTTTCATGCTATCTGGTTTTGGCCACATGCCTTTACCAATTTGTGCTTTACCTTGTAAACCTGACTTCAAACCAATTGCAACGTTACGGTTTTCGTAAGCAGCAATCCATTTTTGTGTTTTTACAGCTTCTTTACGAACAACTGGTGCAGCTTCCATTGACGTATGAATTTCATCGCCAGTACGGTCCATGAAACCAGTATTAATAAAGATAGTACGGTCTTTTGCAGCAGCGATACAGTTTTTCAAGTTTACAGATGTACGACGTTCTTCATCCATAATACCGATTTTTAATGACTTCGCTGGTAATCCAATGGCCTGTTCAGCACGTTCAAATAACTCTACAGCAAACGCAACTTCTTCTGGACCATGCATTTTTGGTTTAACAATATACATAGAACCTTTGCGAGAGTTCTTGTTTTCGTTTTCACTACGAATGTCAGCAACTGACAACAATGGTGTTACCAATGCATCCATAATTCCTTCGAAAATTTCTTCCCCATCTACTAAAATAGCTGGGTTAGTCATTAAATGACCTACGTTACGAAGTAACATAAGTGAACGACCATGAAGTTTTGTTGTACCACCAATTAAGTTTTTAATTTCGCGGTCTTTATTTAAATCACGAACAATCGTTTTACCATTTTTCTCGATAGATTCTTGAAGCGTACCCTTCATTAAACCTAACCAGTTACGGTAGCCTTCAACTTTTTCTTCAGCATCTACCGCAGCAACAGAATCTTCTAAATCCTGAATTGTAGTTACAGCTGCTTCAAATGTTAAGTCTTTAACACCCGCTAAATCAGTTTGACCAATTGGGCTAGTCGCATCAATTTCGATAATGACATGAAGGCCATTACTTAGAAGTACAACTTCTGTAGGATTTGCTTCTTCACCGTTGAAACCAACGAACTGAGCTTCATGAGCTAAACCTGTTTTTGAACCATCTTTCAAAGTTACAACAAGTTTATTTTGCTCAATCGCATATTTTGTTGCATCTGCATGCGAACCTTGCGCAAGCGGAAAAACTTCATTTAAGAAATTTTTAGCGAACTCGATAACTTTTGCACCACGTACAGGATTATATCCTTTACCTTTTTCAGCTCCGCCTTCTTCAGAAATTACATCGAAGCCGTAAAGTGCATCATATAAAGAACCCCAACGAGCATTTGCTGCATTTAAGCAATAACGTGCATTACGTACAGGCACAACTAACTGCGGTCCTGCCAATAATGCGATTTCTTCATCAACGTTTTCAGTTGTAATTTGAAAGTCTTCAACTTCTGGCAATAAATAACCAATTTCAGTTAAGAATGCCTTATAAGCACCTAATTCAAATTTATTGTTACGGTGCCATTCATCAATTTTTGCTTGTAATTCATCACGCTTAGCCAATAATGCTTTATTTTTTGGGCTAAGATCGACAACAACTTGCTCAAAGTTCTTCCAGTAAGTTTCACTATCTAAACCAGAACCTGGTAAAGCTTCATTTTCGATAAAATCGTAAAGTTCTTTAGCAATCGCTAACTTGCCTTTTTGAATACGTGCAGTCATTGTCTTTCCTGAAGTTGCTACTTTTTATACCAAGAGAATCCTAGTATACCGATTTAAATTAAGCTGAATACTAATATCACATTCCTAAATAGTAAGCATTTTTCCTTGTAAAACTATTGACAAAGATAAATTTTTCTATATAGAAAATATTAAAATTCTAACTAGGATTCCCAACAATTTATTCAATATTTAAAGATACTGAAACTAGACTTTTTGTTAACAGACAAAAAATTTCACTATCTTATTTTTCTAAAGCGTATTTAGTTATATCAAACTTTGCAGCTTGAAAAAGCACTATTTAACGAAATTTATCTATTTTTGTTGTAAAAAAAGCGCCCTATATAGAGCGCTTTTCATATCTATTTTTTATGCGTTTTTAGCTTCATCAATATGGCGATGTTCTGAATGCAAATATTCATCAGATTGCATTTCTAATAAACGCGAACGAGTACGCTCAATTTCAAATGCTAACTTTTCACCTTGATAAATATCAATAATACTATCTTGAGAAGTTAAAAGTAATTTTACTCCACGGTCATAAAACTCATCGACTAGATAAATAAAACGACGTGTGCCTTCAGACAAGAAATCTGTTAAATGAGGAACATTACTCACCAGAACCGTATTATAGATATTTGCAATTTCAATAAAATCTGCTGGGCTACGTGGTTTAAAGCAAAGTTCAGAAAATTCACACCACAATACATCTTCTGTATGCCCTAGAGTCTCAACAATACGATTATTGATTACAATAGGCTCTTGAGAATGAGCTTGTGTATGAGTTAATGCACTAAAACGTTCCGACATCCAGTTTTGGACTTCATTACTTAATGGTGATTTAAATAATTGAGCTTGTTTTAATACGCGTAAACGATAATCCACACCTGCATCTACATTTAAAATAGCGCAGTTCTTTTTAACCATTTCAATTGTTGGTAAAAAGCGGTCACGATGAATACCGTTTTTATATAAACCATCTGGTGCAATGTTTGATGTTGCAATTAATGTCACACCACGAACAAACAATTTTTGAAATAAATCACTTAGAATCATTGCATCTGTTACGTTTGATACAAAGAACTCATCAAAACAAATAACGACTGCATCTTTATAAATTTGGTCAGCCACGATTTCAAGTGGATTACGTTGGCCTGAAAGCTTATTTAGCTCTTTATGAACATGTTGCATGAAATGATGAAAATGCATACGTGTTTTACGACGAAACGGCACTGACTCATAAAATTGATCCATAAGCCAAGTTTTTCCACGACCTACTCCACCCCACATATAGACACCTTTAGGTGATGTTTGGCGGCGAAAACGACGGAAAGCTTTTTTAGAGGCTTTATAACGGTTTAAAAGTTCTTTCCATACGCGATCTAATTCTTGCACTGCCTGTGCTTGCGCTTCATCTGCCATAAACTGGCCTGAAGCTAAAGCCTCAGCATAGCGTTCTGCTGGGGAAGAAGGTGAGAATGCAGTACTATGAGAAGATTTTAAATTTAACATATCGTTTTATTTCAATTTTAACTGATAGGAGTATAGCGAACATTTTGTTCAACCACATTAGCTTTTAGCATCAAGAATTACGACGATGACTCTTTGCCATATTGTCTAGGACTCTGTCCAAACCATCGTTTAAATGCATGATTAAACGCCGCTGGTTCAGAATAACCGAGCAATTCAGCAATAACTTCTATTGAGTATTCCCTATATTCCATAAGCTTTAATGCCTTATTCTTGATGATTTGTTCACGAATTTGCTTATAACTCGTATTTAACTGTTGCAATTGATGCCTTAATGTCCTTTCAGGCATTTTCAATGCAAAAGCAGTTTCCGCCATGCTCGGGATAATACCTTGTTGCAACTCAAGATAATCTTGCACACATTGTATGATATGTGGAGTTTGGTGATCTTGTTGATTTAATCTTGTTATTTCTGTAATACATTTTGATTCATAAATACGATGTGTAATGATATCCGCTGAAGGAATCTTAATTTCAAGCACATCCTTACTTAGGCTAAATGCTGCATATTTACCATTAAAGTGCACATCATCGCCATAGTATGCAAAATAGCGAGATAAAGTATCTGAGTCAGTTGGTTTTTCAAACGGAAGTTCTATACGCATAGCGGGCATTTGTAATCCCATCATCGTATAAATATCTTGAATAAATTTATAAGTTCCTGAAACTTCGCATTGGGCCCGCAACTTGCCAATTTGTGTTTTCAAATCAACAGGCAAATAACTTAAAATTGTACGCTCATCAGTTTCATATAGGCCTAAAGCACCAAATAAATGAGTAAGTTTTTGATACTTTATCCCTTTATTTAATGCAGTTTGAACATCATTACTTGTGACAAGCAACATGAGTAATGGTCCATAACCGGCTAAAGCATAATGCTGTCCAATAAATAGGCCCTTTTCAGGCTCAACATTTTCACTAATAATTTGCTGAATATCCCATTCTAGGCGATCATGAATTGTGGAACTCGGATCTAAAGCATCAACCTTAATTCCTATACCAGCCAAACGTGAGTCGACATCAATGCCTGCATTGCGCATTCCTTGAATTAAATACATTAAACCAAGTATCGACCGTTTCATTCTTCTATCAATTTCCCTAGACTCAAATGTTTTACTATAAACAAGAAAGAAAATTAATTGCCGAATCTATCAATTTTTACGTCGATACAATCATGTTTAAACTGGTTAAAAAACGTTAGTCTTGCCTGCAATCCTCCTTTTAGCTTATGCAGGGTTTCCAATGCTAAACGCAAAGCAAGATGCTATTCAAAAAACTAAAATCGCTATTATTGGTGCTGGATTTGGTGGCCTAGCAATGGCAATCCGCTTACTGCAAAATCAACAGCAAGACTTTGTTATTTTAGAAAAATCAAATGATGTTGGTGGAACTTGGCGAGAAAATTGCTACCCAGGCGCGGCATGTGATGTTCAATCTCATATGTATTCTCTTTCTTTTGCACCTAAAACTGACTGGTCAAAACGTTACGCTGAAGCACCAGAGATTTTTCAATATATTCAAGATATTACAGAAAAATATAAGATTAAAAATTACTGCAAGTTTAACCATGATGTAAGCAATATCCAATATGATGAAGCACGTCATGTATGGACTCTAGACTTTAAAAATCAGCCTTCGATCGAAGCTCAATTTGTAGTTTTTGCATCAGGCCCGTTGCATATCCCGCAAATTCCCCATATTCAGGGTATCGAAAAATTTAGAGGCAAAGTTTTCCATTCATCACAATGGGAACATGACTATAATTTGAATGGTAAATCAGTTGCATCTATTGGTACAGGTGGTAGCGCAATTCAATATATTCCGGAAATAGCTGGAGATGTTAAGCAACTCTATGTATTTCAAAGAACGGCAGCATGGGTAATACCACGAGATGAACGCAAATACTCAGGTTTGAGTAAAGCATTATTCAAATCTTCCAATATTTATCGCCAAATTCATCGTAGTCGTCTTTATTGGAGTAATGAGTCACGTGTTGTACCGATTGTTCAACCTCAAATTATGAAATATGGTCAAAAGTTGGCAGAAGCTTTCATTCGCTTCCAAGTTAAAGACAAGGAAGTGGCTAAGAAACTCACACCGGACTTTGTGATGGGATGTAAACGTATTCTTATTTCAAATAAATACTTCCCTACATTTAACCGTAAAAATGTTGAGCTAATAACAGATAGCATTCAAGAAATTAAAGAAAACAGCATTGTCACTAAAGATGGTAAAGAACGGCCTATTGATTGTTTAATTTACGGCACAGGTTTTATTACTGACCCACGTATTTACTTAAAACATTTCACTTGTATTGGACGCAATCAAATCGAGTTAAAACAAGCATGGAAAGATGGTGCAGAAAGTTATTATGGCATTATGACTAAAAACTTTCCCAACCTATTCCAATTGGTCGGCCCCAATACAGTATTAGGTCATAATTCAGTTATTTTTATGATTGAATCTCAAGTAAATTACATTTTACAGCTCATTCAACTTGTAGAGAAGTCTGGTCAAAAAGCAATTGAGATCAAACCAGAAGTTCAAGATGCTTTTAACGAGCGGGTTCAAACTCAGCTTCAAGGGACTGTGTGGCAAGCTGGAGGCTGTAGTAGCTGGTATCAATCTGCCGATGGAAAAAACTTTTCGTTATGGCCCACCTATACATGGAAGTATTGGTTAGAGACGCGTAAAGTTAATCCAAAAGATTACTTACTCTTAAATAAAAGCTCACAGAGCTATGCAGCTTAAAATGTTCAAGACATAATAGGTGGGTTAAAAACAATCCACCTATTATTATATGCAATCCTTTTATCTTATCATTCAAATTTTTTTAGCACTTGCTTTTGGCTATTTTCTAGCACCTAGACTATCTCTAAATATCCGACAGTTTATTTTTAAAATACTACCCTATTTTTCTTATATTCTCTTAGCAAGTGTGGCTTTAGAATTAACACTAGCACTTGATCAAATTAAGAACCCTTCTGCGATACTTCCACCAGCTATAATCATTGCACTTACCACATCTTTTGGTTCTTTTTTTACGTGTTTATTGGCTTATACAATTTTTGATAAACAAAGTGTAAAAGGAAAAATCTCACTTCAACTTTTTGTAAATGCTTTAAAGAATATTGCAAAAGCCTTTCTTGCCTTAGGCGTCGGTGTTCTATTGGGAGCTATTGTCACTCAATTCAATTCACATATGGCATTTAATAGTTGGTATTTATTATTACTGTTTATTTTCTTAATTGGTATTGAACTTGCCTTCACTCATTTCAACCGTACGTGGTTAAGCTGGAAAATTTTAATTGTACCTTTAGCTGCTTTTATAGGGTCATGTATTGCTGGCTTCTTAAACTACTTTTTGCTTAACAAGCATTTTGCACTAAACGAAACATTAGCATTAGCACAAGGTTATGGCTGGTACTCAATGTCAGGGATCTTATTTACGCAATTACATTCGGCAGAACTAGGTGGCATCGCGCTATTGACTGATTTATTTAGAGAAATTGTTGCTATATTTTTAATGTATACCATGGGATGGCGTTTTCCTCGCCCTGCTATCTCAAGTGCTGGCGCAACGTCAATGGATGTTACCTTAGCAATGGTAAAACAGTCATGCGGTACACATTATGTACCACATGCCATGATGAGTGGCTTATTATTAAGCCTACTCGCCCCGTTATTAATTAGCTTATTTCTAAATTTTTAGGCAATTGAAGCAAGAATAGATTTCAACATTTCTGTTGGATCTTCTGCTTTAGTAATCGGTCGACCAATGACCAGATGTGTAGAACCATCAAGCATAGCCTGCTTTGGAGTTACAATACGTTTTTGGTCGTCTGCATTAGAACCCTCTGGGCGAATACCTGGTGTTACCAAAGAGAAGTCTTGCCCAATTAATTCACGAAGAATCTTAGCTTCTTGAGCAGAACAAACTACCCCATCCAAGCCACTTTCTTTAGTGAGTTTAGCTAAGCGCTTTACATGCTCTACAGGTTCAACATCCAAACCAATATCTTTTAGATCTTCTCGACCCATTGATGTGAGTACTGTCACAGCAATAAGCTGGGTTTGATAGTTACCTGCTTTTAAACGCTCCACACAGGTTTCCATCATTTTACGGCCACCTGAAGCGTGAACATTTACCATCCACACTCCTAAATCAGCTGCTGCACAAACAGCCTGAGCGGTAGTATTTGGAATATCATGAAATTTAAGATCAAGAAAAACTTCAAAATTTTGTTCTTGAAGTTTTTTTACAACAGATGGGCCTTCATGAGTAAAAAGCTCTTTACCCACTTTTACACGGCATAAAGTAGGATCAAGTTGTTCAACAATTTTTAAAGCGTCATATTGGCTTTTTGCATCTAACGCAACAATGATACTCAAGAGACTTTCTTCCATCACATAAAATCAGCGTCATTATAATAGACAAGTCATCAAGTAATAAAGGAATGTATAAGGAAGGCTTTCAAATTTAGAGACAATAATGTCACGGGGACTAATTTTTAGAAAAATAAAAAGAAGAAAACACTGATAAATTAAGGAATATACTACTCTTTATTCGTGAATAAAGAGTAGTGTTCGAATTATAGCGGAGTAGAGTTTTTATCTTGAGGATAAACATCTAAAACGGTTTTTTCATGTCTTACATTTGCAGCGGCTTCTGCTGCTGCTAATTGAGCACTTTGAATCTGTTCTTTTCTCAAATGGTCAATATCTTTACGAAGACGTTTAATTTCCCAGCTTTGTTGAAACACTCTGAAAACCTGTACACCTAGCAAAAGACCGACCACCGTTCCAAGCACTAATGTGAGTAGCAATAATAAGCCTAATCGCATAGCTGGAACTTGAGTAAATAGCAAATCAACAGATAGCTCTGTTGGATTTTGCAATACAAGGGCTAAAGAATAACCAAATACAACAATAAGCAATGCAATTAAAATATAACGCATAGGCACCCCACTTATAAATTTTTATTTATTTTCCGGATTCGTTGACTGCATCACGCAGTGCTTTCCCGGGTTTGAAATGTGGAACAGCTTTAGCTGCCACTTCAACTGATCTTCCTGTTTTAGGATTGCGACCAACTCTTGGATCACGGTGGTGTAAAGCAAAGCTACCAAAACCACGGATTTCAATTCGATTATCAGTTGATAGTGCTTCTATCATTTGATCAATCATAATTTTAACCGCCTCTTCCACCAAAGGTTCAGCTAAGTGTGGGTTTTTTAGCGCAATGCGTTCAATCAAATCAGACTTATTAAGAGCTTCAGTAGTCATCTACGACCTCGTTATTTATTGCTACTCTATGTCGTCTGATAATAACCTGTTTAAATACAAAACGGTAGCGCAGTATGTTGAATACTAGGCTACCGTTTACAGTAATTTGTATAAAAAGTACAATTCCGTTACATGAAACTGTACTTTGTTAACCTATTACTTCATTTGTGCTTTAATCAAGTCACCAATAGTCTTAGGACCATTTTCTTGACTTGTTGTTGCTGTACGTAAAGTAGCAACTGCTTCTTTCTCTTCAGCTTCATCTTTTGCTTTAACAGACAAGTTGATAGAGCGAGATTTACGATCAACGTTGATGATTTTCGCTTCAACTTCTTGACCAACTTCTAAGAATTTAGTTGCATCTTCAACGCGGTCACGGTTGATTTCAGAAGCTTTAAGAGTAGCTTCTACTTCGTCAGCTAACTTAACAGTTGCGCCACGAGCATCAACTGCAGTTACAGTACCTTTAACTAAAGCACCGCGTTCGTTAGCAGCTAAGAAATCATTGAACGGATCGCTGTTCAATTGCTTGATACCAAGGCTGATACGGTTACCTTCAGCGTCTACAGACAAGATAACAGCTTCAACAGTGTCACCTTTCTTGTAACGACGAATAGCTTCTTCGCCTTGCTCGTTCCAAGAAATATCAGACAAGTGTACTAAACCGTCGATACCGCCATTCAAGCCGATGAAGATACCAAAGTCAGTGATAGACTTGATAGTACCAGATACTTTTTCGCCTTTCTCATGAGCTTTAGCAAACTCTTCCCATGGGTTAGCACGAGTTTGTTTGATACCAAGGCTGATACGACGACGTTCTTCATCAACTTCAAGAACCATAACATCAACTTCATCACCAATCTGAACAACTTTAGATGGGTGGATGTTTTTGTTAGTGTGGTCCATTTCAGAAACGTGAACTAAACCTTCAACGCCTTCAGCGATTTCAGCGAAACAACCGTAGTCAGTTAAGTTAGTTACACGAGCTTTAACGATAGAACCTTTAGGGTAACGGCTCATGATCGCTAACCATGGATCTTCGCCTAATTGCTTAAGGCCTAAAGATACGCGGTTACGCTCACGGTCAAATTTAAGAACTTTAACAGTAACTTCTTGACCAACTTCAACAACTTCTGAAGGGTGCTTGATACGTTTCCAAGCCATATCTGTGATATGGAGAAGACCATCAATACCACCAAGATCAACGAATGCGCCGTAATCAGTAAGGTTCTTGATTGTACCTGTAACTGTTTGACCTTCTTCAAGTTGAGCAAGTAATGCTTCACGGTCAGCAGAAGATTCAGCTTCCATAACAGCACGACGAGATACAACAACGTTATTACGTTTAGCATCAAGTTTGATTACTTTAAACTCTAACTCTTTACCTTCAAGGTGAGTAGTGTCACGGATAGGACGAGTGTCAACTAATGAACCTGGTAAGAATGCACGAACAGGACCGATGTCAACAGTGAAACCGCCTTTAACTTTACCAGAGATAACACCAGTAACGATTTCGCCATCTTCAAAGATTTTTTCAAGTTTAGTCCAAGTTTCAGCACGCTTAGCTTTTTCACGTGATAAAACTGTTTGACCCATACCGTTGTCAAGAGCTTCAACAACTACGTCAACAGTATCACCAACCTGAACTTCAAGTTCACGTTGTTCATTTAAAAATTCAGCACGGTCAACAATGCCTTCAGACTTTAGGCCAGTGTCAACAGTTACCCAGTCGCTATCGATGTTTACAACAACACCTTGGATGACTGCACCCTTTTCAACGTTGAGGTTTAATTCACTTTCTTCAAAGAGGGCTGCAAAAGATTCGGTCATGATATACCTGATAAATTCCGCGGTCTTGGATCAGACAAGGCCGGTTTAGTTAAGTATCAACATAGTCTTTATAGACTGATCAAGCTATGCGTCAACTGATAATTCTATTTGCTAAATGGTACGGCTATTGACATACTCAACCATTAACTTAAACACCTGATCGATCGTTAATTCCGAACTATCAATGATATAAGCGTCTTTGGCTGGCTTGAGCGGAGCAACTTCTCGCTCCATATCTCTTTTGTCACGCGCCTGTATATTAGCTAAAATGTCGTTTATTTTAGCATCTAGGCCCATGCCCTGCAACTGTTTTACTCTTCGCTCAGCACGCGACTCAGCCGAAGCAGTCAGATAAATTTTCGCATTTGCTTCTGGAAAAATAGCTGTTGCCATATCACGGCCATCTGCAACTAAGCCTGGATTTTGTGCAAAAGCTCTTTGTCGCTCAAATAATGCCTGTCTAAGCTCTGGAATTGCTGCAACTTTCGATGCATATTCACCAACGCGTTCTGTACGAATTGTTTGAGATACATCTTTGCCATCTAGAAAAACTAAAATCCCGGCTACGGAAGTTTCAAATTTAATATCCAGTTGACGTGCATATTGAATGCATTCATCGAGCTGACTGTCTAATTTCTCTAATAAATCGTGTTTATGTAATGACAACCCTAATAAACGATATAAGGCACCAGAATCGAGTAAATGATATTGATAATGTGCTGCAAGTTTTGCGGCCAATGTTCCTTTACCCGAACCACTCGGACCATCAATAGTAATAATTTGAACTGTCATTGAACTCTCACTAAGAAGCAATTGCTTTAGCTAATCTCGAAAAGCCTAGTGTAATGGCTAGTTTTAGCTGTGCAAGGATTAATTTACTCACCACTGGAGCTTTTGCTGTTAACTCGATGCGGTATGTAACTAAAGTTATATAGGGGGTAATTTCAGAAAACTCGATTCGACCTAAATGGTGTTTAATCAAAGGATTGTCTATTAATTTATATTCAATGCTTTTATTTTCTTCAAGCAATGTAATTTCTTCTTTAATTGGTTTGATTGGACCAAATCCCATACGACGAACTGAACCTAAACCATCCGGTCTTTTAGAATCTGCTGAGTCTTTCACACGTACAACTTGTAATGGTGCAAAAGCAGTATTGTAAGTTGCATGTTTAGAAAGCAGATTAAATACGTCACTAAGAGGAGCATTAAATTCTTTTTTTACGGTAATTACATTACGCATTGAATATTCCTTATTAAAAAACATGGCAGTAAAATTGCGTTAGTTTGCCATAAGCTCATGTTACTTTTTAATCATTTAAGGACGTTTTCTGTTGTTTTTCTTGTTTCTTTTGCTCGCGTCTTTGTTTAAAAAAATGACTGAGTTGTTGGGCACATTTTTCTTGTAAACAACCTTGTTGAAAGGTAAATCGATGATTGTAATAACCATCTTGTAGTAACTGACGAGCACTTACCAATGAACCTGCTTTAGGTTCTGTTGTACCAAAAACCACATGTTTGATTCTTGCATGTACTAATGCACCTACACACATTGTGCATGGCTCAAGAGTGACATATAAGGTCGCATCGTCAGGTAATCGATAATTACTTAATGATAAGCATGCTGCACGTATAGCTTGAATTTCTGCATGTGCAGTTGGGTCTAACAAACTAATTGGAGCATTATAGCCAGATCCAATCACTCGATTTTGGCTTACTACAATCGCACCAACAGGAATTTCACCCTGCTGTGCAGCTAATTCAGCTTGCTCGTAAGCAAGCTGCATCCAATATTCATCACTATATTCAGTCATGTATTTTAGGTGATCACACCATGTTGTCTAAGCAAAGCATTCCAGCTATCTATTGAGGTAACTGGTGGACAATCAGCTAATATACCTCTTAGGCTTAGGTCTTCACATGGTTTCCATTCTGGTGATAAATCTTTATCAACCAAGCGTGCACGGACACCTTCTACAAAGTCAGGATGACGAATTTTCCACTCAGAAATCTGAGCTTCTAAATCAAAGACCTCATCCCAAGAATGTATTTGTTTACCCCATTGCCAAAGCAACCAAGTAATTGCCGCAGTACTAGGAGATCCTTTTTGCAAGTTCTCACTCGCTTGGCGGAGCCAATCACTGCTAGCATCACGCAAGCTAACAATAGCTTGGTAATCTTGTTCAAAATTAAAACCACGGCAAACGCTATGAATCACATCTAGCGAGTTTTGCAATGGACCTGCCGCAACAGGACGATGCAAACTATTTAAAGTATCATCAATTGCGCGAAAATCCCCTGCAGGATAATGAGCCCAATTAATATTTAAAACTTTTTGCAAAACATTATCACGCTGTGCTTCACAAATATGTGTTGCCCAACCGATGCTATATGCCCCAGCGGCTGTCATGATTGAACCAGTTAAACCAGTAAACAAACCTACTGGACCACGATCTGCCAGGAAACGGCTCGCCCCAACATCTGGATATAAACCAATATTAATCTCAGGCATTGCCAAACGAGAATATGGGGTTACTAGACGGAATGGTGCTGCCATAAACAAGCCCAAACCACCACCCATAACATAGCCTTCACCCCAAACAACCACAGGTTTAGCATAATTATGTAAGAGTAAGTCTAAAGCATATTCTTGCTGAAAAAATTTATTCGCAGTATCTACTTCTTGATTTATAACAAGTTGACGCAATTTTCTAACGTCGCCACCTGCACAAAAAGCTTTTGGTGTAGTTGAATCTAACCAAATTGCTTTAACGCTCTCATCATCACGAAAATCTTCAAATACACGTAATAATGCCGTTACGATTGATTCATCTAAAGCATGCAATGATTTAGGACGATTCAAACGTACTATACGCCAGCCGTTTTTTGCTTCTTCAACCACCAAGTCCGGGTGATAGTTATTTACATTGGGAGAGTTCATCATGCGTCCAATTGCCAGTCTATGGGCTCAATGCCATGTTGTTTCAAATATTGATTTGTTTTTGAGAACACTTTGCATCCAAAAAAACCACCTCTATTTGCAGCAAGAGGTGATGGATGTGCGGCGGTTAAAACCAAGTGTCTATCTCTATTTATACGTTGTCCTTTGCGCTGTGCATAAGCACCCCACAAAATAAATACCACATGTTCTCTTTGCTCATTCAAAACATCAATGACTTCATCAGTAAATGCTTCCCAACCTTGCTTTTGATGTGAAGTTGGCTGCCCAGCTTCAACAGTAAGCACGCTGTTCAGTAAAAGCACCCCTTGTTTAGCCCATTTCGTTAAGTCACCATGGCGAGGAGCTGGAATACCCAGATCTGTATGCAATTCATGAAAAATATTACGTAAAGATGGTGGTAATGCAATACCTTTTTGAACAGAGAAACTTAATCCATTCGCTTGGTTCGGTCCATGATATGGATCTTGTCCCAGAATAACGACCTTCACATCAGCCAATGGTGTCGTATTTAGAGCACTAAAGATTTGTTTACTCGGTGGATATATTATTTTTTGTGCTTGCTTCTCTTGAAATAAGAAATCGCGCAAATTATCCATTTGAGGACTTAACAAAAAAGGTGCTAAAGATATTTTCCAGCTTTCTTCTAATTGAACTTTACTGAGTTTATCTTGCTGTTGCTCAGTTAATTGCATTAATGTCATCCTAGATCAATTTTCAATTCTACAAATAGAGTAATTCGATTTACACTTCGACTTGCAAATCAACTTGAGGATTATTAAATTTCATCCCTTTTTTCAAGTCTTCATACATTTGCGGATTTGCCCACTCTATCTGAATTTGTTCTGAAAAAACAATTCCATCAAGACTTAAGATACCCATTTGTTCGTTTTGAATATCTTCAATAAAGCTTTGAGCATATCCAGTATCGGTCTCATGAACAATAACTGAATAAACCTCAACATCACCTTCCCCATTTTGAGTGATTGTTGATTGCAAAACTTGCTGAGCTAAATAAAAGAAAATACGAGAGAACTGTTCGGCTGAGGGTGAAACCGGTAAAGAAATCCAGCGAGCACTAAAAGTCTGACAAGCATCAATATATTGAGAATCATCTTTTTCCCAAAAACAGATTGCATGATCAAAGCTATCAATAAGGTCTTTTATTACCCCTTTTAAAAGCCCAAAATCATAAACCATTTGTCCATGATCTAATTTCGAAGCTTTAAGCAATAATTCGACTTTATAGCTATGTCCATGAATTGATCGCTTACAACGATCCGATGTACAGTTACGTACAACATGTGCATTTTCAAACTTAAATAACTTGCGAATTAACATGTGCCAAATCGATCATTCCTTCTAAGAACATTATTATAAAGCAAAAGACAAAAACTTCGCACCACTTTTCAATTAGAAACAATTAGCGAAAAGTATGATAAGACTTGTGAAGAAATATTGAAGATAAACATATGGAAAATTTATATTTATTCTATTATGTCCATTAGAGAAATTCATAAAAACGGCTTTCCAACAATATGATCAAAACAAATAAATTACAATTTTTCAACTAGTTAAATGGTGACATATTTCTAGAATAAACATAAACCTGCTTATCATTACGCATGAGCGCACTTGTAAATTGTCTTTTTCTATTATTAAGCATGACCTCAATTTGTGCTTGAAAAAAACTCGACTTTACATCTAACAGGCTATTCACCTCAGTTCTCTTTTGAGTATCGACTGTTGAAAAAGCATTCAATTGCCATAATTCATCAACATTTTGAAAGAATTTTAAATTTTGTTGGCGCATTTGAAGTTCTTTTTCTACCGCCCCTACATCCAATTTTTGATCAATACTCGCTAAGACTAATGGTGAAGCGGTATTAATATTCACTTTTGTATTCTCGGGTAATGCCGAAATATAAGGGGCAATTAAATCATATTTCTTGCCGTCAAAACCTCTTACTAATTTCAACTCTTCAATGCGATGAAATTTAGCGTTTGAAGCTAAATAGCTAGGATCAAGGCCTTCATAATAGCTACTTTCTGCTCCCATAGGTCCAGATGGTTCTTCATCTGGATCTTGCCAATCGATAACTGCTTGACTTAACTCTGCTGGCAAGCCTACACGTACAAGTAAGCGCTCAAACCAGCTTTTGGCAGCTTCATTTACCTTACCTTCATTGGTTGTTAAATTGTTTAAGTTAAATTTGCCTGACTCGTCGATTAAACGCCCTGATACAGATCCATCTTCTATTGGAAAAGGTGGCATTGGCTGTGCCCATGTTTCCTTTAAATGATCAACGCCACCTGCATTGTTTGCATCTTGAATTAATAACTCAGAAAAAAAAGCTTCTGCACTTTTGGCATAAAGTAGTGACTGATTTTGACGCATCAAATAACCAGTGTTTTCCATCGTATTGGTTTGATGCTTTGCAATAGAGGCAGCTAAAATTGTAGCCAATGCAACCATAATTAAAATTGTGAGCAAAGCTACACCTTGCTGGCTCTTTTTATAGTGCAACATTATGCTCCTCCTTGTTTGGAGAGCGATAAATTCCCTTGGTTTAAGCTATAAATCCACTCATAACTTACACCAGCAACTGTGAGTTGTATTTTTATTCCTTTCGGCAGTTTTCTAAACTCTTCTGGCTTTGTGGGATCAATATTAATTTCTGGCCACTTTGTCACTTCTTGTGGCGTGAGCACCATAATTTGAAACTGTTCAACTTGACTCAACAAAGTGCTAGATAAAGGTTGCTCTCTGTTTGAAGTATTTAAATTGCTATATTTAAGACGATAAAGCTTTTTTTGATCAGGATCATATCGATATTCAATACGCTCAAAAGGTGATAACCCTTGTTTTAAAGGATCAGTAACACCAGCCTTACTAAAATAGAGTACTTGGTTATCAAGCTCTAAAGCTGGATGAAGCTGTCCCCCTTGATTTGCCGATAAAGGTATAATTTGTAATGTATCTCGCAAAACTTGTTGATATGCATCTTGTAATTCAAATAGCTGCACTTCATGTTGAGCATTACGATCACGGACTTTTAATAAATAATCAAAAATCTTCCAACCTAACAAAGATAAAACAGCAAAAATTGCAATTGCGACTAAAAGCTCAACTAAAGTAAATCCTGAGTGAGGATTAACAAAGCGACGCTTTGTCCGAGCGCAAGACGAAGAGCTGTGCTCGGAGTAGCCTCTCATTACCCCTTCCGATCGTGCCGCAAGACGTGAAGCTGTGCTTCGAGAGCGAAAATATTTATTTTTTATCATTATTTTGCTTTTATTGGATAATTAAAAAATACCAAGTGGGTAACACCATTTTGAACTTTTCCTTTATCAGAATCATATAAGCTAATTTGCAAATCTACTTTCTGAACATTCGGGCTGACTGTAGATTCAGCAGATTTATCAATCTGCCAAGTTTCACCTTGAGAAGTAACCTGCTTACTTTGAGTACCTTGAAGCCATTCTTGATTTATCTCCATTAAGGCTACTTCATTCATTGCCACAAACTGAGCTTTAGTTCTAAGAATTGCATTTGAAGTAGATTGGGTATATTGCATGGCCACTTTAGTTAACGCGACAGCAGCTACTGCAAAAATTGCTAAAGCTACCATTACTTCTAATAGAGTAAAGCCTTTAAATTTCATTTATTTTACCCAAATGATCAATTTGTATTTCTGAACCAATTGGTTTTTGTTCAAAGTAAAACTGTATTTTAACTGTTTTAGCTTCACCATTTCCAAACCAGATTAACTGAGGAGCCTGTCCTCCAACTAAATCGGTATTAGTCGCTTTTGAATAGTTCTGCCCATCTAGAGGTTGTATTGTAAACGATACATGTTTAGGTAATTGGCGCGTAGTAAATTCTGGGTATTTCTGCCAGCGGTTTTTTAAATCTTGGACCTGTAATTTACTCTGATCGTGGTATTCATACAGTTCATAGGAAAATGGGGAAACGTCAGTCTCACTCAGAGTAGATAAAGCTAAAACACGAGATTGATCAAGTGACTCTTTACCAATTTTATGTACATCAAGCAAAAATAATTCTCTTGCTTGCATCGCTTTCTTTTGGTCAACCCCACCTATGTTGAGTACAACTAGAGAGGTCATAATCGTCATAATAACAATCACCACCATCACTTCAATGAGGGTAAAACCTTTTTGTGATTTAGGCGGTGATTGAGATTTCATATCGACCTATTAAGCATATTGTTCAACAGCTTGTTTAGGTAAGGCTAATGCCTGATCAATATAAGCCACTCTTAACGTGTCTCTTGAACCTAAATACCGTTGGTAAAAACTTGAATTGAGAATAGCTGCTGCACCATGAGTTAATGACCAAATAGATGCCAAATAATCTCGAGTAGGCATATTGCTTTGGATAGATTCTAAATAGTGATCTGTCATGCGAATGATAATTCGTAATCGCTGTTTACGCACCTGATAAAGTTCATTAAAAAGGTGATGCACACTTTGAGCTGTAATCGAAAGTTTTTCCTCAATTTGATGAAATAAAACTGTCCGCTCAGGATGATGTAAATGATGTAACATGAAAAAGGCTAAGTGTTCTGGAAAGGCCTTTTCAGTATCTTGAACCATTTCTAGTAACATACGTTCATTACGAATAATCAATAGCATGTACAATTCATCTTTACTTTGAAAGTGTTTATACAAAGTTCCTTTTGCTAAATCAAGCTCAGCAGCCAAGACATCAAGTGTCATTCCGGCTTCGCCATTTTCTAGCAATAATTGCTCCGCAACCTGAAATATTAATACTTCTCTTGCTCGGAACTGAGCCTGACGATCCATCTTCACGCAATTACTCTCTTATATAGTTTCTATAACCTAAATCGCTTTTAGCAAGTTCTCAAAATTTTGTGAGGTGATCATTGCAATTTCCTCAACCGATTTATCATATACATCACTGAGTGCTTTGGCTACATAAGGCACATATTTTGGTTCATTTGTTTTACCGCGGTATGGAACAGGTGCTAAATAAGGACTATCTGTTTCAATTAAAAGTCGATCTAGCGGAACTTGTTTAGCTACATCACGCAAGTCTTGTGCATTTTTAAATGACACAATACCTGAAAAAGAAATGTAATAACCGCAATCCAGAACAGCCTTAGCTGTTTCCCAATCTTCGGTAAAACAATGCAAAATTCCATGCGTGGAATGTTCAGCACGGATAATATCTACCGTATCATGCTTTGCTGAACGCGTATGAACTACGACTGGTTTTTTTACAATTTTCGAAGCTTGGATATGTCTTGCAAAACATGCCTTTTGTTCTTCAATAAAATCTGTACTGTGATAATAGTCCAGTCCCGTTTCACCCAGAGCCCATACTTTTTCTGATTGAGCTAATTCAATCAAGTGCTCGGTCGTTGCACGTGCCATCGTATCTACATCTTCACAAGGATGCACACCTACCGTATAACCAACGTCTTCATGCCTATTTGCAATTTCTGCTAGTGCAATATGGTCATCAAGATCAACAGAAATTGCCATAAATTTAGACACTCCTTCTGCTCGTGCTGCAGCGAGCGCAAGGTCCAGATCACCGTTATAAGGCGTTAAATCTAACATCGTTAAATGGCAATGCGTATCAACAAACACTTTTCTATCCTATTTGATTACATGGTATAACTTGGACGATCTAGAGACATACTACCAGCCAAAACTCTTTCTGCCTCAGCTTTATAGTAAATTCCCTTATCTCCACTTAATTGAATAGCAAAACCTTGAGGTTTAAATCCACTTTGCTTGTGCGATATCCAAATCACCTTACCAGTGAGAGGAATTTTTTGAGACTGCTCAGGCAAAGTAGCTAAAATGAAAATTTCTTGTCCCATCTTTACCTTTTGTTTTGATGGTACAAATAGGCCTCCACCTTGCACATATCCCATATAGCTTGCTTGCAAAGTAGCTCTATCAGGAATATTTACCTGAATAATCCCCCCCATTTGCGGCTGCATAATCTTCCCCTTAAATATTCATTAACGTTATAAACAATTGATCTATAATAAGTTGACTTTGTACATTTTGCTCAACAAGCTTTTTTGCTTGTTGTACTTCACTATAAATATTAAATAAGCTTTCTAAATCATAATATGGACTTAATTGATCAAAATCTAAATCAGTATTTTTTTGTGGCTGATTTAGCTTGACACAAATTAAATCTCCCAACAAGTATTCAAAAAGTACGATAAAATCATTAAAACTTAATTCTTTTTGCCATTTTCCTGAGAAAAATAGAGGCATATTTTTTTGAGCTACAATTTTTAGCCAGTCATTTAAGAAAATCTGTCGTTTAGCAAACCAATCACTTTTTGCAATTTCTATTGCTTGCAAAGGCATATCATTAGATAGGCCAAGTAATAAATCAGGTTGTACTTCTGCAAGTTCAGATAAATGCTCATCCAAATATGAAGTAGCCTGTTCATATGAAATACGATCTAAAGCAAAATGCTGCAATCGGCTACGAATAGTGGCTGGTAATTTAAGATAATGATCAGCCAATAAAATTAAAACAACACGTTCACCGGGTTCTTCTAAAGTTTTTAGTAGCGCATTCGATGATGCCAAGTTAAGAGCTTCAGCAGGCTCAATAAGAATAACGCGCCAGCCTTCTCCAGTTTGTTGCACGAAAGGCAGTAAATCTCGGATCTTTTCTATTTTTATTTTTGCATTCTGCTTTTTATTTTCTTCATCTGTTGTGATATGGACATAATTGGGATGAGTGTCTGATTTTAACCATTGACAACTGCTACACTCACCACAAGCGCCATGGGGCTGCTTATTAAGGCAAAGCACCCATGCCAAAAAATGCTTAGCAAAAGCATGTTTCCCACAGCCTTGCTTGCCATAAAATAATAGGCCATGTCCAATATTGGGAAACCTTGTTGTTAAGGTATCCCATGTTGTTTTTTGCCAAGGATAAACCTTTGAGGTTACATTCGGATTCATTAAAAATTAACGCTTATTCAAAAGATTCGACAGGCATTTTATTTAAGCGATCAAGATCAGCTTGAGTGTCTACACCAGGGGGTAAATTTGCTTGAGCGACAGCAATCGCAATGCGATGTCCATTTTCTAAAACACGTAATTGTTCAAGACTTTCTAACTTTTCAAGCTTACCCATATCCCAAGTCACATATTCTTGCAGTAAGCTCACTCGATAGGCATATAAACCTAAATGGCGAAATGCTTGGTTATGTAAACTTGGCTCTGCCTGCGCAGCCCCATCACGGTCGTACGGAATGGTTGCCCGGCTAAAATATAACGCTTCATTTTGCTTAGACATGACTACTTTTACAATACTATCACGCTGAAATTCATCTAAGGTATGAATAGGCTCGCATAACGTAGACATTGAACAATTTGGTTTATCAACCAAGAGTTTTGCAACTTGTTGAACAAGCTGAGCTGGCAATAAAGGTTCATCCCCCTGAACATTCACAATAATATCATCTGCTGCCCACCCCTTAATACGAGCAACTTCGCTTAATCGGTCTGTTCCTGACGGATGATCAGGACTCGTAAGCACAACGTCCACACCATCTGCACGGCAAATCTCAGCAATACGCTCATCATCTGTTGCCACACATAGATCATCAAAGCCTTCGACTTTTTTTGCTTGATCCACCACACGCAAAATCATAGGACGGTCATGAATAAGCAACAATGGTTTACCTGGCAAACGCGAACTTGAGAAGCGTGCTGGAATGACGATGTGTTTCATTTTTTCTTCCTAAGATAATTGGATATCAAGTTTTTGCAGTTGCTGTTTTAAAACCTGATAACACTCTATAGACAGGATAGCTTTAACAGGAACAACCCAAATAGGCTGTTTAAATTCCGGATTTTTTTCAAGCAATGGTAATAATTTAACTGCATCTTTTTCAGTTGTAATAAGTGGCAGTTCATCATTAAAAATTAAATCATTGATTGAGTAATCATGATGGTCACGAAATGCATGTTCTTGAAACTGTTTCAGGCCTAAATCTTTAAGTGTTTGATAAAAACGCTGTGGAAAGCCAATACCCACTACAGCATGATAATTACTTTGAGGATTAAAGCTGTGCTCGGCCCTTGACGAAGGATTGAGTAAATATGGCTGTCCAGTCTCAAGATGCATATTTAATTCTGTAGTTGGTTTATACGCATGTTCAATTACTGTTCCAGTTTCTAAACGCTCAACTGGCTCTCTTAAATATCCTTCAGGCAATAGTTTTTTATTTCCTAAGCCACGATTCTGGTCGAGTACAATCCACTCGATTTGTCGCCCCAATGCCCAATGCTGCAAACCATCATCACTAACAATTAAATCTAGTGGTGTTGATGCAATCAAGAGCTCTATTGCAGCCTGCCTATTAGGACCCACCGCCATTGGTACACTCGTCGATTGAACAATTAATGCAGGCTCATCTCCGACCTGAGTTGCTTGAGCACCCGAAGTAACCAACATTGGAAAAGGACCAGTACCACCATACCCCCGACTAATTACCCCAACTTTGACATTATGCTGTTGTAGATAATTCACCAGTTGTATTAATAATGGAGTTTTTCCGCTGCCACCCACCGTAATATTGCCAATCACCATGATAGGTACAGGTGCTTTATAGACTTTCTTTAAACCAGCAGTATAAAAATTACGATTTAATAGAAACCCAGCACGATACAAACAAGATAATGGACGTAAAGCAATCAACCAACTCGATTGCTTATTCCATGCATTCTGGATCAGCTGGGCCAATGACATGCTTAGTTATCCTCAAAATTACGCTGATGTAATTGATAATAAGCACCATGTTTTTCAAGAAGTTCTTGATGAGTACCTTGCTCAACAATTTGTCCTTGATCCATCACTACAATACAATCAGCATTTTCAATTGTTGATAAACGGTGTGCAATAACGATCGTTGTACGGTCTTGCATTGCTTCATCAAATGCTTGCTGAATAAAATGTTCAGATTCATTATCAAGAGCACTTGTAGCTTCATCTAAAATTAGAATTGGAGCATTCTTTAAAATTGCTCGAGCAATTGCAATTCGCTGACGCTGACCACCTGATAGGTTTAGACCTTGTGCCCCTAAAACAGTATCATAACCATTTGGTAAATTCATAATGAAGTCATGTGCATAGGCTGCTTTTGCTGCTGCATAGATTTTTTCATCTGATGCACCTTCCAACTGACCATATGCAATGTTTTCACGAACAGTACGGTTAAACAATATAACTTGTTGATTTACCATTGCAATTTGCGTGCGTAGACTAGAAAGCTCAATATCATTAATTGGCAAATCATCTAAATAAATTTGTCCACTCGATACTTCTTGAAAACGTACCAACATATTCACTAATGAACTTTTACCTGCCCCTGAACGACCAACTAATGCTACAGTTTGACCTGGACGGATATCTAAAGAAAAATCTTTAATAGCTGCTACGCCATCAGCATAATTCAATGTCACATGATCAAAACGAATTGCCCCATTTAATTTAGGTTTCAGTTGACCACTATTCTGCTCTTCAGGTAAATCTAGTAATTCAAAAACAGAATGAGCTGCTGCTAAACCACGTTGTAACTTTTCATTAACATCAGTCAAGCTTTTAACTGGCTTTGCTAACAGACCAGCTGCTGTAAGGTAAGCTACAAATTCACCAGCACTTGTAGTGCCTAAAATCTGAGGTCGTAAAGCCAACCATACAATAAGAGCCATAGCACAAGCCATTACCACCTGAACAACCGGACTATTCAGGTTTTGTACAATTACCATTTTTAAGCCGCGTTTTAAGTTCTCTTCCGATGACTTATAGAAACGTTTTTGTTCAGATTCTTCACCAGCAAAACTTTTTACTACAGCATTACCATTAATACTTTCTTGGACGACGTGGTTCACATCACCCATAGTATCTTGTACCTGTAACGAAAGCTTTCGCATACGTTTCGAAGCTTTACGCACTAATACGCCAATCACCGGTAAAAATACAAAAATACATAACGTAAGACGCCAATTGGTATAAAACAGATAGCCTAACAACCCCAGAGTAATCATCCCATCCCTAACAATGGTTCTTAATGACTCAGAAGAAGCAGCTGTTAACTGTTCAACGTTATACATAATTTTGGCAGTAATATGGCCAGATGAATTATCTAAGTAATATTGTGCTGGGAGTTTTAAAAGTTTCGCATAAACTTCCTGGCGAATACTAAAAACTAAACTGCGTGAAATCACCGCAGTATAGTAGCCGCCCATAAATAGGCCTAAGCCGCGAAAGAATACTAATAAAATAATTAATAACGGGAACCAATCCAAATCTGCTCTACTGTTGTTTTGGATTGCATCAATAATAAATTTAATCAATTTAGCAACGGAAACTTCTGTTGCTGAGTTAATACCGAACCCGATAAGTACTAATAAGGCCACGCCCCAATAAGGTTTTAAATAGGCTATGAGACGCGTATAAACCTTAAAATCTTGATTCACTCAGAAAAACCTCTAGAAGGAACTTTGGTACTAATATTGATGTTAACAAAACCGAGTTGTCCTGCCACATCCATAACGCGAATTACATCCTGATGAGACGCTTTGGCATCCGCAGCAATGATGAACATAAAATCACGGCGCTCTTGAGCAACTTGCTTAATCGCAGTACTCAGATCAGCAACCTCTTTAGACGAAAGTGCTTGACCATTCACAGCATAATGACCAGCAGAGTCTACCACGACTTCAATTTTATGATCGTACTGTTTTGGTGGAACACCTTGTGCATCTGGTAATGTTAGATTGATGCGACTTGGCTGATTAAAAGTGGTCGACAGCAATAAAAAAACCAAAATGAACAACAAACAATCAATCATAGGCGTTAAATTGATATGAATGTCTTCAACCTGAGAACGTTTAAATTTCATCTGACTTTCACCTCCTAACCAACACGGCGGTGTTCAGCTACAGACGAAGAACGCTTATAGAACAATGAGGCATGAAATAAGGTCGATTGCTGTTCTAATTCGGCAATATAATCTTGCACTACTCTTTGAAAGTAGCGATAAGCAATTAAAGCAGGAATCGCAATTAACATTCCCACAGCTGTGGTAATGAGTGCTTTAGAGATACCAGGGATCATTAAACTTGGACTACCAGCCGATCCAAAATCAATAACAAGAAATGACTCAATAATTCCCACTACAGTACCAAGCAACCCTAGCAGCGGCGCTACGGCACTTAGAGTACCCAAAAAATTAATATTTTTTTCCAAATAAGAAATTTCTTGAGAAGCTGCTACTTCCATTTGCGCACGAGCAAATTGCTCACCATGCTCGCGATGCTCAAAACCTGCTTTTAAAATGTGTCCCAATGCGCTACTTTGCGCTTCTACATTTTGCTCTAAACTTTCCACGATATCTTCAGCTCTTAAAGAGCCCTTACCGCTTAATGCTTCGGGTAGAACTTGTGAACGTCTTAACCGAACAAAACGTTCAATACTGATCGCAACAGTTAAAATCGAGCATAGAATTAAAGGCAGCATCAACCAGCCACCCGCTCTCACAAGTTCCCACATATGTTCTTCCCCAAGAATATAAAATTAGAAATACATGACCCAACTGCAAATTATTCTGGCAAACAAATATTTAAAATGCCATCTAACTCATCCAAGGTATGATAATGAATAACAAGTTTACCCTTACCTTTTTGGTTATGATCAATTTTTACATTAGCGCCAAAACGCTCTGATAGTTTTTGTGTCAATTGCTCAATATCTGGTGCTACAGGCGCTTTTTCTTTCTCCTGCTTAGGCTCACTTCTATCACGCACCAATTGCTCTGTTTGACGAACTGACAATCCTTTCTCAATTACAATTTTAGCAACTTCTAATTGATCTTTACCTTTCAATGTCAAAATTGCTCGAGCATGCCCCATATCAAGCTGGCCTTGCTGCATGAAATCTTTAATATCATCAGCCAAACTCAATAATCGCAATAAATTACTTACAGTAGTACGTGCTTTACCAACCGTGTCAGCAATTTCTTGATGACTTAGACCAAATTCATCATGAAAGCGCTGTAGAGCTATTGCTTGATCAATTGGATTTAAATCTTGACGCTGAATGTTTTCAATTAACGCCAATGCAATTGCAACCTGATCATTTAAATCACGAACAATTGCTGGAATTTCAGTTAAGCCCGCAATTTGTGCTGCACGCCAACGACGTTCACCCGCAATGATTTCAAATGGATGAGCTTCATCATCAACTGGACGGATTACAATAGGCTGCATCACCCCATGTTTTTCAATAGACGATGCCAACTCTTGTAAATCATGCTCATGAATAAAACGACGTGGTTGATATTCACCACGTTTTAGTAAATTCACATCAACTTGTTTTAACTGTCCGTGGTCTAACGCCTGTGCTTCAAGTTGTAGTTTTTCTTTTTGAATTGAACCAAGTAATGCATCTAAACCACGTCCTTTAGCCAATCCGCGTTTTTTGATGCTCATACTTTACTTCCTTTCTTCACTTTACTTCTCTTTAACATCTCAGCTGCAAGATTTAAGTATGCAACTGCACCTTTAGAACTTTTTTCGAAATAGATAACAGGTAAACCATGTGCTGGTGCTTCTGCTAAGCGAACATTCCGTGGAACAACAGTATCATAAAGTTTTTTACCGAAATATTGCTCTAGTTCTGCAGATACATCACGTGTTAAAGCATTTCGTGCATCGTACATCGTACGCAGTACACCAATAATCTCTAAATCGGGATTGAGTGCTTTTTGAATACGATCAATGGTCTGAGTTAAATCAGCCAAACCCTCTAGCGCATAATATTCGCATTGCATTGGAATAATTACACTATCTACAGCTGCCAAAGCATTGACAGTAATCAAGCTCAAGCTTGGAGCACAATCCACAATGATATAGTCAAATGAGTTTCTGATTTCATTCAAAGCATTCTTTAGAATGAATTCACGACCTTCTTGCTCTGCGATAGCGAGCTCTACACCTGAAAGCTCACGATTAGAGCCTAGAACTTTATATCCAACTTCTGCTTTTTGAATGGCTGTTTCAATTGGAACTTCGCCAAGAAGAACATCTGTAATTGAATACAAAAGATCGTTCTTTTGAATACCAGACCCCATCGTAGCATTACCTTGTGAGTCCATATCTACAAGTAATACACGTTTTTTTAATACAGCTAGAGACGCTGCAAGATTTACTGCAGTCGTTGTTTTACCAACACCACCCTTTTGGTTTGCAATCGCAATAATTTGAGCCATGGTAACCTTAATACTTTTTATTTAGATACGTTGAAGTAAAAGTAAATGACGTTGTTCATCAAGTCTTGGTACGCGCAGTTCAATCACTTTACATGAAAAGTCCTGCTTGAGCTGCTCAATTTCCTCAACTGGCACTACACCTTTCATCGCTGCGATTATACTGCTCTGATGAAGGTATGGCTGAGCCGCATCTACAAAGTCCGTTAAAGAAGCAAAAGCTCGACTTGTTATGACGTCAAACTGGCCAAGCTCATCAATTGTATCTTGATTCTCAACACGTGTTTGTACTGCCACAACGTTACTCAATTTAAGATCAGCAATAAATTGCTTCAAAAAACGAATTTTTTTACCATTAGAATCTAAAAGAACACATTGGCGTTGTGGCTGACAAAGAGCAATAATCATGCCAGGCATACCACCACCTGTACCCACATCAAGCAATCTACCTTCAGGTAAGTCATTTAAAATACTTAGACTATCCAACAAATGCTTCACTAACATTTCTTTCGGATCACGAATTGCTGTCAGATTATATGCTTTATTCCAAAGTACCAAAGCATCTTGATACTTTAACAATAATGCCAAAGCTTCATCGCTAAGCGATAAACCTAATTTTTGACTACCCTGTTGTAACTCTTGAAAAAACGGATGCATAAACAGATAACATCTAAGTAAAATTTAAAACAAAGTATACCCATTTATGCATCGTGGAACACTAGTTAACGATTAGGGATTACACAGTTAATCGTAGAAGCCTTCACGAATTTGCAAATCTAGCTCCATTAAACGCTCAGGCGTTCCAACATCTACCCATGCACCTTTAAGTTTTTCACCAGATATTTTTTGATTCTGCATCGATTGCTTCAACAATGGAGCTAAAGGACGTTTACCAGGTTCCAATCCATCAAAAAGTTTAGGATGGATAACAGACACACCACTAAAAGTTAGATTCTCACCCGTCACATCTTGATCGAATGTAAAAGCGCGTCCATCGAACAATGTAAAGTCGCCTTCAGGATGCTGTTTAGGATTATCAACCAACACAAGATGTGCTAAATCATCATTTAGCTTAATATGGCGTAGAGCTTCAAAATCCATTGTGGTCCATACATCTCCATTTACCAGAATAAAGGGATCTTTTCCAAGCAGTGGCAAAGCATTAATAATTCCACCAGCTGTTTCTAGCCCTTCATCCTCTCGTGTCCAACGTATATCAACACCAAATTGGGAACCATCCCCTAAGCTGCTGATGAGCTTGTCGGCCAACCACGCAGAATTGATGACGATTTCGGTCACACCAATTTTCTTAAGTTTTTCAATATGCCACACAATAAGCGGTTTACCACCTACCTCAAGCAGAGGCTTTGGTGTATATAGCGTAAGTGGACGCATACGATTACCCAAGCCAGCAGCAAGAATCATTGCTTTCATTATGCTGCTACCTCGTAGTTACCATATTTCTCGATAAACTTCGGCATAACTATGTCATTTATGAATAACATAAACTCATCAAGTTCAGCATAACCACGGCTTTCTTCAATCAAATACCACATTACACGTGGTAAATCTTTTAAATAACCTGATTTACCATCACGCTCAAACAGCCGCACAAAAATGCCCAAAATTTTAATATGGCGCTGAATAGCCATTAAATCTGCATCACGTTTGAACTGCTCAAAACTACGGTTCTGTTTAGCAGACTCAGGTAATAAGTCATAAAAAACTCTAAACCATTGATACACATGCTCTGCATTCCACTGAACATAAGCATCACGAGTAATCGAGATTAGATCATAAGTATCTGCACCAATCACCGCATCCTGAAAATCAATAACTCCAAGCTCTGGTTCATTTGCAATTTTCATCAAATTACGACTGTGAAAATCACGATGTACAATCACTTGCGGCTGAGCCAATGCAGTTTTTGCTAACACATCGAAAGCATCATCAATCACCTGTTGCTGTTCCACACTCGGAGTAATCTGCAAAGATGGTAGCATCCAGTCAGTCAACAGCTTCATTTCAGTTAACAATTTCTCATAGGAGTATGCTGGAAATTGCTCCTGACCATTCACAGACTGCAAATGAATCAGCTGTTTAAAGCTTTGTTCATAATATTTATCGACTGTTTCATCATTTAATAATGTCGACAACAGCACATCACCAAAATCTTCTAATAACAGAAAACCCTGAGCTAAATCTTTCGCGACGATCTGAGGGACGCGTACACCATGGCCTGCAAAAAATTCGTCAATGGTCACAAACGGAACACAGTCTTCTTTTTCTGGAGGGGCATCCATGAGCATATACGTTTTATTTTGTAACTGGATACGCGCATAACGGCGGAAGCTTGCATCACCTGCCAAAAAAGCGATCTTAAATTGATCATTTTCAAGAACAGATGTAAGCCATGTATATATCAATTGTTCACGTTGTGTATTCATTTGCAATAAAATCTAAAACAAGCTGAGATTTTTGAAGGGTTAAGTGTAGCCACTTATAAACTTTTTCTCTATGATGCGACAATAATTAATTGTGAATTAGCATACTTGGTTAATGAGACAATGAAGCATCAGTTTAAATTTAATCCTTTAGCGACAGCTATTTTTACGCTCTTATGTGGCTCCATACAATCAAGTTATGCTGAGTCAGCTGATGTTGTCTCCAATATAGACAATAATCAACTTAAAGCGAGCATCAAAGAAGCCTACCCGGGTCAAGAATTCTTTCAACAGTATTATGTTGATAAATCGGCACCTGAGGCACAGCTTCGTGACAATAAATATTTAAGCTCGGCATTTTGCCAGGGTACATGGGTTACACCGATTAACCCTGAGACCAAAGCTCTAGATGCCGACAAAACGACTTCTGTCGTTACGGCTAACTATGGACATTATAATCCTGCCGGTGACTCTGTTTTAGAAGGCGACGTCGTTATTGATCAGGAAGGACGCACGGTTCGTGCTGACAAGGTTACGATTGATAAGACCCAAACCTTTGCACATGCACAAGGCCGAGTACAACTCGCTCAAGGCGGATTACTTTCACAGAGTGACGAAATTAATTACAACCTAAAAAACCAGACTGGTAATTTAGAAAATAGTTTTTATATTTCTGAACAACAACATGCCCATGGTCATGCAGGCAAAATCGAAAGAACATCGCCAAATGTCATGATTCTTAACGATGCAACCTATACGACTTGCCCACCAGGCCAAAAACCGGGTTGGAAAATTCAGGCAAATAAAATCGAGTTAAATCAGGAAACTGGGCGTGGTGTAACTCGCGGGACAAAACTGTATGTTAAAGACGTTCCTGTTCTAGCAGTTCCTTACTTTAACTTCCCGATTGATGATCGCCGAACCACAGGTATTCTCAACCCACAGTTTGGTTTCTCAAACGATGGTGGTATTGAGCTTTCTGTTCCAGTTTATTTAAACCTTGCACCTAACTATGATCTGACACTGACTCCGCGTTATTTAGCAGACCGTGGTGCAATGCTAAAAGGTGACTTTCGATACTTAACCGATGGTTTTGGTGCGGGTGAAATGTGGGGTGGCATGTTGCCATCTGACAAAGAATATGATGATAAAGATCGTAAAGATTTCCATTTCTTACATAACTGGGATATCAACGATCAATGGTCAACTAATCTCGAATATAACTACGCTTCAGATAAAGACTATTTTTCAGATTTAGATAGCAGTCCTAACTCTAAAACAGACCTAAACTTACGTAGAGCATGGGAACTTAACTACCAACATGGTATTCCGGGTTTAAAAGCTCAGCTTAAAGTCGAAGATTTCCAGACACTTGATCCAGAAATTGCGGATGTTGATAAGCCTTATGCGCGTTTACCACAATTCTTATTGAATTATGTCACAGGCAATCCATTAGGCTTACAGTACGAATTCAATAACGATACTGCATACTTTAAGAAATCAATTACTGATGATTCTGCTCAGGAAAGTAGTGGTACACGTATCTACAACCAGTTTGCAACGCGCTACAACTACCGTACACCAGCAGCATTTGTAATCCCTGAAGTTTCAGTACGCTCTATTCAAACATTCTACGATAAAGACAGTATTGATTCTCGAGGTCTAGATGGCGGTTCTGAAAATAAATCAGTAGTTGTACCTCAATTTACATTGGACACTGGACTGAATTTTGAACGTGAGGGCAAGTATTTACAAACCCTTACCCCTCGTGCATTTTATGCATATGCTCCATACAAAAACCAAGACAGCTCTCCAAACTTTGACTCAACTTCAGCATCAGTAAGTTACGATCAATTATTTAATCCTTACCGCTTCTATGGACATGACCGTCTTGAAGACAACAACTTTCTATCACTTGGCGTAAGCTACAGTCTTTTTGACACAGTAGGCTTAGAACGTTTACGTGCAAGTGTTGGTCAAAGTTATTATTTTGAAGACCGTCGTGTCACTTTGACGCAACAACAAGATGAAAGTGATACTGAAAGTAACACTGGTCCGGTCGTTAGCATATCAAGCCAGTTAAACCAAAACTTCACCATTGCTGCTAACTCAGCATGGATGTCGAATGGTGATAATGCTCAGCGTGATTTCCAAATTTATTATACTGGAGATAAAGGAAATCTTTATAACTTAGGTTATTTCTATCGCAAAAACATTGAAGGACGTCAAGCTACTTACGATCAGGTTGTTGCATCGTTTATACAACCAGTTAAAGATAATTGGCGTATTATGGGCCACGTACAATACGACATGGATAGCGATGTTGCCCGCGAGATATTACTAGGGGTTAACTATGAGTCATGTTGCTGGGGCATTTCAGTCTATGGTCGCTCATATTATAACGATCTAGATGATCCAAAAACTTCAGATGTTAGTGAAAAACGTGCCATTATGGCCGAAATTACACTAAAAGGTTTAGGCGGGTTAAATAATAAACTCGCGTCTTTACTTGAAAATCGCGTTTTAGGTTTTAACAAAATTAATCAATCTTGGACACAACGTTAATGAAGACAAAGCATCTTAAACAGTTTTTTAAAGCAACGACCCTTGCTGCCCTAATCTCTTCATCAATGCATAGTTTTGCCCAACCCGCTGATGAAGTTGTGGCAATTGTGGACAATAGCGTAATTTTAAAAAGCGATCTTCAACAAGGGATGGCTGAAGCCGCTCACGAACTACAAGCACAAAAAAAAGAGGTTCCACCTCAGCAATATTTACAATTTCAGGTGTTAGATCAACTCATCTTGCGTCAAGCACAACTTGAACAAGTTAAAAAATATGGTATCAAACCTGATGAAAAAAGCTTAAATGAAGCAGTCTTAAAAGTAGCAGGTCAATCTGGAACTAAAAGTTTAGAAGCCTTCCAGCAAAAGTTAGATGCTATGGCACCAGGGACTTATGAAAGTTTACGCGGTCGAATCGCCGAGGATTTAGCGATTAGCCGTTTGCGCCAACAACAAGTCATGTCTCGTATTAAAATTAGTGATCAAGATGTAGAAAACTTCTTAAAATCACCACAGGGACAAGCTGCTTTAGGCAACCAAGCACATGTAATCCATATGCGTATTGCTGGTGATAACCCACAGGAAGTTCAATCTGTGGCTCAAGAAGTACGTTCAAAGCTTGCACAAAGTAATGATATAAACGCATTGAAAAAACTTTCGACTGCAAATGTAAAAGTTGATGGTGCTGACATGGGGTTCCGTCCACTTTCAGACATTCCTGCTGAACTTGCAGCACGTATTACTCCATTACAAGACGGCCAAACAACTGACTTAATTTCAGTACGTGATGGTGTACATGTTTTAAAGCTTATTGAGCGTAAACAAAATGAGCAAAAAGCTTTAGTACCTCAATTTCAAACTCGCCACATTCTCATTCAACCATCTGAAGTGGTTAGCCTTGAAAATGCCAAGCAAATTATTGACAACATCTATAAACGCTTAAAAGCTGGCGATGATTTTGCAACACTTGCAGCTACCTATTCAAATGATACGGGTTCAGCGCGCGATGGTGGTAGCTTAGGTTGGGTAACTCCGGGTACGATGGTCCCTGAATTTGATAAAAAAATGCAGGAAATTCCTGTAGGTGAAATCAGCGAACCTTTCCAGACTCAATTCGGCTGGCATATCTTACAAGTAACTGAAAAGCGTGAAAAAGATATGACTCATGAATATCAAGAGCGTATGGCACGTCAAATTTTAGGTGAACGTCAATTTAACACCGAAATCGATAGCTGGTTACGTGAAGTGCGTGCAAATGCATATGTAGAAATCAAAGATCCAAGTCTAGACAAAAAGAACTTACAGAAATAAGTTCTTTTATCGTCATCAAAACCTGTGTTTATCACAGGTTTTTTTATGAATAAAATTTAACTAATAAAAAACCGGTTATATAAATAACCGGTTTCTATAAATTAAACCCTAACGGGAATTATTTATAACGATCAACCATTTTCTCTAAAGAAATTGGACGGATCTTGTCAGCATTTCCAGCTGTACCAAACGCTTCATAACGATCGATACAAATTTGCTTCATTGTATCAACTGTTTTAGCAAAGTATTTGCGTGGATCAAACTCAGATGGATTCTCAGCCAAAAATTGACGAATCGCACCAGTTGAAGCTAAACGTAAATCAGTATCAATGTTGATTTTACGTACACCGTGTTTGATTGCTTCTACAAGCTGCTCAACAGGCACACCATAAGTTTCGCCAATATTACCGCCAAACTCATTGATTACCTTTAACCATTCTTGCGGAACAGAACTCGAACCATGCATTACAAGGTGAGTATTTGGTAATGCCGCATGAATTTCTTTAATGCGGTCAATTGCCAAGATATCGCCTGTAGGTGGACGCGTAAATTTATACGCACCGTGTGAAGTACCAACTGCAATTGCTAATGCATCAACATTTGTATCAGCAACGAACTGAGTCGCTTCTTCAACAGAAGTTAGAAGTTGAGAATGGTCAAGTACACCTTCAGCACCCACACCATCTTCTTCACCAGCCATACCAGTTTCAAGGCTACCTAAACAGCCAATCTCACCTTCGACAGAAACACCACATGCATGTGCCAAAGCAACAACATTACGAGTTACATCAACATTGTATTCGTAAGACGTAGGTGTTTTACCATCTACACCTAATGAACCGTCCATCATCACTGAGCTAAAGCCAAGCTGAATTGAACGCTGACAGATATCAGGGCTTGTACCATGGTCTTGGTGCATTACCACTGGAATATGTGGCCATTCTTCAATTGCAGCCAAAATAAGATGGCGTAAGAATGGAGCGCCTGCATATTTGCGAGCTCCAGCTGATGCTTGAACAATTACAGGTGAATTGGTTGCATCCGCGGCAAGCATGATTGCGCGCATTTGTTCTAAGTTATTTACGTTAAATGCTGGTACGCCGTAGTTATGTTCAGCAGCGTGATCCAAGAGCTGGCGCATTGAAATGAGTGCCATAATATCCTCCCAGGTAGTGCGGGTTATTCTACCCTTTCATTTATTTCAATTCAGCAACAAATCACAGTATTTCAAAAAAAATCCCCGCATATGCAGGGATTTTTTAACAAAAAACAACAAATTAATGTGTTTCTGAAGCAGCAGCCTCACTTGGTGCACTGCCTTCAACCACATCGGTATTCTTTTCATCTAAAACTGGCTTATCAATCGCATCAATTGCTGCTTGTTGCTCAGGTGTTACTTTGTCAGAAACAGCAGTAGAAACAGCCGATTCTTGTCCAGCCTGAGATGCTTCATCTTTCTTAGCACAAGCAGTCAACATCATCGGTACAATTAACAAAGCAGCAAATGTAAGCTTTAAATTCATCACTATTGTCCACAGTTGGTGATTTAATGCTCGCTATTTTATTGCAGATATATGACAGTTTAATGACCTATCCATGAAAAAAGGGATTGGCAACCCAATCCCTTCTTATTTTTTAGATAACAGTATTAAGCACGCTCAAGTAAAACAGCGACTGCTGGCAAAGTCTTGCCTTCAACAAATTCAAGGAATGCACCGCCACCTGTAGAAATATAACCAATTTGATCAGCAACGTTATATTTATCAATCGCAGCTAAAGTATCTCCACCACCAGCAATCGAGAAACCAGCAGATTGTGCAACGGCAAGAGAAAGTGCTTTAGTACCTTCACCAAACTGATCAACTTCAAATACGCCTACAGGACCATTCCAAAGAATCGTTTTTGATGTTGTTAAAATATTTGCAAATGCTTTAGCTGTTTCCGGACCAACATCTAAAATCATATCATTTGATGTTACATCTTCTACTTTCTTCACAACTGCTTGCGCTGCTGCTAACGAACCTAAGAAATCGTCAAAATTAATTTGCGATGCATCGGCAACCACAACATCTGTAGGCAGTGGAACACTTACTTTCGCAGCAATTTGTTTTGCAGTTTCAACCAAATCAGCTTCGTATAATGATTTACCAACATTAAAACCAGCAGCTGCCAAGAATGTATTTGCAATACCGCCACCAACGATAAGTTGATCACAAATACTAGAAAGTGAGTTTAAAACATCAAGTTTAGTTGAAACTTTAGAACCTGCAACAATTGCAACCATTGGTTTTTCAGGAGTTTGCATTGCACGGCCAAGTGCATCTAATTCAGCTGCCAATAAAGGACCAGCTGCTGCAACAGGAGCAAAACGAGCTACACCTTCAGTAGATGCTTCTGCACGGTGAGCAGTACCAAATGCATCCATAACAAATACATCGCATAATGCAGCATATTTTTGTGCAAGGTCTGGATTATTTTTCTTTTCACCATGGTTAAAGCGCACATTCTCAAGCAGTACGACTTGACCAGCTTCAACTTCTACGCCATCTAGGTAATCTGTTAACAATTTAACTTCTTGGCCCAATACTTCTGTTAAATAAGCAGCAACTGGCGCAAGTGATTGTTCTGGCTTTGGTTCACCTTCAACAGGACGACCTAGATGCGAAAACACCATCACAGCTGCACCTTTTTCTAAAGCAGCTTTAATAGTTGGTAATGCTGCGCGCAAGCGAGCATCGCTAGTAATCACACCATTTTTGACAGGAACGTTTAAATCTTCACGAATAAGGACGCGTTTACCTGTTAAGTTAAGGTCAGTCATACGCTGAAAATTCATGTAAAGCTCTCTTTATGATTTTAAAAACGCGCCAATTTTAAATGATTACATCAAAAAAGGTTAGTTTTTTTGCATAAAAGCTGTAGAAAGCCCCAGTTTTGATTATGATAGAGATAGTCATTTGATATTTCATCCATTATGTCTATTCATCCAGATCCACAAATCAATCGTTTAAATGTTTTAGGGGAACCTTTAGCAAGTTGTTGTTTCGACCCTATTACTGGCTATTTTAGAAATGGCTTTTGCCACACAGCAGTCACAGACCTTGGTCAGCATACTGTATGTGCGCAAATGACCTCTGATTTCTTAAATTTTTCACAAAAAATTGGGAATGATCTTATTACCCCTTTACCAGAAGTAGATTTCCCAGGCCTAAAGCCCGGTGATTTCTGGTGTATCTGTGTAACTCGTTGGGTAGAAGCTTATCAAGCAGGTCAAGCCCCTCCCATTAAAATACATGCATGTCATCAAGCTGTATTAAGCTATGTACCTTTAGATGTTTTAATGGAATTTGCAGTGTAATGGTACAGCCACAAATTATTTTGGCATCAAGCAGTCAAACACGTAAAGCCTTAATGGATCGCTTAGGGATTAACTATATCTGTGTTAGTCCAGATATTGATGAGAGCCCTCGGGATGAGATCCATGCGGATGAACTTGCGAAAAGGCTGGCTTTCACAAAAGCCCAAGTGATTGCTGCACAAAATCCACATGCAATTATTATTGGTTCCGATCAAGTCGCATGGCGAGAACATGCTCCCAATGACTTTATTGGTAAACCGATGACCATTGAAAATGCCAGATTACAGTTAGCAGAAAACTCAGGTCGAACTGTCTACTTTAGTACCGCACTCAGCGTGCAATGGCTTGACGGAAATTTTGAACAAACGCTTGTTGAACATTATCAAGTTAAATTCCGAACCTTGAATCAAGCTGAAATTGAACGATATATTGCATTAGATCAACCACTCCATTGTGCTGGTAGCTTTAAGTGTGAAAGTTTAGGAATTAGTTTGTTCGAAAAAATGACAGGCCAAGACCAGACGACTCTTATGGGTTTACCTATGATTCAACTTTGCCATATTTTAAGGCAGCTTGGTCTACAGATTCCTTAATTTTAGATATTTTTATAAATAGGTTATTTCCATGACAGAACCTTTAGCAGTTTTAGGCGGTATTACTGCCGAACAATTTTTAGCAGAATATTGGCAGAAAAAACCTTTGCTGGTACGTAACGGATTGCCAGAGATTGTAGGTCTTTTAGAACAGCAAGATGTGCAAGAACTTGCTTTGGAAGAACATGCGAGTGCCCGACTCATTCGCCAAAAAGATAGAAATCCAAATGAATGGCACGTCAAGTCTTCACCTCTAACCAAAGGTGACTTTCAAAAGCTACCAAAATTATGGACGCTTTTAGTACAAGCAGTAGACCACTACTCTTTTGACCTTTCTGAGCTTTGGAAAAAATTCCCTTTTATTCCTCAATGGCGCCGTGACGATATTATGGTGTCTTATGCACCTAAAGGCGGTTCAGTTGGAAAACATTTTGATTTTTATGATGTGTTTCTAGTTCAAGGTCACGGACACAGACGCTGGCAATTAGGACAAATGTGCGATGTAAATACTGCATTTGTACCTAATCAACCATTAAAACTTTTACCAGAAATAGACGTACAATTTGATGAAGTACTAGCACCAGGTGATTTACTGTATGTTCCGCCTGGAATGGCACATTATGGCGTTGCCGAAGATAATTGCTTAACTTTCTCATTTGGCTTTCGCATGCCAAACGTTGCAGGAATGATGGAACGTATTAGTGATCAATTTTCAGCTAATACTTTATTGCAAAATCCTGTTGTAGACATTGCACGCAAACAGATGGGGCAAATTGGTGAAATTAACGCAACTGAACTGAGCCACTTAAAAGACTTAGTTTTAGCTCAATTAAAAGATTCATCAGCACTTGATGCCGCTATTATGTCTTATATGAGTGAACCTAAATATCCAGATAATATTCCAGAAGCTGATGAAATCGAAGCAGACGACTTAAAAGAAATTTTACACGAAGGATACGAAGTTCTTTTAGAGCCAGCCTCTCGACTACTTTATACAGAACAAAACGGAACCCTAAACTTTTGGGGAAATGGTGAAGTTCTATTTATAGCTGAACCCTTTGAGCAAAAATTAAAAGCGATTGCCAATGGAGAGAGTCTGCCATTTGATAGCCAATTTAATGATGACGAGACACTAGAAAACGTTGCTCACTTATTAAATGAATCTATTCTGATGCTTTTACCCCCTGCAGAGTAAATGTTTTAATAAAAGTAGGTTTTTCCATGAAAGGGAAAAACCTACTTTTTAAATTAGCAAGCAAACTCAACAATATATTCAATTATTATTCGTTAAATTTATCTAAAAAAATCTTAAATAGTATGTGGTTAAGATTATTAAACTTTAAAGAAATCTTGAAATGAGAATTTAAAAAAGAAAAGCTTCATGATTAAAAAAACGACATATCTCTTACTTACTTTTGCCTTAAAATTTAAACATTACAGTTTAAAAAAATAATATCTTTTTTCTATCAATAACAAACAATACCTTGTAAAATTAAAGATCCAGATTTTCATTAATACAGATCACAGTTCACAAGCTAATAGCAATTCATTTGTGAGAGGCTAAAAATATGTCGAAGAAAGATGACATTATTAACACCGCATTAAGACTTTTTAACTCGTATAGCTACAATTCTATAGGTGTGGATCGCATCATTAATGAATCTGGCGTTGCAAAAATGACTTTCTACAAGCATTTTCCATCAAAAGAAAAATTAATTGAAGAATGTCTACTTCTACGAAACACGCTTTTACAGAACTCTCTTACCTCGGCCTTATCAAAACATGATGAGTTAGACCCTCTTGCGAGAATTAAAGCAGTATTTTTATGGTATTCCGACTGGTTTAATAGTGAAGACTTTAATGGCTGTATGTTTCAAAAAGCTTTGGAAGAAGTTTTAAAACAATATCCGTCAACGCATCAACCTGCCACTTTGTATAAAGCTTGGTTGACTCAACTCATGCAAAACCTTCTCAACCAATATGATGTGAAAGAACCAGGTCCTTTATCTTTACTACTCGTTAATATATTGGAAGGTATGACCATTCAAGCTCAGGTCGAGCATGGCTCAATAAAAATTTATGATTATTGGAATCGAGTTGAAAAATTAATCGACTTTGAAAGAGCTGCTTAAAAATAAAGCGTGACATTCTTCTTCTTATATTAATATTCTTCTTATCTATCACGCTGCGTCTGAAAGTCATTTTGGTTCAAAATTAGACGTTTTTTTCGACCTTACTAAACCAAAATATACAGACCTGTCTGTACAAAACAGATTATATATTTAAAAAATAAAAACTCAATCATTTTTTTTGTTTCATTCAAAGATAAATTAGATTTAACTATTTATCGGAATGAAATATGGCTTATTTCATGTTGACTTCAATTCACTTATACTTAACAATTAAACTTATAACACAATGCAACATTTTAAACACAAAAGAAATACAAACAACTGTTTTTAATTAAAAATACTACTTATTTATCAGTTCCCCTTATATTGCTTTTCAACAAAAACAATTGGATTGATTAGTTTTGCTACATTCATTTCAGTAAGATCAATCTATACTATGCCCGCTATATTGATATAGGTATAAAGTATGAAAGATGGACTCCAAATTGAAGAAATGAAAAATGCGGCTGATTCAGTCGTGGGAATTCTAAAATCTTTGGCTAATACAGATCGTTTATTAATTTTATGTCACTTAGCTTACGAGGAGCTAAATGTCTCACAGATTGAAGAGAAGACCCAAATTACACAGCCCACTCTTTCACAACAGCTTATGATGTTACGTAAAAGTGATGTTGTATCAACTCGTCGTGATGGCAAGCAAATTTTTTATTCTATTAAGGATGACAATATGCATTCAATTTTAAATACGCTTCATCAGCTGTACTGTGCAAGTAAATAATATTTTTAAATTATAATTTTATAATAATAGTAGTAATTTCCTGAAATATGCGATTTTTCAGCTTGAAAGCTTAGAGCCTAGTCGAAGCACAAAGTTTTGAAAATTCGCGTAGCTTTTCCAAAGCCTCACCGATGCCATTTAATCTGTTATCAATTTATTTCTTCGGAGTTCATTCGGCACTTTCACCCCTTTTGATATAATTCGTTTTCTTGACGAACAATTAACAAGCAAAGCCTCCAATAAAAAAAGTTAAAATTAAAAATTAACCAAAACTAAAACAATGACTTAATATTACCATCTACTATAAAAACGTCTAGTTGATATAAAAAAGCTTAAGATTCCCATAACTTAAGTATAAAATACTCCGCTTGTTCAACCTTTAGCCATGAATAGGTTAATAAGGTCTTTATATGCTTGAATTCTTTTCTCGATTAAGCTTGGTAGCCAAGATTATTATCGCCATTATTTTAGGTATTGGCGTTGCATTACTATTTCCAGACATTACGCCATATTTAAGTTTATTTGGTGAGCTTTTTATTAAAGCATTAAAATCTGTTGCCCCTATTTTAGTCTTTGTATTGGTACTCTCTTCTATTGCCAACTTTCAGGTAGGCCATAGTGCGAATTTACGTCCAATCATGATTTTATATGTGGTAGGTATGTTGCTTGCTGCTTTCACAGCTGTGATTGTTAGCCTTTCTTTTCCAAGCACTTTGTTCCTCAACACAGTTTCTCATAATGATTTGCAATCACCAGGAAGTTTAGCTGACATTCTGAAAAATTTGCTTTTAAGCTTTATTGCTAACCCTGTTCAAGCCATTAGCGAAGCAAACTTTATTGGTATTTTAGCTTGGGCAATTGGCCTTGGTTTAGCGATGCGCCATAGCTCAGACACTACAAAAGAAGTCATGCAAGATGTTGCACATGCTGTTAGTGCTATTATTCATAAAGTAATTGCTTTTGCACCTGTCGGTATTTTTGGTTTGGTTGCAGTGACTTTTGCAGATGCTGGTCTCGCAACGCTTGAAAGTTATGCGCAATTATTAGTAGTACTGTTAGGTACGATGTTCTTTGTTGCTTTAGTTATCAATCCAATTCTTGTTGCACTTACTATACGTGGGAACCCATACCCTCTCGTGTTTAAATGCCTTAAAGAAAGTGGGATTACTGCTTTCTTTACACGAAGCTCAGCAGCCAACATTCCAGTTAACTTAGATTTAGCAGAGCGTTTAGGTGTTAATCCATCTACAGCAAGTGTCTCTATTCCATTAGGTGCGACAGTAAATATGGCTGGTGCGGCAGTGACAATTACTGTACTCACACTAGCCACTGTTCATACGCTTGGAATTCATGTTGATTTTGCAACAATGCTCATCTTATCAGTTGTTGCTACAGTTTCAGCATGTGGTGCTTCTGGTGTAGCTGGCGGTTCTTTGCTTCTGATTCCAGTAGCTTGTAGTTTATTTGGCATTTCAACTGAAATTGCGATGCAAGTAGTGGCTATTGGTATGATTATCAGTGTATTGCAAGACTCTACAGAAACAGCGCTTAACTCTTCTACGGACGTTTTATTTACCGCAGCTGTAGATATTCGTTCCAAACAAGCTTCATAAACGAAATGCCATTTCAACGTCTACCAAACTGGTTCCAACTTGGGGCCTTTTTACTGGCATTCAATGCTGGAATGATTAATGTATTAGGGTTAATTACCCTTTTGCATCAATCAATTTCACACATGACTGGCAACGTTAGTATGCTAGCTATGAGTTTGGTAGAGTGGCAACCAGAACATATCATTTTCTTGCTTCTGGTGATCATTTGTTATGTTTGCGGTTCATTTTATAGTGGTTTTATTTTAGGCAGCAGCCATTTTCGTCTAGGTCGTCGCTATGGCTTACCTTTGAGTCTTGTTGCTTTATTCATTTTTCTTTGTTGGCTATTACTTCCTTATTTTCCACGCTATGGATTATTATGGGCTTGTACAGCGATGGGCCTACAAAATGCAATGGTTAGCCACTATAAAGGAACCATTATTCGAACTACCCATCTATCTGGCGTTTTAACAGATATTGGTTTAGCACTTGGATATAAAGCTAGAGGCTTACAGGTAGAAAACCGGCGTATAGTTTTACACTTACTCATTTTTGCGGGTTTTCTGCTGGGTGGAATTCTCGCCGCGCTGGTACATCCGCAATTAAAGTTACAAGCATTTTTACTGCCAGCAACTTTAAGCTTAGTCTTAAGTATTTCTTACTGGGTAGTTTACTTCTATAGCCCTTCAACTTCACATAAGGATTAAGTCATGGTTAAAAATGCCTTACAAGCACAGCTACTAAAAGCTGGGTTAGTGGATAATAAAAAAGCAAAAAAATTAACAAAACAAGCTCATCATGAACAACGTATCGGTCAAAGTAATGAGGCCGAAATCAAAGCAAATATTGAAAAAGCTCAACAAGAAAAGTTAGCTAAAGATCAGGCTTTAAACTTAGAAAAACAACAACAACTTGAGGAAAAAGCCCTCAAAGCGTCAATTATTCAAATGATTAAACATCATAAAATTTCAAATACTGATGGTGATAGTGTTTATCAATTTATTGATGAGAGTAAGATCAAGAAGATATATATTTCTCAGCAAGTATATAATGCCCTTGTTTCAGGCAGTCTAGTCATTGCTAAAGATCAAAATCAATATGCTTACTTACCTAAAGCATTAGCTGAAAAAATTGATCAGAAGATGAAAGGTTTTATTTTATTGAACAATGCTGAGTCCAATGAACAGATTACAGATGAAGAAGATCCATATGCAGCTTATGTTATTCCTGATGATTTAATGTGGTAAGACATACAAGGGCCTTTATAATGCAAATATAAAGGCCTTTTTCAAATGGGTTTAAAAAGTATTAATTTAACAATTGTTCAAAATAGTAAGAAAAATACTTAAAGAATAAATTCCTTCACCACTTTATCTATTAATCCCGATATAATAAATCATAATTTTTTAAGTCTTCGCGACATTCTTGAAGATTTCTTCAAGCATCCAAATTTACGTCATGTACGAATGAATGACGTACAACATAATCAGTTCATGTGTATTTGTGCATATTCAAAAGATCGAAAACCGAAGTGATATTGATCTAACTGACTTTTTTGTAAATTTAATTGCAAAGACTTAATGAAGTGGCTTTTGTCTTAAAGGTAGTAATTCATGCTGAAGTGGTTTGAAAAACTTGTAGATCCCTACCCAACAAAAGGTCTGGATGAACCTTTACCGACTCGTTTTTTTCCATTTGTCTGGCAAGCAACGGAAGGCTTACGCCCATACTTATTCTTACTTATTCTTTTTACAGCAGGTGCGGCAAGCTTTGAAGCCTTACTTTTTTCAAAGATTGGACAACTCGTAGACTGGTTAAGTAGTAGTCGCCCTGAAAGTTTTTTAAGTCAGCACACGACTGATTTACTACTTTTAATTGGTGTTTTATTTACCAATATCTTTTTTGTAAATATTCAATCTATTGTAAAACATCAGATTTTATATAGTACTTTTCCAATGCGTTTGCGTTGGCGTTTTCATAATCTTTTATTGAAACAAAGCTTAGATTTTTTCCATAACGACTTTGCTGGTCGACTTTCTGCAAAAGTTATGCAAACGGCTCTAGCCATTCGTGAATTCTGGATTATTTTGGGCGATATGTTGGCTTATGTCGCTATTTACTTTATTACCGTTAGTATTGTTCTGGGCTCAATTTCAACAATTTTGCTAATACCACTTTTAGTTTGGTTAACCTTATTCTTATTAAGTGCTTGGTTCTTTATTCCTCGTTTAAGTAAAGTATCTCAGCAGCAAGCCGATGCCAGATCAATTATGACTGGTCGCGTTACCGACGCTTATACCAACATTCAAACTGTTAAATTGTTTGCACATGCTGGACGTGAGAGCCAATATGCAAAAGCATCAATGAAAGAGTTTATGACAACAGTCTATGCTCAGATGCGTTTAGGCACTCTTTTTGAAATAAGTATCAACATGCTATCAGCCGTCTTATTTATTGGCGTTATTGGTACCTCAGTTTGGCTATGGACTCAAGGTTTAGCAGCATTAGGTGTAATTGCAGCGACTACTGCCATGATTTTAAAACTTAATAGTATGGCTGAGTTTATGATGTGGCATATGTCTGCATTATTTGAAAATGTTGGAACCATTCAAGATGGTATGCAAACATTAGGTAAAAAAATTAATATTCAAGACAAACCTGATGCAAAAACACTTGAAGTAAGCCAAGGTGAGATTGTATTTAAAGATGTTAGCTTTGCTTATAACAATAAAAATGTGATTAATCACTTCAACTTAAAAATTAAAGCTGGTGAAAAGATAGGAATTGTTGGACGTTCTGGAGCAGGCAAATCTACGCTTATTCAGTTGCTTTTACATTTTTATCATCTTAAGCAAGGTGCAATTTTAATTGATGGGCAAAATATTGAAGATGTGACTCAAGATAGTCTAAGAGCGAATATTGCCTTAGTAACACAAGATACGTCTTTATTACATCGCTCAGTGGCTGAAAATATTAAGTATGGACGTCCAGATGCATCTGATGCCGATATGAAAAATGCTGTAAAGAAAGCAAAAGCCGCCGAATTTATACCTCAATTGGTAGATTTAAAGGGTCATAATGGATATGACGCTCAAGTAGGTGAACGTGGTGTAAAACTTTCTGGTGGTCAAAGACAACGTATTGCTATTGCACGTGTATTTTTAAAAGATGCCCCTATTCTCATTTTAGATGAAGCCACTAGTGCATTAGATTCAGAAGTTGAAGCAGCTATCCAGTCAAGTTTAAATGACCTTATGGTTGATAAAACTGTTATTGCAATTGCACACCGATTATCTACTATTGCACAAATGGATCGTTTAATTGTTCTTGATGAAGGTCAAATTGCTGAACAAGGAACACATGAAGAGTTAATTGCGCAAAATGGAATATATGCCCAATTATGGAAACGTCAAACAGGCGGCTTCCTAATTGAACAAAAAGTTTTACAGGGTCAAGATTAATGCTTTATTTAGAAGATTTGAAAATTGGTGATCGTTTTATTAGTCGTGAGTATGAAATCACCTTAGATGAAATCAAAAAATTTGCAAATTCCTATGACCCTCAAACATTTCACATAGATGAAGAGCAAGCTAAGCATGATCCTATTTTTCAAGGGATTGCTGCCAGTGGTTGGCACACTTCTGCCATCACTATGCGTTTATGGACCGAATGCATGCCTATTCATGGAGGCTTGATAGGTTCAGAATCTAGTTTGCGGTGGCCACGCCCCACTCGACCGGGTGATAGAATTCATGTTGAAACTGAAATTTCAGCTATCACCCCATCCAAAACAAAATTAGATCGTGGTATTGTAAGTTACGTTACACAAGCCTTAAATCAGCATGGGGATGTCTTACTTATTTCAACAACAAAAATTGTTGTCTTTAAAAAGAATGTTTAAAAATGGTTGATATGATTGTCTAACAGTTTTTATAAACTCAGATTATATTTCATGACAAGATGTGTAAGAAATGCATGTGAAAAATTGATGAGAGCAATGGAACGCATATGAAAATTACCTCAGCTCGTCAAGATCAGGGTATTCCGGGTGTCTATGGCTTATTGCTATTAGATGTCGTTTCACGTTGGGGATACAACGACGAAACATTATTTGCTCCATTTCATCTTACAAGCGAGCAACTGGCTGACCCTGACTATCGTATTTCTACACCTGTAGCAAATGAACTGGTTAAACACGCTCTTAAACTAACTGGTGAAACTACTTTGGGTTACCATCTTGGTACTCAAATGCGTATTTCAATTCATGGTTTCATTGGCTATGCAATTATGACAGCCAAAGATATTACAGAAGCAATTGCACTCGCAGCACGCTTTATTCAGCTACGCTTGCCCTTTTTACAATTATATTTCTCAACTTTTGGACCCAAAGCGACCTTACAATTACAGTGTGATATTGAACTTGAGCCTTTACGTACAGAAATCGTTTTAGGTTTAACCATTGGTATCATGAGCATGGCGAAAGCTATGACTGGCATTGAAGATTTAGCTGGAGATGTAGACTTAGATTTTCCAGAGCCAGAAGGTTTTGACAAATATAAAAATAAACTAAGCAGCACAATTCGCTTTAACCAACCACATTTAATTTCAAGTTTTGATAAAAAGTATTTAGGACTTAAATTAGTCAACGCCGACCCTATTGCAAGTCAAGTTGCGATTAACCAATGTGAAGCTGAACTTTCTGCTTTGGGTGAGCGCCGACGTTTAGCAATGCGAGTTCGTGATATTTTAAGTAATTCTGAACAGCATTACTTAAGCATAGAAAATGTAGCAGAATGCTTACATATGTCGGACCGCACACTTAAACGTCAATTGGCAGCAGAAGGAACTTCCTTTTCTACATTAGTTGATGAAGTACGCTATCGACATGCAACATCTTTGCTTTCGCGTACAGATTATAGTCTTGAACAGATTGCAGATGAACTTGGCTATTCGGACGTTGCAAATTTTAGCCGTGCTTTTAAACGCTGGAGTGGCCGCAGCCCAAGCAACTGGCGTAAAGACCCATACTTATAATGTTTAAAACTATTGGACACAAGCTTAAGGAGTTACCATGAATCACCCTTCGGAACTGAAGTATGCACGTACACATGAGTGGGTAAAAATTGAAGGTGATCTTGTTATTACAGGGATTACTGACCACGCACAAGATGAGCTTGGCGATTTGGTGTATGTCGAAACTCCTGAAGTTGGTAGTCAAGTTACAGCTGGCGAACAAGCTGGAGTTGTTGAATCAGTGAAAACTGCTTCAGATATCCATGCTCCTGTTTCAGGCACTGTAGTAGAAGTAAATACTGACCTTGAAGATGATCCTGATTTTGTAAATGACGATCCATACGGCAAAGGCTGGATTTATAAAATCAAACCAGACAATATTGCAGATGTTGAAAAACTTTTAACAAATGCAGAATATGAAGCTGGCCTATAAGATAGGTATAGTTTTCAAGATTTAATAAAAACCAGTTTAGATTTAGACTGGTTTTTTTCTTTGTTTATGCAGTTAATTTAAAATCAGTTATCTGATTCGGTGACCTATATGACAAAACTTGTTGTATTCTCTGGCGCGGGTATGAGTGCCGAAAGTGGAATTAGCACTTTTCGTGACAGTAATGGTCTATGGGAAAATTATGACATTCAGCAAGTTGCCACACCTGAAGCATGGCAAAAGAACCCTGCTTTAGTTCAACGCTTTTATAATGAAAGACGCAAAAATATTTTAGAATCTCAACCTAATCAAGCTCATCAATATATTTCTAAACTACAAGATTATTTTGAAGTACAAGTTATTACTCAAAACATTGATGATTTGCATGAACGCGCAGGAAGTTCCAACGTTTTACATTTGCATGGAAACATTCGGTTAGCAAAAAGCTCGGGGCCAAAGGCACAATTCACAACTCAGTTTTATGACATTAACGGTTGGAAATTAGATTTAGAACACGACCTTTGCCCAGATGGATATCCTCTTCGTCCACATGTTGTTTGGTTTGGTGAAGCTGTACCTGCTTATGAAGAAGCAATTAGAGTCGTGCAAAGTGCAGACATTTTTATTGTAATCGGGTCGACATTAAGCGTATATCCTGTTGCAGGTTTAGTGCATGAAATTGCAGCTCAATGTAAAGCTTACTATATAGACCCCAAAGCAGATCATGTGCGTGTTCCCCAACAATACGAATTGTTAAAGATGTCAGCTACTCAAGGAATGCATGAACTTTTTAAGAATTTAACCAATTGACTCCTATTTTTAAGTACAAAATCAATTTAATTTGAATAAAAATTATTATTTTTTGGACAAAATTTTGTCAAATTTTCTAACTTTGTTCTAATTTCGCACAATAAAATTTTTCCCTCCACTCACTTTGTAACTAAAAATAGAGTTATTTTTTTAAAAAATTTATTCTTCTCAAGAAAATTAAAAAAAACAGAATATTAAAAAATTATAAGTAAATGATTAATAATGTATTTTTTAGATTGTAATTTAAATTACACTGGTTTACACAAAGATACAAAAATATAATATAAAAATAACAGAGCAAAAAAATTCTTTTGTGGTTGAATCTCAACCTCTTGAATGCCGTACAAGAAAACAGCGACCTGGATTAGGTTACAATCACGGATTATGGATATAAGGACACACATCCATCATGAGTTATTTTGATCCCACCCTCATCATGTTTATGGTGTACATCGTAGCAATGGTACTTATTGGCTTATTTGCCTACCGTGCTACAAGCGACTTCTCAGATTATATTCTTGGTGGTCGTAGTTTAGGCAGTTTCGTTACTGCGTTATCCGCAGGCGCATCAGACATGAGTGGCTGGCTACTCATGGGCTTACCAGGAGCAATTTATCTTTCTGGTTTATCTGAAGCTTGGATTGCAATTGGTCTTATTATCGGTGCTTGGCTTAACTGGCTACTGGTTGCTGGTCGATTACGCGTTCATACTGAAATTCAAAACAATGCATTAACTTTGCCAGATTATTTTACAAGCCGTTTTGATGACCAGAAAAAAGTACTTCGTATTTTCTCTGCCGTTATCATCTTGGTTTTCTTCGCTATTTACTGTGCTTCAGGCATGGTGGCGGGCGCCCGTTTATTTGAAAATTTATTCGGTATGTCATACAACACTGCAATTTGGCTTAGTGCTATTGCGACCATCAGTTATGTTTGTATCGGTGGATTCTTAGCAATTAGCTGGACTGATACATTCCAAGCTGGATTGATGATTTTTGCCCTGATATTAACGCCAATCGTGACTTACCTTGCGATCGGGGACACAACTCATTTTGTTACCCTCATTGAGACTGCACGTCCGCATGCATTTAATCTCATCTCAGATTTTGGCGTGGTAGCAGTTTTATCCTCCATGGCGTGGGGTCTTGGTTACTTCGGTCAACCACACATCCTTGTGCGTTTCATGGCGGCTGATTCAGTAAAATCTATTCCTGCTGCACGCCGTATCGGTATGACATGGATGATTTTATGCTTAATGGGTGCTGTAGGCGCTGGTTTCTTCGGTATTGCTTATTTTGAGCAACACCCTGAATTAGCGGCAGTTGTGAGCAAAAACCCTGAAACTGTCTTTATGGAATTGACTAAAATTTTATTCAATCCATGGATTGTAGGTATCATTTTGGCTGCAATTTTAGCTGCTGTTATGAGCACGTTAAGCTGTCAACTTTTGGTATGTTCAAGTGCTTTAACTGAAGATTTATACAAAGGTTTCTTTCGTAAAAATGCATCTCAAAAAGAACTTGTATGGGTTGGCCGTGTAATGGTTCTTGTCATTGCTGTTCTTGCCATTGCTCTTGCAGGTAACCCAGACAGTAAGGTTCTTGGTCTTGTTGCTTATGCATGGGCTGGCTTCGGTGCAGCGTTTGGTCCGCTTATCATCTTGTCATTGTTCTGGAAACGTATGAATTTACAAGGTGCTTTAGCGGGTATGATCGTTGGTGCAGTTGTGGTTATTGGCTGGAAAAATCTTTTCGCAGACACTGGTGTTTACGAAATTATTCCTGGCTTTATCCTTGCATTTATCAGCATCGTTGTTGTGAGTCTTTTAACTAAAGCGCCAAATACGACAGTAACTGGACGCTTTGAACAAGCAGATAAACTCTACAAAGAAAGCGTATAATCCATCTAAATAAACTAAGGGGCTTCGGCCCCTTTATTTATTTTTAGTTTTGATTTTAATTTTTGAAGTATCCTTCACAACTTGCATCACTGGGTAACTACGGGTTTCTTTTACCCCAGGTAACTGCCATAACACTTGCCCTGCAATACGTCTAAACTCTTCCATACTGGCACTTCGTAATTTAATTAAAAAATCGAAGCCCCCACTGACCATATGGCACTCAACAATTTCCGGATAATGCACCACAGCATCAATAAACTCATCTAAAACATTAGGTGTCGTTTTATCCAGTAATACTTCAACAAACACCAAAAAATTAGCATTTAACTTAACAGGGTTTAACTTAGCCTCATATCCCAAGATGAATTCATCCTTCGTTAGCTTTTGGACTCGTGCCATCACAGCAGTTGGAGATAAATTCACAAGTTCGGCTAATTTACTGTTTGAAATACGCCCATCTGTTTGAAGAATATCCAAAATTTTTAAATCAGTGCGATCAAGGCTTAATAATGGGCCATTCATCTGAATTTTCCTCTAAAAAATTGGATAAATATAGTGAGTTATTCGGTGTTTCTTCTGTAATGATAAATTATCTAAACCTCTCTACTCAAGATAAATAGTACGAGAGCTAGTTGGCGGAAACAGATATGAATACAATGGATACTTTTCATCAAATGGATAAATCTCACCAAGGCTATATCACCGAATTCAACGATAAAAGTGAGTTTGAACAACGCATTAATACAGCTTGGCGTCGTGCTGAACCAGAAGCTGTAGAAGAGCTATTACAAGCTGCCGCGGTATCTGATGATTTAGATCATAAAATTTATGACCTTGCCTTTAATCTTGCCCATAACTTACGTGAACGTAAAACCTCTTCAGGTAAAGCAGGTATTGTTCAAGGGTTACTACAAGAATTCTCCCTTTCTTCACAAGAAGGCGTGGCTTTAATGTGTCTTGCTGAAGCTTTGCTTCGTATTCCAGACTCAGCAACACGTGATTTACTTATTCGAGATAAAATCAATCAAGGCAACTGGAAAGAACACGTTGGCCAAAGCAGCTTAATGTTTGTAAATGCTGCTGCATGGGGTCTCATGTTAACTGGTAAGCTCATGGAAACACCAAAGCAAACTAGTCTTTCAAGTGTACTTACTGGCCTTTTAGCACGTAGTGGCCGTGGCATTATTCGTAAAGCAGTCGATGTTGCAATGCGTATGATGGGTGAACAGTTTGTTACTGGTGAAACCATTGAAGAAGCTGTAGACCATGCAAAAGTACTTGAAGACAAAGGTTTCCGCTATTCTTACGACATGTTGGGTGAAGCTGCTCTAACCGAACATGATGCTGAACGTTACTTCAATGATTATACGCAAGCTATCCATGCAATTGGCAAAGCGTCTAACGGTAAAGGCGTTTATGATGGCCCAGGTATCTCAATTAAGCTTTCTGCTTTACACCCTCGCTATCAACGCGCGCAAATTGAACGTGTTCATCAAGAACTTTATGGCAAAGTATTTGAACTCGCTCTTTTAGCTAAAAAGTACAATATTGGTTTAAATATCGATGCAGAAGAATCAGAACGTTTAGAAATTTCTCTTGAGTTACTTGAACGTCTTTGCTTCGAACCAGAACTTGCAAACTGGAAAGGCATTGGTTTCGTTATTCAAGCGTACCAAAAACGCTGTTTCTTCGTAGTTGATTATATTATCGATCTTGCTAAACGCAGCCAAAAGCGTCTCATGATCCGTCTTGTGAAAGGTGCGTATTGGGATAGCGAAATCAAGAAAGCACAAATCGAAGGTATGGATGACTATCCTGTCTTCACTCGTAAGGTGCATACGGATTTATCTTATATCGCTTGTGCTAAAAAATTACTTGCAGCACCAGAGTTCATCTATCCGCAATTTGCAACTCATAATGCTCAAACGTTAGCAACAATCTATCATTTGGCTGACCCAAGCAAATATTATGCTGGTCAGTACGAGTTCCAATGCCTACATGGTATGGGTGAGCCACTTTATGAACAAGTTGTTGGCCCACGTGAACAAAATAAATTAGGCGTACCATGCCGTATTTATGCTCCTGTTGGTAACCATGAAACTTTGTTGGCTTACTTAGTTCGCCGTTTACTTGAAAATGGTGCAAATACTTCATTTGTTAACCGTATTGCCGATAAAACACTTAAAGTTGAAGATCTGATTCAGTCTCCAATTTACGATATTCGCAATGCAGCCAAACTTGAAGGTTCAGTTGGCTTAAAACACCCATCTATTCCGTTACCTTTAGACATGTATGGCTCGCTCCGTAAAAACTCTAAAGGATATGATTTAGCTAATGATGCTCCACTTGAAGCTTTAGACAGCACAGCTCAACAACTGCGTAGTCGTATTTGGCAAAGCTATCCATTATTGGCAGATAACGGTTCTTTAGAACAAGGTAATTCTGTTGCAATTACAAACCCAGCACAAAATGATGAAATTGTTGGGCATGTACAAGAAGCTGATCTAAAGCATGTAGAAGTTGCACTTAATGCAGCTGAACAAACTCAGTCTGAATGGGCTAATACACCTAAAGATCAACGTGCTCAATACTTAAAACGTGCAGCTGACCTGATGGAAAGCCGTATTGAAGAGTTAATGGTATTGCTTTGCCGTGAAAGTGGTAAAACCTATGCCAATGCGATTGCTGAAGTTCGTGAAGCTGTAGATTTCTTACGTTACTACGCAACTCAAGTTGAGAACCTTCCAGCTAATACAATCATTCAGCCTTTAGGTACTGTACTTTGCATTAGCCCATGGAACTTCCCTCTTGCGATTTTCTCAGGCCAAATCGCGGCTGCATTAGTCAGCGGTAACTGTGTTATTGCTAAACCTGCCGAACAGACTCCATTAATTGCAGCTCAAGCAGTGCAAATTTTATGGGAAGCTGGTATTCCTCATGGCGCTGTGCAGTTATTGCCAGGTCGTGGTGAAACAGTTGGAGCTCAACTCAGCCAAGATAGCCGTATCGATGGCATCATGTTTACAGGTTCAACTGAAGTTGCAAAAATTTTACAGAAGACTGTTGCAAAACGTTTATCTGAAAATGGCCAGTCAATTCCCCTCATTGCAGAAACTGGTGGTCAAAATGCAATGATTGTGGACTCATCTGCATTAACTGAACAAGTCGTACTTGATGTTGTAAGTTCAGCTTTTGATAGCGCTGGTCAACGTTGCTCTGCTTTACGTATTTTATGTGTACAAGAAGACAGTGCTGCAACAGTTATTAAAATGCTTAAAGGTGCAATGCAACAGTTGAGCGTAGGTAACCCTGCGATTTTAAAAACTGATATTGGTCCTGTTATTGATGTTGAAGCAAAACAGACGATTGATCAGCACATCCAAAAAATGAAGTCTAAGGGCTATCCAGTACATCAGCTAATGTTTGGCGCAACGAGCCAAAATGAATTAGATAAAGGAACTTTTGTTGTACCAACAGCAATTGAGTTACCTAACCTTGATGATTTACAACGTGAAGTCTTTGGTCCAGTTTTACACATCATTACCTATAAGTATGGCGAGCTTGAGCAACTCATCTCGCGAATTAATGCCAAAGGTTATGGTTTAACAATGGGTTTACACACCCGTATTGATCAAACGATCCAAACAGTGATTCAACATGCTGAAGTTGGTAACCTTTATATCAACCGAAATATTGTTGGTGCTGTTGTTGGTGTTCAACCATTTGGTGGTGAAGGTTTATCTGGTACAGGTCCAAAAGCTGGTGGTCCGCTTTACATGTATCGCTTAATGCAACATTGTTCAAATAAAGTATTGGCAACACCATTTGCCATGAAAAATGAACAAACTGCTTTTGAAGGCTTTAACCGAGAGGTTTATCAGAGCTTACAAAATTGGGCGAAACAGCATTTACCGCAAGCAAATCACGAAATTGAACCATTTGGTGTTGGTAAGTTTTATGAGTTACAAGGTCCTACCGGAGAAAGTAACCAATATATTATTCTGCCGCGTCACCGTGTTCTTTCAATCGCTGACACAGAACAAAATCAGTTGCATCAATTGCTCGCAATTTTTGCAGTTGGTAGCCAAGCTGCGGTAATGCCAAATAGTCCATTATTGGCAAAATATAAACAAACCTTGCCGAAAGATGTGCTTGCCGCAATTACTACGGTTAAAAACATTAGTTCAGATGATTTTGATGCAGTTTTACATCATGGTAACCGCGAAGAAATCTTCTCATTACAGCAAGAAGTTGCTACTCGTTCTGGTGCAATTGTGGGTATTACACATGTTGAGCCAAATGAGACTATTCCACTTGAACGTTTAGTAATTGAACGTGCAATTAGTGTGAATACAGCTGCGGCTGGTGGTAACGCAAGCTTAATGACAATGTCTGATTAATACGTAAGTTTCTAAAAAAGCCCAAATCTAGCATTTGGGCTTTTTTATTTAATAAAGTAATCTTTTCTTAAATATATAAATTTTATCAATTCGAGATTCTAATAATGATTTTTTTAGAACCAGAACAATATCAACAAAAATGCGCTCATCTTTTTAATTTATACCAAAAAGATATTTCCAAACTACTACCATTTGCCAAAATTGAGCATATTGGTTCATCTTCAATACCGAATGCAATTTCAAAGGGTGATTTAGATATTTATATTGAAGTTAAGCCTGATCAGTTCGAATTCGCAATCGAACAATTAAAAAGGCTAAACTTTATAGAAAAACAAAACACGCTGAGAACACATGAACTTTGTATGCTTGAGTCACTCAATAACGATGATGTTGCTTTTCAAATTGTAGTCACAGGTTCAAAGCTCACATTTTTCTTAACATTTAGAAATAAGCTTATCGCCTCTCCAGCACTGGTCGATGAATATAATCAATTAAAATTACAGTGTAGTCATTTAGATCACGATCAATATAGAGCAATAAAATCAGAATTTATTAGCCGTGTATTAAATCAACCTAAGGTTTAGCTACGTGTCGGTATTGATATCTAGCTAAAATTGGCTCCTGTAAGCCCGTTTTTTTTGATACCATTCACTATTTGATTCTGTCTAAATTTTCTTTGTCTATGACCTCTTCTTATCATCAACAACTTCAAACTAAAATTGACCGCATTACTGCCCAATTTTCTGAATTTACTCCACCTACATTAGAAGTGTTTGAGTCACCTGAACAACATTTCCGTATGCGTGCTGAGTTTCGTATCTGGCATACAGAAAATGACATGTTCTATGCCATGTTTGAACGTAACGATGATGACAAACAAAAAACCGTTTTACGCATTGATGAATTCCCCATTGCAGACCAAAGCATTAATGATTTAATGCCAAAACTTCTGGAAGAGCTCAAAGCAGAACCTAAGCTTTCTAGCCGTTTATTTGAAGCTGATTTTCTTGCAACACTTAGCGGGGAAATGTTAGTTACATTAATCTATCACCGTAAGCTTGATCAAGAATGGGAACAAGCAGCTAAAGCGCTTGCTGAGAAGTTAGACATTAAGATTATGGGTCGTAGTCGTGGTCAAAAAATTATTATTGGCGATGACTTTGTCGTAGAAGAATTTGAACTTTTAAATCGTTCATTTAAATACAAACAAATCGAAAGTAGTTTTACTCAGCCTAACGCACAAGTTTGCAAAAAAATGCTGCAATGGGCGTGTGATGCAGCTGAAGGATCGAAAAAACACTTATTAGAACTTTATTGTGGTAATGGTAACTTTACTCTACCTCTTTCTTTAAAGTTTGAACGTGTTCTAGCAACAGAACTTGCGAAATCTTCCGTTTATGCTGCTCAATGGAATATCGAGCAAAACCAGATTGATAATATTCAAGTAGCCCGTCTTTCAGCTGAAGAATTTACTCAAGCCTATCAGGGTGAACGCGAATTCCGCCGCTTACAAGAAGCGAATATTGATATCCAAAGTTATGACTTTGATACCGTATTTGTTGATCCCCCACGCGCAGGGATTGATGATGAAACTTTAAAACTTTTACAAGGTTTTGAACGTATTATCTACATTTCATGTAACCCAGATACACTGTATGAGAACCTAAAAATATTAGGTTTAACTCATCGTATTACCAAGTTTGCATTATTCGATCAGTTCCCATATACACATCATGTTGAGTCAGGTGTATTACTTGAGAAGATTTAAACAAAATCTTTCATTGTAAATTTAAAATCAAAGGAGGTTACATACCTCCTTATTTTTTAATGTTTTTTTATTTAACTATTTAGATTTTCAAAAAATATCAAGTCATCTATCCGTCATAATTTCGTTTAACTCACGCATTCCTATCGAAAATTCTCGAGTTCAATTGGTGGATTTATCACTTATAGAGACTTGTATTTTATTTTAAATTGGCTATATTTCGAGCTATGTTAGATTGTATATGAAGGCTCTATGAGTTTTTGGCAAAAGCTGTTCTTAGCAGATCAACAGCATAACGAGCATAAAAACCAAACTGCTTGTGTTGAAAATGACTGCTCATGTAAAACAAATGAACAACTTCTAAGTGCTCTTGCACTAGCAACAGATGAAGATGTCATTAAGGGAATAAAAAAAGTTCTTATTTCCCGTGGTTATAGCCGAAAAGAGTTAAATGAACTCACTCAAAAACCATCTATCCATTAATTAAAAAGCCAGTCTTGTACTGGCTTTTTTATATTTCACTTTAATCTACACTCTGTCTGATCTACCCAACCAACAATTGGTCCCATTTCAAATTGTTGATCATTACGCTTGTCTTTTTGAACATATAAACTAGAAATAGAACCATCAAGATATAAAGCCTGCTCCACCCTAAGATTTCTTTGAAAAAACTGAGCAAACTTGTAAAAACTCACGCTATTCTTCGATATTACAAAGTAGAGGTTATTATTTCTAATACCGACTCCATTACGAATTTTATTTGATTGAGAATCTGGTAAAAAAAGGGAATTTATCTTTCCATCAATCACTAACATCGGGCCTGATTGTGTCGCATAATCAACGTCGAAATCTCGTCGACTATATTGCTGCGTTGTTAAAATAAATGCCTGTTTTTTATTCCAACTTAACACCCCATTAGGCTGTAAAAAGAAATTTCCCAATCCTTTACTTTTATTTAGTGGCTGAATCACCTTAGCTCGTTCAACATACAGCCCTACTGGAGAAAATCCCGGATGGAACATCCCAGCATTCATTGCAAAAGAAAGTCGCTCACATTGCTTTAAATGTTCCTGAACATTGTTAAAGCTTTTGTAATACTGCTGATTATTAGAATTCTTAAGGAACAAGCGCAACTGTTTTAAATTGCTAATTGAAACCACATCATATTGGTCGCCTTCCGCTGTTTTAACTTGCTGGTGTTCTATCGCATAGACAGACTGAATCAGAAGCCCATATATAGTTAAGCACCACATCAACCATTTCATTTAATACCACCAGACATGACATTTTTTCTTCATATTAAATCTTTAAATTAGATACAATAAATACAATTATAATTGGATATGTACCAAACTCATCCATTCGACGTAATCAATACACTCCACATTGCTAATATTGGTTATAATGATGAGCAGCTTTTCAATAAAAGCCTTTTACACTTTATTGGATCAGCGTAAGCATGCAACAACCAAATAAGCGCTACCCTTTAGGGGCTCATCTCATCGTAAGGCATCTCGGCTATAGCCATCATGGTATATACGCAGGGAGAGGTCGAGTCATCCATTATTCAGGCTTAGCGCATTTCATCAAAAAACGCCCCATTGAAATTACCTCAATAGATGCATTCTCGCATGGAAAAAAAATACATGTTCGCTCTTATGACACGCCACGCTATAAAGGAAGAGCTGTCGTGCGCCGAATGCGTTCACGTATGCATGAAAACCACTACCATCTAATTATTAATAACTGTGAACATTTATGTAGTTGGGCAATTACCGGAATCGAAAGTAGCACCCAAGTTGAACGTATGATGCATCGATTAACGACCATTGGTTATGTAAGTTCAATCATGAGCTATATGAATGGGATGATGCTCACTGTTGCAACGACATGTTTTGCTCTTGTTCTTTATATTAAAAAGAAATTGCGTGATCAGGCAAAAATGAAGGTCCCTACTTATCAATTTCTCAGAGAAAAATCTGAAAAAAGGAATATTGATCCTTCAGTCCCTTTAGTCTTTATAGATCCAGACAAAAAAGAACCAATATAATAAAAAAGCCCTCAAATATGAGGGCTTTTAGAAAACTTAAAACTTATTTTTTATCAACTTTTGCTTCAGTCGTAATGTTTACAGTGATCTTATCACCAACGTTCGGAACGTAATTACCTAAACCAAAGTCAGAACGCTTGAATGAAGTAGTAGCATTAAAACCAATCGCTGGAACTTTTGCCATTGGGTGTTCGCCCTGCTTGTTTAAAACAGCATCAAGTACAACAGGCTTAGTTACACCTTTAACAGTTAAGTCACCAGTAATTTTAAAGTGCTTTTTGTCTTTAGTTTCAACTTTAGTACTTTTAAACGTAATGTTTGGATATTTAGCTGCATTAAACCAAGCTTCTTCTTGGAACTCTTTATCTAAAGCAGGAACATTTGTATTTACACTGCTTAAAGGAATAGTCACATTAACAGATGAATTTGCTGGTTTAGCATTATCAACTTTAATTACACCTTGGATATCCGAGAAGTTAGCGCTTGGAGTAGAGAAACCAAAGTGATTCCACGAGAAAACAGTAGCTGTATGTGTAGGATCAATTTTGTAGTCCACTGGCGCAGCTAAAGTAACTGAACTAGCCAATGCTACTGCCAAACCAAAGCTTAGTGTTTTAAGATGCATTTTTCGTATCCTTTATTGATATAGTCGTTAGTGTATACATCAAGTAATTTAATTCACTATTCTTTATAAAACGATATGTTTCATCCATGCAACAATAAAAGCGTTACAGTTATTATTTAAAAACAATATTATAAGATATCGGTGTTGTCATACCGTTTCCGAACTCTGAAATTAATTCGTTTTTACTTCGATTTTATTGATCAATAACAAGGTAAAACATGGCTAATACTGCTCAAGCACAAAGTACTTCCACTCCATATCGAGTAACTCTGACCGATCCTTCGGGTCACCAATGGTTTGCTGATGAGCCTACAGACAAAGGTGGTCTAGATACTGCTCCAAACCCAGTTCAAATCTTACTGTCTGCTTTAGGTGCTTGCACTACCATCACATTAGAGATGTATGCGAATCTTAAAGGTATCAAGATTGATCATGTTCAAGTGGACTTAGCATTAAACCCGAATGGCGATCCAGAGAAAGGCCAAAATAATATTGAACGCAAAATCACACTCAAAGGTGAATTCAGTGAAGATCAACACAAGCGTTTATTAAAAGTTGCCGAGAACTGCCCCATTCATAAGTTACTCACTTCTCAAATTAATATTCAAACCGAACTTAGCATTTAACCTTTCAAATATAAAAAAGCGCTCCCTAATGGAGCGCTTTTTTAAACTACTTCAATATTTACGCAGTTAATTCTTTTACTGCTGCAACAACAGCTTCAGTTGTAATACCAAAGAATTGGAACAAATCTTTTGCTGGTGCAGATTCACCATAAGTTGTCATACCAATTACTTTGCCATCAAGACCAACAAACTTCCACCAGTAGTCAACATGAGCAGCTTCAACTGCAACACGCGCACGGATATGAGCTGGTAATACAGCTTCACGATATGCAGCGTCTTGTTTCATAAATTCTTCTGCACATGGCATAGAAACTACACGCACACCGTCAAGTTGAGCATAAGCTTCCATTGCTAAAGAAATTTCAGAACCAGTTGCAATAATAATTGCTTTTAATTCGCCTTTTTCTTGAGCAAGAACATAACCACCTTTTGCAACATTTTGAATTTGTTCTTCAGAACGTGTTTGGAATGGTAAGTTTTGACGAGAGAAAATGAGTGCTGTAGGGCCATCTTTACGCTCTAAAGCAGATTTCCATGCAGTAGCAGTTTCTACAGTATCAGCAGGACGCCATGTATTTAGGTTAGGTGTACCACGTAAAGAAGCAATTTGTTCGATTGGTTGATGAGTTGGACCATCTTCACCCAAACCAATTGAGTCATGTGTATAAACATGAATTACACGTTGTTTCATCAATGCAGACATACGTACTGCATTACGCGCATATTCCATAAACATTAAGAATGTTGCAACGTAAGGAACGAAACCACCATGTAATGCAACGCCATTGGCAATTGCAGTCATACCGAACTCACGTACGCCATAATATACGTAGTTACCAGCTGGGTTCTCTTGAATACCTTGGCAACCTTTCCAAAGCGTTAAGTTAGAACCAGCCAAGTCAGCAGAACCACCTAGCAATTCAGGCAATAAAGGACCAAATGCTTGTAATGTGTTTTGGCTTGCTTTACGTGTTGCGATTGTCTCGCCTTTCGCATTTGTTTCACGAATGAATGCATCTGCTTGCGCTGCAAATTCAGCTGGTAAATCACCGCTAATACGACGAAGTAACTCAGCTGCTTCAGTTGGATATTTTGCTTGATACTGTGCAAATACCGCATCCCAAGCTGCTTCAGATTCAGTACCTTTTGCTTTCGCATCCCATGCAGCATATACATCAGCAGGAATAACGAATGCTTCTTCTTTCCAGCCTAATGCTTCACGAGTTAAAGTAATCTCATCTTTACCTAATGGCGCACCATGACAGTCTTCTTTACCTTGTTTATTTGGTGAACCTAAACCAATAATGGTTTTACACATAATAATGGTTGGTTTTTGAGTTTCAGCTTTTGCTTCGATTGTTGCTTGACGAATCGCATCAGCATCATGACCATCTACACGAAGAACTTGCCAACCATAGGCTTTAAAACGCTCTTCCGTATCATCGCTGAACCAGCCTTCTACTTCACCATCAATTGAAATGCCATTGTCATCATAATAAGCAATCAATTTACCAAGTTGTAAAGTACCAGCTAAAGAACATACTTCGTGAGAAATACCTTCCATTAAACAGCCATCACCTAAGAAACAGTAAGTGAAATGGTCTACAACTTTTAAATCATCTTTATTGAACTGGGCAGCTAAAGTCTTTTCTGCCAATGCAAAACCAACAGCATTAGCAATACCTTGACCTAAAGGACCAGTCGTTGTTTCGATACCTGGTGCATAACCATATTCAGGGTGACCAGGAGTTTTTGAATGTAATTGACGGAACTGTTTTAAATCTTCAATTGAAAGATCATAACCTGTTAAATGAAGCAAAGCGTATTGCAACATTGAACCATGCCCGTTTGATAAAACGAAACGGTCGCGGTTTGCCCATTGTGGATTAGTTGGGTTGTGATTTAAAAACTCGCGCCAGACGACGTCAGCAATATCTGCCATCCCCATTGGAGCACCAGGATGCCCTGAGTTTGCCTGTTGCACAGCATCCATTGCCAATACACGAATTGCATTTGCAATACGACGTTCGTTTAAAGGGGTCGCCATAAGATCAGAATCCAATTTTAATAGATTGATGAAAAGAAGAAGATGAATAACAATTCAATGCCGCTATATTGTCTTAAAAAAAAGGCTGAGGGTAAACCCCAACATAGTATATTTCTTTATTTTTAACCGTTTCTTGGTTACACAAAAAACATTTGCACCTTTAAGTTATACAAAACAGTGCTCATTTCTTAAATACTACTCCAATATGCGAGCAGGCAGTTCTATTAGACTTTGATATATAGATAAAATATTGTGAAATCTCTATCTAGATCGATCATGTTTCTTTTCTTTAAAATCCGACTTATAAGACATCATCTTTTTGTTAAACCATATGTCTAAAAAACGTACTAACAACAAATTATTAAAATACTAATACTTTAAACAAATACTCTTTATATCAATTTTACTAATACACTTATCAATTAAAACACAGTATAAATGAAACAAATTCATGCTTTTTGGTCAGTATGAACTGGTCCTCAAGCTCAAGTCGATGTAACATATTATGTCTTTTGAAATAACCAAGATAGGACTTTCATGCGCGAGTACGCTGTTTTTACCTCGGAATCTGTAAGCGAAGGTCATCCTGATAAAATGGCCGACCAAATTAGCGACGCTATTTTGGATGCAATCTTAAAAGAAGACCCATACGCACGTGTTGCTTGTGAAACACTGGTAAAAACAGGCGCTGTTGTACTTGCTGGTGAAGTAACAACGACTGCTAATATTGATGTTGAAGCTGTTGTTCGTAATACCGTTAACGGTATTGGATACCACCACTCTGATCTTGGCTTTGATGGATCAACATGTGCTGTAATCAATATGATTGGTAAACAATCACCAGAGATTGCACAAGGTGTAGACCGTCAAAAACCTGAAGATCAAGGTGCCGGTGACCAAGGTTTGATGTTCGGTTATGCAAGCCGTGAAACAGACGTGTTAATGCCTGCTCCGATTTCTTATGCTCACCGTTTAATGGAACGTCAGGCTGAACTTCGTCGCTCAGGCGCACTTCCATGGTTACGCCCAGATGCAAAAAGCCAAGTTACTTTTGCATATGAAAATGGCAAGCCTGTACGTCTAGATGCAGTCGTTTTGTCTACTCAACATGATCCTGAAATTACTCAAAGCCAGCTTAAAGAAGCGATCATTGAGGAAATTATCAAGCCGATCATTCCTGCTGAAATGTTCCATGCTGCTACTAAATTCCACATTAACCCGACTGGCATGTTCGTTATTGGCGGACCTGTGGGTGACTGTGGTTTAACAGGCCGTAAAATTATTGTTGATACATACGGTGGTATGGCTCGTCACGGCGGTGGTGCTTTCTCTGGTAAAGATCCATCTAAAGTTGACCGTTCTGCTGCATATGCAGGTCGTTATGTTGCAAAAAATATTGTAGCAGCTGGTCTTGCTGACAAATGTGAAATTCAGGTGAGTTACGCAATTGGTGTAGCGGAACCTACTTCAATTTCAATTAATACATTTGGTACAGCAAAAGTTTCTGATGAGTTGATTATTCAACTTGTACGTGATCATTTCGATTTAAGACCGTTTGGTATTACTCGTATGCTGGATCTTATTCAGCCAATGTATAAACAAACTGCGGCTTATGGCCACTTTGGTCGCGAAGGATCAGATACTGCATTTACATGGGAAAAAACTGATAAAGTTGAAGCTCTTAAAGATGCTGCTGGCCTCTAATAGAATTTCATAAAAAAGCCCGCCAATGAGCGGGCTTTTTTACAATTCAAATTTCATAGTATGTAGGGTTTACTCTTCTAGCAACCATCCTTGATGCCATATCATTTGTATCTGTGAACAAAATTATTGTCTTGTCGTTTTATCATCCTGATTTAGCACATCAAGTATTGTTGACTGTGTAGGAGTATCTTGATGGTTCTGTACATATATATGGACAACTTTAAATACGACGACAACCGCTAGACAAGCCATCACACAAAATATCCACAAACCATACGGGCTTCGAATATGCTGCGAACCACAATATGGACATGATTTATCAGTTGATGCCACAACTTTGTCGCAACACGCACAATGGTATTGATATAGCATAGGTAACCCTCCTTCCCTCATTTCAACCGTTGTTGTTTTAATAGGTTTGCTACATTTTTAATTTATACATCCTTTATATTTATCCTATGTGAAATGAAAAGATAATTCAATCTGAATGAACAATTGAGTCAATTAAAAAATATTATTAAAATACAAAAAGATAAGTTAAATATTATTTTTTTGGCACTATTTTTCTTATTTTGATATTTTGTCAAATTTGCTAAAATAAGCGAATAATCTCACATTTTAGGTCAATGCATGTCAGATACACAGCTCATTAATAAAGGTGGCTTTCGCGAAAGAGCCAACCGAAGTCGAGGTTATCAACAATCTGAAAACAAGCAAACTGCTCTACCTTCAAATAAATATCAACCGCAGTCGAAACCACAAGAAGAAACTAAATTAGAAATGGATGATATTGATTCATCGAGTTCAGATTGCCAGAATAAATAATAATTTAAGAATAAAAAAAAGCTTAAACCCATGAGGTTTAAGCTTTTTCATAATACACTTATTAATCTTTATTTTTATGCTCTATTTTTTTGTGGTCTGGGGTAACGTCTCGCGCTTCACCATCGATAATATTTGAATCATGGTATTGGCCTTGACCACCACCCTGCTGGTTCTGCATATCTTGCATTTGACGCATTAAATCAGCAAATGGGTTTTGTCCCGAAGCATTACCGCCCATACCACCCATCATTTTATTCATCATAGCTTGCTGGCGTTTTGCAAGAGTTCTCATCGCTATATTACGAAATGCGGTTTGAACACCAGGAATCAAAATTAAAACAGCCAAAACATCTGATACAAGACCCGGCAACATTAATAAGAAACCTGCAAAAGCATAAGCAAGTTTTTTAGTTACTGTTGGATCACTACCTAGCTGGCCTGTCATCTGCATTTGCTGTAATTGAGGCATAATACCGGCAGTACTTCTGCGAATAAGCCCCAAACCAATAAAGAAAGCAATAATGAACCAAAAGAACACATACCATCCACTGATGAACTGTGCTACGCCAATCCATACGGCAATTTCAACAATCGCGCCCAGAACTACAATAAGAAGTAAATTCATGTAAAACTTTATCTATCTCAAAAAGAAAATTCATTGCAGTTTTATTTGACCTAACCTTATCTAAGTTGCAAATAAGAATTAAGCATTCCTCTTAGCTCTAATTGTTCTGTCTAATTTCTAAAAATTAACAAAAACTATCGCATCAGCAAGAGTCTGCAATACTGGAGTACATTTGATTTTAACTCGATAAAAACAAACATGCTTTATTATTAATGAGTGCTGTATCAACTTTATCAAGTGCCACTTCAATCAGATTTTAATTTTTTTACTCTATTTAACTGAGAATTCGTTCAAAAAAGCACTTCTTTAGTCAAATAAAGTCTTATTTGCTTAGCAAAGTTATGAGCATTCCTTTGTTTATGCGTTACTTTTAGAGGACTTTAAAAGCAATACCGATATATCAACCTTACTAGATAGCTTACATTTTAGCTATCTAAAGACAGTTCTATTCAAGTTAAATTAATTAGCAATACTTTAAATTAAACTTAGTCAGATTATGTATAAAAAAGCCCTTATCGTTGCAACAAGTATCCTATTTTTATCCGCCTGTTCTTCTAATTCAGTAAAACAACATCAAATACACTCTATTTCTGCCAATAAAAATTCAGAAGAAATTAAATCACTGTTTGATCAGGCACAAACCACGGGTGTTTTGGTGATTAAGCGAGGACAAACAGAAGAAATTTATGGCAATGATCTTAAAAGAGCATCAACCGCCTATGTTCCCGCCTCTACCTTTAAAATGTTAAATGCTTTAATTGGACTTGAACATCATAAGGCAACTGCAACTGAAGTATTTAAATGGGATGGGCAGAAACGTTTATTTCCTGATTGGGAAAAGGACATGACACTGGGTGATGCCATGAAAGCTTCTGCAATCCCAGTTTACCAAGAATTAGCCCGACGAATTGGTCTGGATCTTATGTCTAAAGAGGTAAAGCGAATTGGTTTCGGTAATGCTAACATTGGCTCAAAAGTAGATGATTTCTGGCTTGTTGGTCCTCTAAAAATTACACCTCAACAAGAAACCCAATTTGCTTATCAATTAGCCCATAAAATGCTTCCATTTAGTAAAGATGTACAAGAACAAGTTCAATCAATGGTGTTCATAGAAGAAAAAAATGGACGTAAAATTTATGCAAAAAGCGGTTGGGGATGGGATATTGAGCCACAAGTTGGTTGGTTAACAGGCTGGGTCGTTCAACCACAAGGAGAAATTGTGGCATTCTCACTTAATTTAGAAATGAAAAAAGGAACTCCTAGCTCTATTCGCAAAGAAATTGCTTATAAAGGCTTAGAACAACTGGGTATCTTATAAGTTGAACTCTATAGCCCAAGCATAGACTGGGCTACTATTCTGTTTTTTAGAATGTGATGTTTTATTTATCCATCGATTGGATGAAATGGTGTGCTCAAATTTAACTGATAAAAAGCAGCATCAAGCCATTCCCCAAACTTAAAACCGACTTGTTTAAAAGTGCCTGCGTGAGTAAAGCCCATTTTTTCATGTAAACCTATACTTGCCTGATTGGTCGCATCAATACAACCAATCAATACATGTAACTCGGCCTCTTGAGCTCGCTCAATCAATTCTTGCATTAAAATTTTGCTTAGTCCGCTACCACGATGTTCATGATGAATATAAATACTATGTTCAACGGTATATTTATAGGCAGGAAAAGCCCTAAAGGTTCCCCAGCTCGCAAAACCCAATAACTTGTCAGTCTCATCAACAATACCAATGACGGGAAAACCGTTTTCTTTTTTAACTGAAAACCAGTTTTTCATCGATTCTTCAGAGCGCGGGAAATAATCATATAGAGCGGTAGAATTGATAATTGCTTCATTCAGAATCTCTAAAATAGCCACTGAATGTTCTGCTTCATTACAATCAATTAAACGAAAATTAGAATTGAGGGAAAAGGTCATAAAGATTCCTTAATGGCAGAGACGAGTTGACTAGAGACGACTAAAATATAGCGTGCGACTTGAGATGAATTATTACTGTATATAACGGGCTGGTTGAGTTGCATTGCCAAACAATCCCCTGTGCTTAAAGCATAAGAAGATTCACCTAGTTGAATATCAATTTTCCCTTCAACTACCCAAAGTTGCTGTTGTACCACCTTAGAGGTTTCACTAATTTCATAAGTAATTCGTGAGTGAGGGGGAAATTCAATTTCAACAATTTGAAATGAAGACTTCCAATTTGGAGGTGAAATTTGACGGCGAATATAGCCAGTTTCCGGGTCTTTCCATTCTGATTGTTGACTACGCCGAACAATAGGCTGAGGTGATTGATTACCTTGTTGATTAGCGAAGAGTTGAGTCAAAGGCACACCTAAACCATTTGCTAGCTTTTCAAGGACAACCGCTGTTGGGCTGGCCTCACCTCTTTCAATTAATGAAATAGCAGAACGGCTCACCTGACATCGTGTAGCAAGAACATCAAGGGTATATCCACGAGCTAAACGCAGTTCACGTACTTGCTGTGCAATACGGATATTAATATCTTCCATGCACCCAAAATTCCAATTCCAAAATTATAGATAAATATTCCACTAAACTAGAATTCTGTCAATTATTAAAGAATTTTATCTTTTTTAGAAATCTTGAAAACTATTCTTTGTAGTAACCCAAATAGAATCTATTTAAAAACGAAAAATAACCATTCATTAGTGACTTGCTTAAATAACTCATGCAGATCATATTTTGGTATGTAACAATAGCTTTAAATTATTTATGTAAGCCTTCACATGTCTTTGATTATTGGGATTGACCCTGGTTCACGCTTAACAGGTTATGGAATCATAGAAAAAGATGGTAGCAAACTACGTTTTATCGATGCAGGTACTATTCGAACAGAAACTAAGGAAATGCCCGAACGCTTAAAACGTATCTTTGCTGGTATTGAACGTATTGTTAAATTTCATGGTCCAACTGAAGCTGCCGTTGAGCAAGTGTTTATGGCTCAAAACCCCGATTCGGCCCTAAAACTTGGTCAAGCACGTGGTGCAGCGATAGCCGCTTTGGTCAATTTAGATTTGCAAGTTGCAGAATATACTGCGCGCCAAATTAAACAATCTGTTGTAGGTTATGGAGCCGCAGACAAAGAACAAGTACAAATGATGGTCATGCGATTACTTAACCTCACCATCAAACCTCAAGCAGATGCCGCAGATGCACTAGCAGCAGCAATTTGCCATGCTCATGCATCTGGAAGTATGAGCAAACTGTCGGTCCTTAATGCCTTAGGTGGTATGGCACGTGGACGAAGTCGCTCTAGCAGTCGCAGACGTTAAAGCTTTATTAGTTCACGACTTGAGTAATTGCCTGATTCATCTCAAAAGCCTGTAAACCACGCATACCTTGTTTTGCAAGTTGGTCACCAGCCTGAGCATGAAAGGTAACAATTTCATGTAATGCAATTGCCTTATGGAATTGTGCTTTTAGACTTGCAATCATTCCTGCTAGCACATCTCCCATCCCTCCAGTTCCCATACCAGCATTCCCTTGGGTACAAATATAAAGAGCATCTTCTAAAATCAGACTACCCGCTCCTTTAAGCACCCACTGCCCTGCATATTTTTGTTGTAAGGCATAAATTGCAGAGATTCGGTCATTCTCAATCTGAGTAGTAGAACACTCAAGCAATGTTGCAGCTTCTCCAGGATGAGGTGTTAAATAAATATGTGCATTCAATTTTTGAGGCTGTTTTGCTAGAAACCATAAAGCATCTGCATCTAAAACAATTTCCAGATGTTCACTCTGATTTAATAAATTAAACCATTGTCGGTAGATCTGCTGTGCCCAATCATCACGCCCCAACCCCATTCCAAAACACACTGCATCAACCTGAGATAAAATATCTTTAATAGACTTTTCAGTTAAGGCATTAATATCACGGAGCATAATATTTGGTGAACGAGACAGAATAGCCTGATGATGGTTTTGATGACAAACCACCGTGACTTTACCTGCTCCTGCATGAAAAGCAGCCTCGGCAGCCATAATTACAGCACCGCCCATTTGTTGATGCCCACCAACGACTAAAACATGCCCATAACTCCCTTTATGACCAAATGCTAATCGCTTAGGAAGTTTAATATTTTTTGATGTTAAATAAGCTAACGGTTTCAGCCCTTGATCTATAGGTATTAAATCAATTAAATGAAGCTCACCTGTGTATTCTTTGCCTTGACCTGTAAATAATCCAGCTTTAAGCCCTAAAACTGTAAATGTATGATCAGCCCTTATTGCACAAGGTAAGGTACATCCTGTATTTGTCTGCAAACCGCTGGGTATATCAACAGAAATTTTTAGGCCAGTTTGTTCATTAAATTGTTGAATAGCCTGTTGCCAATGAATGTTTAATTCTCGATTTAAACCAATACCAAATAAAGCATCAATATGACAATCAAAATGCTTTGCGAGTTCAAAACCTTGATGAATTTGTACCAGTTGATCTTTTGCAAATTGCACAGCTTGATGTAAATCTGCTGAAGCCCCTACTTCGGATGCAAAGATTTGAACATTCCAACCTGCTTGCTTTAAATAAGCTGCTATAAAATAACCATCACCAGCATTGTTGCCTTGCCCACACCAAACAGCAATATTTTTAATAGACTGCTCTTTAAAAAGTTCAATTAACTGTTGAGCAATTGACCAAGCCGCTTGTTGCATTAAACCTAATGATGAGTTTTGCGCAGCAAACCAGCGTTGCTCCCATGCTTGAATATCATCGCTATGGTAAACTACCGTCTGCATATTATTATCCTCTTCTGTTTTGGTTTATGACATCTTCCGATACATCACGCATTGCGTTGCAACAACTTGATCTTCACGAATTAAAAGCATGGATCAAGGCTCAAGCTTTAGACTTGGGTTTTGCTGATTGTGTCATTGCAAAACCAGATGCTCAAGATCAAATGCCACGTTTTTTAGAGTATCTTGAACGTGGCTATCATGCAGATATGACCTATTTAGAGGAAAATCTAGAAAAGCGGGCTGATCCAACATTATTAGTTCCTGGCACAAAAAGTATTATCTGCGTTCGCATGAACTATCTGGTTGAGTCACCAAAACCTCGATATGTACCTTACGAACCAAATTCTGCGATTATCGCCCGTTATGCACGTGGTCGAGACTACCATAAGGTCATGCGTGGTAGATTGAAAACTTTAGCCACACGAATTCGTGAAAAAGTTGGTGATTTTGAATCACGTCCTTTCGCTGATTCAGCCCCTATTTTTGAAAAATCATTGGCTGAAAGTGCTGGAATGGGTTGGACGGGTAAACATACTTTGCTCATTCACAAAAAGTCAGGTTCTTTTTTTGTATTGGGTGAACTATTTACATCACTCGATTTACCTTTTGATGGCCCAACGACCTCTCACTGTGGTTCGTGTAGTGCTTGTATTGATATTTGTCCTACACAAGCAATTGTGGAACCTTATATGCTCGATGCACGGCGTTGTATCGCATATTTAACCATCGAATATAAAGGAATTATTGCTGAAGAATTACGTGCTGGTATTGGTAACCGAGTTTTTGGTTGTGATGACTGTCAATTAATCTGTCCATGGAATAGTTTTGCCAAAACTGCGTCCATTAGTGATTTCAATCCTAGAAATGGTTTAGACAGCATCAGCCTACTCGATATCTGGCAATGGGATGAAGCTACGTTTTTGGCAAATACGGAAGGCAGTCCAATCCGCCGAACAGGTTATCAGTCATTTAAACGTAATATTGCAATCGGTTTAGGAAATGCTCCTTATTCAAAGGAAATTGTAGCTCAACTACAAAATGGCAAGATTTTGCATGATGATATTGTCAACGTGCATATTGATTGGGCAATTGAACAACAACTTAATCAACTTCAGTCATGAAATTAAAAAAATGATGTTTTTTGCCCTATAGCTTTAATACGAATTCTGTATGATTATGTATAGTGAATTAATGCCATCATCATGGATATGACAATGACTCTACGTAATGATTGGAATCGTGAAGAAATCCAAGCTTTATATGAACAACCCTTTTTGGATTTAGTTTTCAAGGCTCAGCAAGTACATCGCGAGCACTTCACTGCCAATGCGATTCAGGTCAGCACCCTTTTATCGATTAAAACTGGTAAATGCCCTGAAGATTGCAAGTACTGCTCACAATCAGCACATTACGAATCAAAACTAGAAGCAGAAAAACGTATTGCTGTAGAAAAAGTGATTAGCGAAGCAAAAGCTGCAAAAGATTCAGGTTCTTCTCGTTTTTGTATGGGTGCAGCTTGGCGTAACCCCCATGAACGCGATATGCCTTATGTTTTAGAAATGGTACGTGAAGTAAAAGCTTTAGGTTTAGAAACCTGTATGACTTTAGGCATGCTTAACCAATCTCAAGCAGAGCGCCTACAAGTTGCTGGTTTAGATTATTATAATCACAACCTAGATACATCTCGTGAGTACTACTCACACATCATTAGCACTCGTACTTTTGATGATCGTTTAAATACCTTAGATTATGTTCGCCAAGCTGGAATGAAAGTTTGTAGTGGCGGCATTGTAGGTTTAGGCGAAAGCCGTGAAGACCGTGTTGGCTTATTACATGAATTAGCTACCCTACCAATTCATCCTGAATCTGTACCAATTAACATGCTTGTTCCAATTGAAGGAACGCCTTTAGCTGATGTTGAAAAGCTGGATGTAATTGAATGGATCCGCACTATTGCTGTTGCGCGCATTATTATGCCGCATAGCTATATTCGTTTATCCGCTGGTCGTGAGTCCTTAAGTGATTCAGATCAAGCATTAGCATTTATGGCAGGCGCAAACTCATTATTCTCTGGTGATAAATTACTCACCACACCAAATGCAGGTGAAGGTAAAGACCAAGCGTTGTTTAACAAACTCGGCTTAACCGCAGAAAAACCAAAACCAACAGTTGCTGACTTATCAGTAAATGCTATGAGCGCATAACTCAAAGCAGTAAAATAAAAAAGCCCTGAAGAATCAGGGCTTTTTTATTTAAATAGAAGTAACTAAAATTCCATAAGTGGCATTAAGAAATGTCCCGACTCGAATAATGTCTTTTCCTGCTGCATGTGTTACAGACAGCTCTTGGCTCAATACATCAAAATTAAAAGCATCAAAAACATCCTGATGATGTAAAAGCCAAGTCATTGTATCTGCTATATTATCATCCGCAATATAAGTTAAGGCCTTAAAGTCTTTACTCATAAATCACTCTTAAAAATAAATTTTATGAATTTTATATGAGTTAACTCTACCTTAAAAGAGAATCTAAGCTGCTTTAGGGTTCACTAAAGAACGACCCGACAATAAGCTTGTCAAAGCTTGTGGTGAAAATTCCAAAGAAAGTACATGATTCTTGAGATTAACAGAGTGTTTACTGATCAATGGAAGTAAACCTTCTTCTGTTTCAAAGACGTATTCATCTGCAATATTTAAGATACCCTCAAGATTAGTTGTACTTGAAGCAAGATCATGACTAAAGATGTCATAAATCGTTTGTAAGTTAAATGTTGTCTCCTGCTCAGTTGGGTGCTTAATGAGATAATCCTTTAAAAACAAAACTAGCTTATGAGCAAAGAAAAAGTAATTAGGTTTATAGCTATACTTCATACTATTCATGGAACGGAACTCCAGATTATCTTTTATTAAATTACAACTAAAACAGTAGGAATTGAATCTTAAAAAATTCTTAAAAAAACAAATATATTCACAAGATAAATTAAAAATAATTTTATTGTTAAAAAACATTAAGTTAAATCAAAAACATAGACATCTCTCATCTTAAATTCTTTAAAGTTAGATTAATTTAATAAAATACAATTACTTAAATATTACGAGTTTTTTCATTTTATTTTAAAAATGAATCACACATTATTTTACCAACCGATAAAAAATATATTCCCAAATTTTTTCTTAATAGAAACAACCAATCAAAATATATATAAATATAATGTTTTTCTTGTTTTTTGGTTGAAAAGTGATATATTTCCTTCGCCTTACTTAAGCAGAATAAACTTGCTAAAAAGTAATGGATTTTATTTTAAAAGGCTATTCTGGGGATTTTATGAAAAGATTTATTTTTATGGCGGCGGTTTCTCTCTTAAATATAACAAATGCACAAGCTGCAGATGGCACAATTACTATTAATGGTCTTGTCACGGATAATACTTGTACGATTGATACTGGAGATAAAAATCTAACAATTAACCTACCTACAGTTTCATCTCAAACCTTAAAAAATGCAGGTGATGTAGCTGGTCGCACCCCATTTCAAATTAATTTAACGAACTGTGCTTCGGCTGGTAAAGTAGCCACCTATTTTGAGCCGGGTGCTACCGTTGACTTTAATACTGGTCGGTTATTAAACCAAGCAACTTCAGGCGGCGCAACAAATGTGAATATCCAGTTGCTAGGCAGTAATAATGCTGTAATTCCTGTACTCGCTACAGGCACGAATGCGACTCAGACCAACTCACAATGGGTGAATGTTTCGGCAGGTGGTGATGCTGACCTTAACTATTATGCTGAATACTATGCTACAGGTGCTTCTACTGCGGGTACGGTAACATCGCAAGTAAAATACACCATTATTTATCAATAAAATTAAAATTGAAGCTTCTATTTAAAGATAGAAGCTATCTCCTATCTATTATTCATTATTGAGAATATGACTCATGCTTTTTCGTGGTCGTAAGTTTTTTTGGGGATTAGTTTGTCTACAGGTAGCACTGACTACCACAGGCCATACTGAAATTGTTTTACATGGAACTCGTGTCATTTATCCTTCAAATGCACGTGAGATCACTTTACAACTGAGTAATAACGGTACAGCTCCCTCTCTTGTTCAAGCTTGGATCGATGATGGAAATGCAAAGTCGACTCCCGATGAAGCAAATGTGCCCTTCATTATTACTCCCCCGATTTCACGAGTAGAAGCGACTAAAGGCCAGACCTTAAGAATTACAGCTCTACCTAATACGTCTCAATTAAATCAGCAACAAGAATCTATTTTTTGGCTTAATGTTTTAGATATACCTCCTAAACCGGAAGGAAAAACTAAACAAGAACAAACCACCACTATTTCTAATAATTTTTTACAGCTCGCTGTTCGTTCGCGCATTAAATTTTTTTATCGCCCTATAAATCTAAAAGAAAATATTGAGCAACTAAGTGAGAAAGTTCAATGGAAAATGAATGATCAATATCTAGTAGTGAAGAACCCGACTCCATTTTTCCTGACTATTAGCTCCATTTTTCAAGGAAGTGAAGGCCATAAAACAGACTTATTACAGCAAGGATTAATGGTTGCCCCTTTTTCCGAAGATAAAATAAAACTAAAAACTAAAAATTTAGCAGATATGAGCTTTGTATATATCAATGATTATGGTGGAAGAGTTGAGCACCCCATAAAGTTCTAACCTTACTGTATTACTTAAGAAAACCTAAATACCTATCATGAATAGGCTCTAAAACTATGTCTAAATGGTTTATACCTTATATATGTTTAAAAAGCCCTTTTACTTGTTATGTGGCCTCAAGTATTGCGGTATTTATGCCTTTGGCTGCATATGCCGAAAATAGTACCGATGTTTCAGGTTTCTCAAAAGCAGAGTTTGATAGTAATTTTTTAGTAGGTAATGCGCAAAAAATTGATATTGGTCGTTTCAAATACGGAAACCCCATCTTAGCTGGTGAATATAGCTTAGATGTCTATATTAATGGTCAATGGCTGGGTAAACGACGTATGCGCTTTAATGCTCGCTCTCCTAACGTAAATGCCGAAACCTGTTTCACAGAAGCCATGTTACTAGAATATGGCGTAAAAGCCGATGTGCTTAACCAACATTCTCATACATCCTCTCTTTCTTGTGACGCGCTAGGGACTTGGATAGATAATGCTTTTTATTTATTTGACAGCTCTCGTTTAAGAATTGATATTTCTATCCCCCAAGCCACATTAGAAAAAAATGCACAAGGCTATATCGACCCACATTTTTGGGATCGAGGTATTAATGCAGCTTTTTTGACATATAACGCGACTGCTTATCGGATAGTTAACGAACAAAATGAAAGTACATATGCTTTTATGGGGACGAATCTTGGAGCAAATTTAGCGAGTTGGCAATTGCGCCATAATGGACAATGGAAATGGCAAGACCATACTGATTTTCAAACTGATAATTCTTCTTATACTTCAACGAATACATATATACAAAAAGCATTTCCGAAAATTCATGGCGTTGTGACTTTAGGCGATTATTTTACTAATAGTGATTTTATCGACTCTTTACCATATCGGGGAGTAAATATTTCAAGTGATGACCGAATGCTTCCAAACAGTATGCTCGGTTACGCTCCCAGAGTGAGAGGTTATGCAAAAACCAATGCGAAAGTCGAGGTTAAGCAACAAGGCAATTTAATTTATCAGACAACGGTACCACCCGGAAACTTTGAAATTAATGATCTTTACCCAACGGGATTTGGAGGTGAGCTACAAGTTTCGGTAATTGAATCTAATGGAGTAATTCAAAAATTCTCTATTCCCTATGCTTCTGTCGTCGAAATGCTACGCCCTCAAATGAGTCGATACTCTTTTACTTTAGGGCAGTTTCGAGATTCAAACCTTAGCCTAACTCCATGGCTGATACAGGGTAAGTATCAACGGGGAATTAATAATTACCTCACAACTTATAGTGCGGTTCAAGCAACCCAGCAGTATTTCTCTTTGTTACTAGGCACAGCTTTTTCAACACCAATTGGAGCCGTCTCTTTTGATGCCACTCAGTCAAAAGCTGAGTTTGATCATCAATCTAAAATGACAGGACAAAGTTATCGTTTAAGTTACAGTCGACTATTTTCTCCAACAAATACTAATTTAACATTAGCTACTTATCGCTATTCAACAGAGAACTACCTCAAATTGCGTGATGCAATTTTAATTCAAGATTTACAACAACAAAATATTGATAGCTTTTCCGTAGGAAAACAAAAAAGTGAATTCCAGATTACTTTAAATCAAGTTCTTCCCAAGCAATGGGGAAATTTTTATTTAGTGGGTTCATGGACAAACTATTGGAATCAACCCACGACCAATAAACAGTTCCAATTAGGTTATAGCAATCAATTTAAAGATTTAACTTATAGTTTATCCGCAATTAACAGCGAGATTAATGAAGGCAGCAATCGTACAGGTCAAGATACGCAGTACCTTGCTTCTTTATCTTTTCCATTAGATTTTAAGAAAAATTCTCTGACTTTTAATAGTGTTATTGGTGAGGACAGCCAGACTTTAAGTTTCAGTGGCTTTACAGGAAGTCGCTTAAACTACGGCGCATCAATTTCTAATCAGGATCATGGTCAAACCAACCTGAATATTAATGGTACCTATAAAACAAACTATACAACACTAGGTGCTTCATTAAGTCACGCAGATTCATACCAACAAGAAATGCTTAACTTCAGTGGCAATGTTGTTGCACATTCCCAAGGAATTCTGTTTGGGCCAGATCAGGCTCAAACCATGGTGCTGGTCTATGCACCAGATGCTACGGGAGCACAAGTCGGCAATACACCAGGGCTCAGTATTAACAAAAAGGGATATGCCGTTATTCCGTATGTTACGCCTTATCGTATGAATGACATCAGTCTTGATCCACAAGATATGTCCACACAAGTTGAACTTGGTGAGAGCAGTTTAAGGATTGCCCCTTATGCAGGCTCGATTACTAAGGTTCAATTCTCAACAAAAAAAGGTTACGCACTTTTTATTAGTACAACAACATTAGATGGCTCACATCTACCTTTTGCCGCACAAGTGTACAACCAGAATAACGAAGTAATAGGTATTGTCGCGCAAGGCAGTCGCATTTATTTACGAACACCCTTAACCCATGACCGTTTATATGTGAAATGGGGAAATACGAGTACTGAAAAATGCGAAATTGAATACGATATAGCGGATCAAATAAAGCATAACAACCAACCAATTATTATGACAAAGGCAGTCTGTAAATGAATAATATTTTAAAAAAAATTGGATTTTTGGCAGTGAGTATATTTGCTTATAGCCATACAAATGCAAATTGTAATTTAAGTAAAGGATTTACTACCGTCGATATTCCGATGAATATAGGTAAAATCGTAGTAAAACCACATGATCCAATAGGAACGATCTTACAAAAGAATACTTTTACAGTATCTCCTAATAATTCGACTGCAACTTGTAATCGAGCGAGTGATCAAATTATTGCAGCTCTCCCCTTAAATTATCCAATTAGTCCTATAGGGAATAATGTTTATGCTACCAATATTCCAGGTATTGGTATTCGACTTTATCGCGAAGCTGCCGATGCTTCAGATTTTTCAGGATATTATCCCTATAGACGTACATTAACACCCAATCAAACATATACACTTTCCCCTGGATATTTTGTTATGGAAGTTATTAAAACTGCCATGACAACAGGCTCCGGAGCACTAGTCGCAGGCCGTTACAGTACCTATTACGTATCAGGACAACAGAACCGCCCATTTTTAACAACGACCGTATTAAGTAATGCCCCTATTCTTATTGCGTCTTCATCTTGTGAAATTCAAAATGGTGTAGATTCACCAGTTCAACTTCCAACCGTGATGAAATCAGGCTTTAGAGCGATTGGGTCAACCCAAGGGGAACAGAATTTTAATCTATCAATCTTATGTAATGGTGGCGAAAACAACTCTGGTATCGCTACGAGCAATACGATCAGCTTAAGTTTTGATTATAATTCTGATACCTCCAATAATCAGGTGATTAACAACAGTGCCGCGAATTCAATCAAAGCCAACGGTGTTGGTGTCGAACTGTTATGGAATATGAATGGAGCAAATCAGCCGATTCAAAAAGCAAGCAAACTAAATATAGGTATGGTGAGTTCCAACCAAACTGTTGAATATGATATACCTTTAACTGCTCGTTACTATCAGACTGCCACCAATGTGACCGCAGGTGAGGTTAAAGCCACAGCGACGGTGACGATTCAATATGATTAACTATTCTCTATAAAATTACTAAAAACAAATAAGCTTAATGCTACTAAGAGAACTCAAAAAACTAATTTTTTTAAACTTTGTAGTTCTATTAAAAAATCACATAAAAAAATGCTCATAAGCAAAAATAGCAAATGAGCATTAGTGATAACCACTTAACCTGAAATACAAATTGTGGGAAATAGATCACAATTTGCATGGGTATAATTTCAAAATTCGGCTTAAAGATCAAGTCTTTTTTTTAACAAAAATTTAAAAAACCACCATAACATATTGTTTTAAATAAATTAAAAAAATAAATTTAATTTATAAACGCTATTTTATAGTGCTTCTAAAGAATTATCATTCTATATAATTAATATAAACTTAATTTTAAGAAAAATTAAAAGACACTCGTCAAGTCGAATAAAATTAAATTTACTTTAACTTCAAATATTTAGGCCAAAATCATCAAAAATTAAATTTTACAGAATTACATAATTTATAATAAAAAAAACATAAATAAATTTAGAAATCTCCTTCAATTGCCAATAATATCTTTAGACTTTTTATCAGAACGTAACATGCTCATTTTTTGGAAAATATTATGTATCTTATTACTAAGTCTAGGCGCTACAAGTATAGGTTTTGCGATTAGTAACATCGATCTTTTTCTTTTTTTTATAGGTTTGCTTTTATTAACCTCTTTTATCTTAGCTTTAAAACAAGCACGTGAAGATGCGGGTTTCTTTCCTGATCATTAAACTAATATAAGTTTCCGAGATATAGAATCAGCAATAAAATCATGATTGAATATGCGCTATAATTTATAGAGTTGTCATCAAATTATGTCTAAAAATTCTTCAGACGCTGGAATTTTTTTATGGATGACTTACCAGACTATGCAAAAGATGGGCTTAGATGCAGCATCTATTTTTGCAAGTGTAAATTTGCCTAATCAACCACCCGATAAAAATATTCGTAGAGATAATTCTACCCAACATCGTTTTTGGACAGCTGCTGAAGAAATTAGCCAAGATCCTGATATTGGCTTACATGTAGGTAAGCAAATGCCGCCGTTCCGAGGTTTGGTTATTGAATATCTATTTTTGAGCAGCTCTACATTTGGTGAAGGATTGCAGCGCGCTATAAGATATCAAGCCCTACTTACAGATGTATTTAGCCTTTCCTTAACCATTAATGAAGATCAAGCAATATTATCGGGTTTTGAGCATCCCGTAAGACATTATCTAGAATGTGGGATTGGTATTTTCCTTAATTTTTTTAAATATATTACTAATAATGAGTTCAGACCTAGTCATATTACTCTACCTTATCAACAAGGCGCCTCGGCTAAAACTTATCAAGAGATGTGGGAATGCCCCGTCATTTTAGGCCAAACAAAAGGTGCTATTGTTTTTCCTAGTGTACTATTAAATAAGACCTCGCCAGCTGCTGAGCCAGAATTATTAAAAATTCATGAAACTCTTGCGGAACAACAGCTATTAACATTAGAAAAGCATCAACTCATTCATGTAATTGAACGTTTGCTTAGTAATGGATTACTTGAATCTGGGCAATTTGATCAAAAATTGATTGCCGAACAATTAAACCGCAACCCTCGTACTCTTCGCGCTGATTTACAAGCTATTAATACAAATTATGAAAAGATTTTAAATCAACATCGAGAAAAACTTGCCAGACGTTTGCTTGCTAATACACAAGAAACTATTGATCAAATTGTTTATTTAACCGGTTTTTCAGAGCCCTCTGCGTTCACACGTGCATTCAAACGGTGGACTAATGAAACTCCCAGTGCTTATCGACAACGCAAACAAAAACAATCAAATTGATTTTAAAGGCAATTGGTCTACTGCCTATTAGGTCAAAGGGATAAAACGTTCTTCTTTTAAAATGGCTTTAAATTGTAAAAGAAGAAGTGACACATATGCTTGGATTCCCTGTAGGTGTTTTTGTAGCCAATGGCTTGGAATGGTACTTTCATAAAGTTTGGCTGCATGAGTTTCCAAGCCAGTATCGTAATAGTCCATTTTTCACCCATATCGCACATCATAAACGTGCCCGTTTAAATGGCTTTCATGATGAAGGCTATGCCGAATCTATGCTTAAAAATGCTGAAATTTATAATGAAAAAACAGCCTTAATTGGATTAGCAGGTGCTGCTACCATTTTTTTACCTGTAGCTCCTTTTTTTACAGCTGGACTCTATTATGGTTTATGGAATTATTGGCGCGTGCATGCCAAGTCTCATTTAGACCCAGAATATGCAAAAAAACGTATTCCTTGGCATTATGATCACCACATGACAAGCAATCAGAATGCTAATTGGTGCGTTACCAGACCTTGGTTTGACTATATTATGGGAACAAGAGTAACCACCGAAGTATCTAAAACCGAAACTAATCCTTTAGGGATAAAATTACCTAAATGGGTAGAAAAACCTATTAATTCAGCTGCTAGACGTTTACTTGCTAAGTCTTTTGCCAAAATTGATTTAAACTCTCGTCAAGATCAATCTAATTTACGTGAAGGCATAGAAGTTAGTCTAACCTAGCGTATTGATCTAACCAAACTCAAAAGAAGCTGCGGAAAAATGGCAGCTTCTTTAAACAGACGTCTAAGAGTTAGCATTTAACTAACCAAGTTTAAGTTCTAAAAGACTCGAAACAACTCACCAGAAAATCCATTACTACACGTATTGCAGGACTATGTCGTAGATCTTCATGGGTTACCAACCAGATTTCAGCACTCATGGGATGATCATCTTGCAATCTGACCAAGTTACTCAGTGTTCCTAAAAAATCAGGTAATACAGCTAACCCAGCTTCGCCACATGCTGCTCTCCACTGAAGTTCAGGATGATTTGTAACCATTACAGGTTCTTTATTGCCTAATCTTTCTTTTAACTTCTGCTGTTTTTGACCATGTACACCCCCGACCTCTACGCTGATCCATTCATAACTTTCAGAATCAGTTGAAGCTAAATAATTTGGAGCAGCATATATCCCAAAAGGAATTTCTCCTACTTTTCGAGCAACTAAGTTTTCATCTTTAGGACGACCAAATCGTACGGCAATATCAGCCTCACTATGCTGTAAAGAAACATAATGAACATCACCGAGTACACGTAATTTTAATTGGGGATAATGTCGATAAAATCTCCCCAGATGAGGCATGATGAGATGCGCAGCCGTTAAAGGAGGCATACTAATAGAAACACTACCCATCACTTCTTGCTGACCAGCTTGAGTTAAACGTTCAATAGAAAACGTTTCTTCCATCATACGAGCAACTACTTGTGCAAGACGCTCTCCATCCGGGGTAAGTATGTAGGTCCGTGGTCTACGATCCACTAATTTGAGTTTTAAATTTTGTTCTAGTTGAGCAATTCTTCTGGATACAGTTGCATGATCTACGCCCAACTTTCTTGCGGCAGCTGACAGTGACTTCTCTTCGGTAAAAACTGAAAAGTAATGTAAATTTTCCCAATCAATCATTGTGCAAATTTTCACATTAGAAGTGTATTAATACGGAATTGTACACCTTTATATAATTGCCCAGAATAAAACCTTTCTTAGTGGGAGCCTGTCGATGAACAGAACGGTGGCTTATGCCTATGCTGGTGTTGTATTAACGATGTTTTTTTGGGGATCAGCATTTAATGCAATGTCTTATATTATTCAACATATGCCTCCGCTATCTGCCGCATCTGAACGGTTTTCAATTGCAAGCCTAAGCTTACTTCTGATCTTTTCAATCACAGGCAAACTAAGATGGGCAGCCTTAAGTCAAAATTTATTTATCTATCTTATTATTGGGGTTGTCGGCATTGCAGGATTCAACATAGGTTGTTTTTATGGCTTACAGACTACATCTGCTGTGAATGGGGCCTTAATTATGGCAACCACACCGTTGATGACTCTATTAATGACAATTATTTTGGACGGTGAAAAACTTACCCCTAGTAAATTTTTAGGTGTTTTATTCGGCTTAAGTGGTGTGTTACTCGTCATTAGTCAGGGGCATATAACAACTTTACTTCACCTGAAAATAGACATTGGAGATCTATTTATATTATTAGGGGCTTTCGGATTTTGCTTAGCAAATGTTCTATCTCGCCGCTATGTAAAAAATGCCACGCCTCTAGAAACAACGACTTTTTCTATGATGTTCGGGGCAATAACACTTGGCGTGTTAAGTATGATATTTGAAAATCCTCTTACAGCCATCACTTCTGCGCCTGTAAATGCACATTTGGCCATGGGTTATGTCATTATCTGCTCTACAATGATTGCTTATCTATTCTGGTTTAATGGCATACAAAAGTTAGGAGCCGGACGTGCTTCCGTCTTTTTTAACTTTGTACCAGTATTTAGTATGCTGATCGCCCTACTTACAGGGCAGTCTCTCAATATCTGGCAATTGATAGGAACAGCTTTAGTAATGTTTGGTGTAATGAGTAGCGGAGGTTTTTTTAAAATTAAAGGCACCCCACTTATAGTAAAACATTGTACAAAATAGGAAATATGCTGCTACATTAAAAATCATATGTTTATCATGTAGCAGCATTTCCAAATAAAAAAATAGAAAAAATATTTACTTAATAAACTCTTTAATTTTATAAGTTTTATTTTTAAAAATATATTTTTACATTTTCAATTATTTATCACAAAAGCTCATCTTAATTATTGCGTTGTAACAAATAATATATGTTTCTTTAAAACTTAATAAAAGATTGCCATATATAGTTTTAAAACAATCTAAGGAGATATTAAAATGAAGCTGGATTTCACCACCATTGAAAAACAAGCCCAATTGCTGCAAGAAGAGCAAGAAAAAATTGGACAACAAGATCATGATTTTCAAATCGCTTTAGATAAGCATAGAGAATCTTTAAAGAATTTATTTAAAGAGCTTTTTCATGATCAAGAAATTAAAACAGAAAATGGAGGCCACTGTTGTGTAACATTCGGAAATTTTAAAATTTCTTTATTAATTGAAACTGCTAAATTTGAGAATGGTGTTCCGGTAAAATTAAATTCAGTAAACCCTATTATTGTGAAATTTAAAAAAGACAAACCCGTTGCAAAAGCACAATTTACCGATGCAACTCAATATCTCGATAATCATTCAGAAGCTCCAAACTATCAATATTATTATAAACAAGAAGATAAAACCCAACTCGTCCAATTTTCTGAACTTCCAACTTTTTTTCAAGCTATCTTAGACACTAATGTATAAAGTCAGGCCCTCAATAGAGGGCTTTTTTATATATTATTTTTATATCATTTAAATCTATTAAAAATAATATCAGTCTAATTATTTTTTTATTTATCTATGAAATATTTAAGCCACTTTTAGGTTCTACAGCCTCAAAAAGTATTTGATTCTTTTTAAAATTACTTGTATATACATGTTTGTATTTGTTTGTACAAATGCGGACTTAATAAAAATAGAGTGGACTCTTAAAGGACAAGGAGAGTGTAATGGACTCATCGGCTGAGAAACCAAATAGCAGTTTTATTGAAAACCGAAGCATTGATTTTATTCCAGAGAATGAAAGACATGGCGGAGTGTTTGCTCAATTCACCCTCTGGTTTGGTGCCAATTTGCAAATCACGGCTATTGTGACGGGTGCTCTAGCAGTTGTATTAGGCGGGGATGTTTTTTGGTCTATTATTGGTTTATTTTTGGGACAGTGTTTTGGTGCTGCTGTCATGGCTCTACACGCTGCTCAAGGTCCAAAACTTGGCCTTCCACAAATGATTTCAAGTCGTGTTCAATTTGGGGTATATGGTGCGTGTATTCCAATCATACTCGTCTGTCTCATGTATCTGGGGTTTACTGCAACTGGTGAGGTACTCGCGGGTAAAGCTATTGCACATCTAGCACATGTCAGCAATACAACTGGCATCTTAATTTACGCATGTTTGATTATTATATTCGCAACTATTGGATATCGTTTAATTCATGTGGTAGGCAAAGTAGCCAGTATTATTGGCTTGATTGCTTTTGTTATTATTCTGACTCAAATTTTAGCTCTTTCTGATTTTTCTGAACTCTTAGCAGTACGTCATTTTAGTTGGTCTTCATTTTTGTTAGCAGTTTCACTTTCTGCTTCTTGGCAAATCTCTTTTGGACCTTATGTTGCAGACTACTCTCGTTATCTTCCAACTAAAACATCTTCATCTCGTGTTTTCTGGGCCGTTGGCTTAGGTTCTTTAGTGGGTTCACAAATTTCTATGAGCTTAGGTGTTTTGATTGCTCAAGTTGCAAACGGCAATTTTGTTGGAAATGAGGTTCAATATGTCGTTGGCATGAACCCCATCGCCTTAGTTGTTACCTTCTTATATTTTAGTATTGCTTTTGGCAAAGTTACTCTGACGACCTTAAATGCTTACGGTAGTTTTATGTGTGTTGCTACGGTTTGGAACAGTTTCAAATCGACAAATCAAATCTCAAAAATAACAAGATTGCTCATTGTCCTTGCTATGGTTGTGATTTCGACCTTTATAGCAATTATTGGCGAGCACACTTTCTTAAGTGCTTTTAAAGCATTTATTTTGTTTTTACTTACTTTTTTTATTCCATGGAGCGCAATTAATCTGGTTGATTACTACTTTATCTCTAAAGAAGAATGTGATGTAGATGCGCTCTATGATCCAAATGGCAAGTATGGCCGCTGGAATCGAATCGGTATTACTTGCTACTTTTTAGGTATTTTAATTCAACTACCATTTATTGATAGCAAATTCTATACAGGTCAAATCGCGGCAATGTTGGGAGGCATAGATCTATCATGGCTAGTGGGACTTATCTCTACAGCTTTGATCTACTATTTTTTTGCTAAAAGAGCTCAACTAAAGTTTGTAAAACAGTTACCTCTCGAACAAGTTAAGTAAAGCCCAAACATAAGATATCAAAGTATGACTTTGATATCTTATTGAAATTGATGAAAAGCTATTCTTGTAATGCTTTAACCTGTGCTGAAGCAGGAAGCCCAAACAACTTATCAAAACTCCAATTAAATATAAAAGTGTAGATGGGAATAATGATAATAAAGGCTACATCTAGCCAAAAAGCAGCAATCAGAGAAATATCCATCCACCATGCAATAAGAGGAATCAAAAATAAAACTAAGGTAAGCTGAAAACCAATTGCATGCCCAACCCTACGTTTGACTGTACGGATATTACTGCTTTGCCTAGCCTCCCACTTCTCATATAAAACATTGTAAATAAAATTCCAAGTTACAGCGATGGTCGTAATCATGACAGATAGAGGCCCAGTATGCTCCACACTATCACCGGCCAAAATAGCTAACCCTACTGATGAAATAATCATTCCAATCACTTCATAAGAAGAAACATATACGATTCGACGCTTTACACCTTGCATAATCAATGAACTCTGCTTAATTCTTTATATTTTAATTTCAGTTAAAATCATATATAAAGTTAATAGCTTTCAGTTTGACTGATATTAAAATGAATTTTAACAGTGAAAATATTGAACTCTTCATTACCGTACTAGATACGGGATCTTTCTCTGCGGCCGCTCGTAAACTAAATCGCGTCCCCTCAGCAGTCAGCATGGCCATTGCTAATTTGGAAGCCGAATTAGGTTATATCTTATTTGAACGAACCCATCGTAAGGTCATTCCAACCCCTACAGCATTAGCTTTAGAACCACAGGCTCGCATTATTTCTGAACAGCTTAGGCTATTTAGTACTCATGCCCATGAACTTTCTTTAGGGCTTGAAAGTAAATTACGTATTGGTGTTGTCTCTGATGTAAATACCAAATTATTATTCTATTCAATAAAAAAATTAGCCGATAAATTCCCATTACTTAATATAGAAGTTATTACTGCCCCTCAAGATGACATCGTCAATTTACTTTATAAGGAAGAAATTAGTCTTTGCTTAGCAGGTTCAGACCTAAATATAAAAATGCGTGAAAATCTGCAATTGGTAATGACTGAAACAGTAGTTGCCACGATTTCGTCTACTCATAGTCTTCTACAAGAAAAAACAAAGCAGTTTTCTATTGAAGAGTTAATCAATATTAGGCAAATTGTAGTAGCGAGTAGTGACCATGAAATGACAGATTCTCGTTCAATTATTGGTGCAATGTACTGGAAAACGAATAGTCTACAAACAGCAATTAATATGGTTGAAGCAGGACTCGGTTGGGGAAATTTCCCTTTATCATTAGTACAAGAAAAAATCGATCAAGGTCATTTAGTTCTTTTAGATTTTAAAAATACCAAAAATCATTTACCTCTATCCATTTATTTAATTTGGCTTCAAGACCGCCCATTATCTAAAGCGGCTCGAGAACTCATCCAAATTATTCAAGAAAATTTATAATTTCTTATACTTTAGTTCTGAGTACATCTGATCTCTTTTTATAGTTTTACTTCAAATTAAATATGCTTGCTTTAAAGATTTACCCTATTGTTCAGCCCCTATTTCCGTCAATATTATACAAAGCAAGAAGCCTACTTAAAAAGCAGGCTTCTTACTGTATTTCAGGACTAAGCAATAGTTTTTTATTTTGGATAAAATACATTTATACTTTATTAAAACCTAGCATTTTAGTCAAGAATAAAATTAATAAAATACAATCATTTGTATTCCATGTGAAAGCAATCACACTTTAAGTTTTATATAGAAAACACATTAGGAAAAGAAAGAAATTTCAATGATAAAAATTTCGAACTTTTCCACTTAAAAGTTCTATGTTTTGAATAAAATGAGATAAAGCCCTTAATTTTAAAATAAGCTCACTTTTATTCATCTTTTTTTGTTTTTCGTCTTTAAAGCTTTATTCATCCTATATATTAGATTATTTATTTTAAAAACTTTGACTCTCAATATTTTATAAGTAATTTTTCGATTATATCCAAACTTCCAAAAATTGAAGGAAAAGTCCTTTATAGGTTCTAAAAATAATTAATCCTAAATTTATAAATTGCATACGATACATACATGCACAAATCAGCTTGTGCTCTACTATTTTTTGGTAAACCTATCTAACTTAATCTTGTCAGTATTATTCCAATAATCTCCCACAACTTGGTTATATTTCAAACAATATATATTTTAAGAGAATTAATAATTTGAATCGAAAAGACAATTAAGCCTCTACCACTATAAGTTGCTGGCTGGAATAAGTTCTAATTGATCGATAAATAACTTAGTTCACTTTACTCGCGAAGTACTCATACGCTAGAATCACTATCGCTTGTAATATTTAACCAAAACAACACAATATTTTTTGGGCTACGATGTGCCTACTTTAGAAAATGACTTGTGTTTAATTAAAAAATTGATTAGTATTGCACGCACTGAAAAGCCTTGAGATTAAAAGCTTTTCTTGCTTATAGGGCCTATAGCTCAGTTGGTTAGAGCAGCGGACTCATAATCCGTTGGTCCCGTGTTCAAGTCACGGTGGGCCCACCAAATACCAAACCTCATAAATTAAAAGTTTATGGGGTTTTTTAATATGTATTCAAATAGAATTTGGTTCACCGTTATAAACAATACTTAAAATTTAATTATCAAATTTTAAAATTTATTTTTATTCCCAAATTTTTCAGCTTTTTTAAAATAAATTTTCTTTGTGCACTGAATATTTCTACTTCATCTATTAAGCTAAGATTTGTTTCCGCATAGGTTCGGAATGTTCTAATTGAGTATCCCAGAACTTTTCCCATAAATCACAATACTCTAAGCATATCTTTTCAATATAGTTATAATCTTCTTCTGTACAAGCTTGCATCAAGACATACCATAAGTCTTCTTCATGATCATCATCCGCGGCTTCGGCACTCTCATCCTCAGAAATACCATGTACATGATAATAACCACCACCCTCCACCTCCAAACCGACGGCTTTAGTTGCTTTACGTAGAGGTGGACTGTAAAGGATAACCTCTTCTTCAGCGACTGCTAATAAAGCTGAAACAGCTTTATAGTCATGATAAGCATTTTCTAAAAATACTCTAACTTGATCTGCAATGTCACTTGGTTGATAAGTCAGACGATCTTCTCCCGTAATACCAAAATCATTTAATACATCTTCAAATAAAGGATAGTGAGCATATTCTGGGTTTCCCTGATAATAACCATCTTTGTCTAAACCAGGTCGAAATCCAAACTCATCAAAAATATTTAGACTTAAAAGAAAACGTGGAAACATTTTTGCACCAGCATGCAATCTTGGCTCTAATTGCTTAGTTTGAAATTGAGCCATGAGCAGTGCATCAGTAAAAGTTTGTACAATTGCATGACGATATTCTAAGTGAATTTTTTTTAAATTTTCTTTATTAATTTTTCCGTTATTTAAAATATCAATTGCTGGATGATTTGACACGGCATGGTTAGCGATTTTTGCTCTTAAACGGGACAAAAAGTCTGAATTTTTTTCCCATAGTTCAGCTGAAATGCTTTGCTTCATCCCTGCGAGTGCTTTCTTTCTAGGATTATTAAAATTCTCAAATTTCTTAGGCATATCCACTCTCATTAAACTTATTGAAGCCTGATCGATTTTTACATATTTTATTATAAAAACAATGACTTAAATTAATATTTAAATATGTTCCTTTATCAATCAATATTAGAATTAAAATCGTACGAAATCAAATAGAAATTTTCAAAAAAAACCCAGATAATGATAATCATTATCACAATATAAACTTGTATCCAATCCCTTTTTTTATTATGATAATTCATATTAAAATTTAAATTTTTTAGATTAAGTTATAATTAGTTCTAACTATATGGAATAGTAATGTCAAAAAAAGAAGATATTATAAATACTGCTTTAAATTTATTTAATCAGATTGGATACAATGCTACTGGTGTTGACCGTATTATTGCTGAATCTAATGTTGCAAAGATGACATTTTATAAATATTTTCCTTCGAAAGAAAATTTAATTATGGAATGTTTGCAACATCGAAATTTAAATATTCAAAATTCAATTAATGAACAACTAAGTTTACGTCAAGATGCTAACCCGCTTGAGAAAATTCATATTATTTTTAATTGGTATATTGAATGGATCAATAGTGAAACATTTAATGGATGTTTATTTAAAAAAGCATTTATTGAAGTATCTAAACAATATACTTCAATTCGTGAACCATTTTACGAATATACGAAGTGGTTGACTCATTTATTACAAGAACAGCTCACTCAATTAGGGATAGAAAACCCTACTCCACTTACTCACATCATTATTTCTATTATCGATGGTATGATTATTGATGGAACAACAGATAAAGCGCTTATTAACTCTGAAAAAATTTGGCAATATATTGAATATTTAATTAATGAAGAGATACCTCAGCAGGTCTCTTAATTTTAAAATTATCTAAGTTTATTAAGTTTAAAAGAAAAATAAAAAGAACTTTTTAAATCTTCTACAGCTTAGATAATCTTCATTTTTGATGCTCTACTTCAGCTTTCATAATTTTTCTATGCTTTTTTACAAACTCATATTAGAATCCTGAAAATTTATCACCTTGCACTGATCTATGAAAAAATTTCTAGGTAACTCTATCTTTAAAGCTGCTGGTTGGACCTATAATGTAGATCCCGAAATTCTTGAGAAAAAACAAGTTATTATTGGCTTTGAACATACATCAAATCTAGATGCAGTGCTATCTATTGCTCTCTTCCAAATTTTAGACATTAAGATTCATACTTTAATAAAGAAAGAACTTTTTAAGGGTCCTCTTAAGCCAATTCTAGAAAAACTTGGTGGCATTCCCGTTGACCGCAAAGCGAGTAAAGATATTGTTTCTCAAATGGTTGAACAATTTCAAAATCATGAAACTTTTAACTTGGTGATTGCTCCTGAAGCTACTCGTGCCAAAGACGGCTCTGAACGTAAACCTATCCGTACAGGTTTTTGGCATATTGCCAAAGCAGCTAATGTTCCCATTGTACTCATGTATGCTAACGCGCGAAGTAAACAAGGCGGAATTCTAGGAAAAATTTACCCAACAGACTTACAAAAAGATTTGGAAACAATTAAAGAGCTATATGCGCAATTTGACATAGACGTCAAAATTAACTAAATCAAATTGGACTTGATTCGGCCTAATCTTACTCATTAGGTCTTAAGTTTATTATTCTTATTCAATTGGCTAACAAAACGCAGAGCAACGGTTTTCAACAAAACCAAGCCTATGCTAATATTCCAGCACTTTTGCATTTTCTTTTTTGGAGTTCACGTCCATGGCGGGTCATTCTAAATGGGCCAATATTAAGCATCGTAAAGCGAAACAAGATGCAAGTCGCGGTAAAGTTTTTACTAAATATATTCGTGAAATTGTGACTGCTGCCAGACTTGGCGGTGGAGATGCTGCTAGCAACCCTCGTCTGCGTGCAGTAGTTGAAAAAGCTCTTTCAGTTAATATGACACGTGACACCATCAACCGTGCAATCCAACGTGGTGCTGGTGGTGAAGATAATGATGATTTAAAAGAAGTAACTTACGAAGGTTATGGTGTTGGCGGTGTTGCTGTTCTTGTTGAAACAATGACAGATAACTTAAACCGTACAGTACCAGATGTACGTCACTGTTTTAGTAAAACAAATGGTAACCTAGGAACTGCGGGTTCTGTAGCTTATCTATTTACTAAACGTGGTGAAATTACTTTTGAAGATGTTTCTTTAGAAGACAAAATCATGGAAGTTGCTTTAGAAGCTGGCGCTGAAGATATTGAAATTTCTGAAGATGAAATTTTGGTAATCACGTCACCAGAAACTTTTGGTGAAGTCCAAGATGCTCTGACTGCTGCTGGTTTAAAATCTGACAATGCAGAAGTGGTTATGAGTCCATCAACAAAAGCTGAAATTACTGATGTCGACCAAGCAAAACAAATTCTTAAAATGATTGATATGTTTGAAGATCTCGATGATGTGCAAAACGTTTATACCAACGTTGAGTTCACAGATGAGGTATTGGCTCAACTTGATGCCTAAATCAAACATTTGAATTAAAAAAACGCACCATTGGGTGCGTTTTTTTATAGTTTATTTAATAAGTTATAGCAGTTAAAAACATTATATTTTTTAATAACAAAGCTGGAATGCAAAGCAACCACATTGTCAATTTTTCCAATACGTCTTAATAAAATTTCGCTGTAGTCATCCATGTTGCGTGCTACAAGTTCCAAAATAAAATCGGCACTTTGCCCTGTCACTAGAAATGCATTGGTCACTTCTGGAATTGCTTCTATTTCGGAAAGAAACTTATCAAATGTTTCAGTGTCATGCTTACTCAATGAAACTTGCAATAAGATGTGCAAGGTAAAGCCGAGTTTACTAAAATTAATTTCCCTTTTGAGCTGCCCCATAACGTTGGCTTCAATCAGGTGTTTAATCCGGCGATGCACAGAACTGACTGACAGATTGATCCGTTCTGAAAGTTCATTCAAATTTAAGTCTTCATGAGACAAAATTTCTAGAATTTGTTTATCAAAACGATCTAACTCCATTCCTATCTCCAGCCAGAATTTACAATGAGGACAGTATACCCTATACAACTGCGACGCATTGAAAAATACAAAGGTTTAAAAATAGCTAAAACATTTATTTCTTTTACATATTTTATTGCAGTTATGCATTTTAACCGTGCAAATAGTGGAGCATATGACTCATTTTAGAGAGTCAATTTCATGCTCTCATTTATTTTTTTCAATGAAAGGTCTTATTTACACTTGTATTTTAACATAAACCAATGATAAAAATAGAAATTTGACTATTTTTCTAAATTCTTAAAGTTGGCATTATTATTGTTATGTATTTGCAGGAAATTTTTTATCCATGTCGGGGAATGCCTGTGAATAAGATCAAAACACTAGTGCTAGCAATGAGTTCTTTAGGTGTAATTAGCGTGACGATGCCTGTGCATGCAGCTACAGATGCTGAAGTTAATGCGTTACGTGATGAGGTAAAGGAATTAAAACAACTCGTCCAGAAACTATCTGATCAACAAAAAACAGCTTTATCTGTCAGTGCTCCACCAGCACCTCCCGCAACACCTGCGGCTTCTACCTCTCCTGTATCAAAACCAGGTTGGATGGCAATGGCAGATGGACAAACCCAAGTCAAGCTTTATGGTAGTGTCCGTGCAGATGCAACCTATGACTTTAAAGGTTCAAATGGTAGCATTTCAAATGGCGCTAACTACCCTTTAAATAAAGATGACCCAAGACAAGATTCTTTAAATGTATCTGCTGCAACCTCAAGAATTGGTCTAGACATTACTCGGCCTACCCAATACGGAGATTTAAACGGCAAAATTGAAGCCGATTTCATGGGTGGAAATGGCGATAATGGTAATGGGACCTTCCGTGTTCGTCATGCTTATATGTCTTTAGGTAAATGGTTAGCTGGTCAAACGACCTCACCTTTTGTAAACACTGATACATCGCCAGAAACAGTAGATTTTAATGGCGCTATTGGTACCGGTACTACGCGTACAGTACAGGTTAGATACACTCAGCCAATTAATGCACAACAAAAAATATTAGTTGCCTTAGAAGGTGGTGATGTTGAAAAAGCTGGTAATGCTGCCGGTGGGAGCCGTTTTCCTGCTTTAACAGCACGATATGATTTCAAAACTGCAGATAATAAAGGCCTATTACAGTTACATGGTCTTGCCCATGAAAACCGTGTAGCTCCAAAAGATAGCGCTTCTGAAGAAAAATTTGGTTGGGGTGTTGGGGTTGGTGGTAAATATGATTTAACTCCTCAAGATAGCTTGGTTGCTAATTACTATCACGTTAAAGGAGATGGCCGCTATTTACTTTATAGCAATTCTGCTTATGCCTATGACACAACAACACAAGATATTAATTTAGGTGAATTCGATAGTGCCGTTATTGGCTATCAACGGAAATGGAGTCCTATCCTCCGCTCTACTTTTGCAATAGGCGGTATTCAATATAAAGATGATAGCATTTACGCAAATAGCAATTTAACCAGTACCAGTTATAACAAAGAAATTTATAATGCCTTGGTCAATTTAATCTGGAATCCAGTTAAAAGTATTGATTTAGGTGCAGAATATACTTACGGCCAGCGAGAAACTTTCGCAGGAGATAAGGGTGATTACTCTCGTATTAATTTATTAGCAAAATATAGTTTCTAAAAAATTGGATGCAAAAAAAGAGCCTTTCAAAAGGCTCTTTTTTTATTAGCGGTATTAATGCATGGCTTGAATTTTTTCTAAGAAAAGCTTCGCACGTTCGTGGCGAGCGTCTAAGTTATCAAAAAATTCATGCGTTGGGCAATCTTCCAAAATCTTACCTTCATCCATAAAAATTAAACGGTTAGATACTCTTTTAGCAAAACCCATTTCATGTGTAACGCACATCATGGTCATACCTTCATGTGCAAGTTGCACCATCACTTCAAGTACTTCACCGACCATTTCAGGGTCAAGTGCAGAAGTTGGTTCATCAAATAACATACAGATTGGGTCCATGGACAAGCCACGCGCAATCGCTACACGCTGCTGCTGTCCACCAGACAATTGACCCGGAAACTTATCTTTATGCGCAAGTAAACCTACACGCTCTAAATATTTCAGACCTTTTGCACGAGCGTCAGCAACTGAACGCTTTAACACTTTAACTTGAGCAATTGTTAAATTTTCCAAAACAGTCATGTGTGGAAAAAGTTCAAAGTGCTGAAAGACCATTCCCACTCGTGAACGGAATTTAGCAAGATCCGTTTTGGGATCTTTCAGAGAAACGCCATCAACAATAATGTCGCCTTGTTGAAATGGTTCTAACGCATTTACTGTTTTAATGAGTGTTGATTTTCCTGAACCAGACGGCCCGCAAACAACAACGACATCACCTTTTTCAATACTCGTCGTGCAATCTGTTAAAACCTGAAAATCACCATACCATTTAGAGATATGTTGGATGTCTATCATTGGCATTTAAAATCTCCAATTAGCGAATGATGGCAATTTTTTGCTGTAAGCGTTTGACTAATTGCGACAGCACAAACGAACTACAGAAGTACACTACAGCGACGATTAAATAGAATGTTGCTTTCGTTTCAGGACCATAAGTATTAGCCAATGTATCTGCACGACCTAAAAAGTCTGGTGCACTAATCACATACACTAATGAGATATCCTGAAATAGAATAATTGTTTGAGTTAACAATACTGGGAGCATGTTACGAAAGGCTTGAGGTAAAACCACATAGCGCATTGATTGACTATAGGTAAAACCTAGCGCGTAACCTGCATTTACCTGACCTCTTGAAATAGACTGAATTCCGGAACGTACAATTTCCGAGAAAAATGCAGCCTCAAAAATAGCAAAAGTCACAACACTCGAAAACAACGGTCCCCAATATGTATCAGATTGAAACTCAAATATTTTTGGCAACAAAAAGTAGAAAATAAAGATTACCTGAATCAATGGAATACCACGAAACAGATCGACATAAAATTTTGCGAAATTACTTGCGATGGCATTGCTTGATAAACGCATCATTGCCAATGGGGTTCCGATCAGGATACCTCCCAACATCGCCAATACAGTCACGGTAAGGGTAAAAACGAAACCTTCTTTGAGTGCCGCGATCACGTCAGGATTGTGTAATAAAGAAAAATCCATAATTACTTCCCTCCCGAACCTAAGCCAGGTACAGCCATTCGTTTCTCAATCCATGCCATTACAAATTTAATGCTATAAGTAATGATCAAATAAACAGGTGTAGAGAGAATAAGAATAATGATGTCCTGAGAAGTTTCTTCTCGCATGGTTTTTGTATAAGCGAAGAAGTTCAAAACGCTCAAAGCATATAAAACAGCTGAGTTTTTGAAAACGTTCATTGCTTCAGAAGTAATCGTGGGCCACACTGTACGATATGCAACAGGTAAAATGACATAACGATAGCTTTGTGCAGTGGTAAAACCTACTGCGGAAGCAGCAAATTTTTGTCCTGTTGAAACAGTATTAATACCAGCACGTATGTGCTCAGATACACGCGCAGCTGTGTAGAGACCTAATGCAAAAACACCAATAACCGCAGGTTGCTGATTTAAAAGATTTTTCCACCATCCACCAGCGACAACATCTCCACTGCCTGCACTTATGCTATCCGGCAAAAATTCCGGAAAAACAAATGCCCAGAAGAATAGCTGCACAATAAGTGGAATATTACGGAAAATTTCAACGTAACAATTGCCAATAAATGCGAGAGGTTTGTTGGGTAATGTACGAATTACCCCTAGGAGAGAACCTAATAAAAATGCGATAAGAAAGGCTATAACAGCTGTCCAAACCATAGTAAAGACGCCTGAACCTAACATTTGTAACCATGTGGGCGCTTCAGCATGAGCATTGTAGCTTGAGCTACCAATTACTCTACAGACTGATTCTGCCCATGCGGCTTTATCGACACCATATTCATTAGACTCCGCACAGAATATAGTCCAGTTTAGCGAGCCGACTGACATGTTTGCCCCTTAAATGAATATCTTTAGGAAAATAGACCGCTTAAGCAAGTGAGGTCTCACTTGCTTAAGTAAATTTAGGACAAAAAGATCTTGTTAGATCCCTGCATCTGTTGGGTGAGCTTTTAATTTTTTATAAGATGAACTTTGTGGCATGTTCAAATTTGTATTTTTTGGTGGAATTGGCGATAAGAACCACTTCTTATATAAAGCGTCCATTTGACCAGTTTTCCATAGATTATTTACAGTACGGTCAGCAATCGCTTTAAATTTTGTATCACCTTTAGCAAGCATAATGCCATAAGGCTCTGATGAAAGTACTGGACCAACAATTGCGAAAGCTTTAGGTGTAGAAGACTTGGCAACTAAGCCAGCTAAAATATTATCATCCATGACAAATGCAGCAGCACGACCTGATGCCATCATTGCAAAAGAGTCAGAGTGATCTTTACCATAGATGTTTTGGATATTAAGCGCTTGGCCTTTTTCATTCATCTTGATGTATTTATCGGATGTTGTACCTTGAGTTGTTACTACAGCCTTGCCATTTAAATCTGCCAAACTCTTAATGCCAGAGTTCGCTTTAACTGCCATACGTACTTCAGTCGCATAGTAGTTTGTTGAGAAACCAACCTGTTCTTGGCGTTGCTTAGAGTTTGTGGTCGTACCACATTCCATATCGATATTGCCTGCTAAAAGTTCAGGAATACGAGTTGATGAAGTTACTGCCTTGTACTCAACTTTTAGCCCAGGCATTTTCAATTCTTTTTTAATGTCATTTGCAAACTGGTTACAGATATCGACTGCATAACCTACTGGTTTACCTGCAACAACATATGAAATTGGGTCAGAAGATTCTCGGTGGCCAATGACGATTTTTCCGCTGCTTTTAATTTTAGCTAATGTATCTGCTGCCTGAATTTGAGAAGTAGCACCAACCGTACAAAGCATAAATGTTGAAATAATGAGAGAGGTTGCAGAACGTTTCATAAGAACTCCTTGATGATCATTCTCTCTATTTATCTATAGAATCATTCATATAGAGAAATAGAGTGATTTATTATTAAATTGCAATTATCGAGCCAACTTTTCCAAGTAGGACACATCCATTTGCTTCACTTATTTTATTCAATCTGTTTTGCAGAATTAATACCTTTAAAACTGCTCACATGTTTCTACTTTAATCTATATTTTAATCTTCTGTCTATTATTAAGCTCACCTAATTACACTTAAATGTGGCAATTATTGATTACATTGTAAACACATGCACAATAAAGAGGCTTAACTTCTTCTAAAAACTGTTTTTAGAAAAATTATATTTTCTGCAAAATTATAAAAATTAAACTTATTAGAGATTTAGCTAAACATTAAATTCACATTGTAAAAAGCAACTTAAGCATCAAAATAATATATGCAAATGGTTTAATAAAAATCATTTAGAAAATTGATAGTAATATTTAGATAAATGAGTAGCCTTAGAAATATTACAAAAATGCCCTGAGAAAATCAGGGCATTTTATAAATTATAAAGTTTAAATTCCTCGCCAATCTACGCGCGCGTTTCTTTCGGTTTGATATATTCTTAAAACATATTGGCCTAGAGGCAAATCAAGTAAATATTTTTGATAGTTGCTCCATTCTGCAGAAACTTCTTCAGCCTCTTCACGCTCCCACGGCGTACCTTTTACCTCTAGTAGTGGTGCAAGCATCGAACAGACAGAAATATCGGCAAGACTTAATCGGTCGCCCACCATATAGCGCGCTTGATTTTCTATTAGATACTGGTTTAGTTCATTTATGAGTTCGTCCATTTTCTCTTTGGACTGGCTCACTAACTCCTCTTCAAGCTTATAGTTCTTCTTTACGAGTGTTTTGAGAAAAGGTTTTGATATTTTTTCAAACTGACGTAAATAACCTTGTTCACCCATCATAATTTCTAGAGCATGGTCCCCTTGGGCTAAATTATGTGCTAATGCCCAACGACGCACATGTATCCCAAGATCATCAGCCAAACTATCGATTTTAAGTGTTTGTTGCCTAAGTTGCTCGTCACGACGTAAAAGCACATGTTCTGGGTAGGTATCATCCAGATAAAGTGCAATTTTGGTTGATTCAGCAATCCATTGATGATCATCTTTCAAAATTGGCAGCAAATTTTGCCCTGTTTTGAGTTGTGCGAAAGCACGATGAAACCCTGGAATCAAGTTATGAGCCACATAATCAAGTTCTTTATGGTCTAACAACCAGCGAGCTTTTTCACAATAATGGGACAAAGGGAACTGATACAAAACCCGCATAAAATCTCCACGTTTATTTTTATTTGACTATTTGTACAAAAATGGTCGATGGTAAGTAGATACTTTAGAAGCTATTTTTAGTGAAAACAATGGATATTGTGCTCATTTTTGCTGACAGTTAAGTCTATTTTTTTTATATCTTTTTTTACCGTACTTATTGCTCTTTTTCATATTAAAACGAGTTTTGTTATTATTTTTTTGCATTAATAATATAAAGTGTTGATTAATATAAACTTTATATATCTTTATTTATCCTTTAAAAATCAAAAAAAATGCTTTGCACTTTATTTCATAAGCTGAGCATAAGTCCTCGTTTAGTGGAAAAATATTTCTTTTGTAAGGTAATGACAGCAATACAAGGTGTCATTATGTCTAATTCTCTATCTAAAACGACGGCATACGTCCAAGTCATTCAAAATGATCAACAAGCCATTAATGCCGCTTATCAAGTGGCGGATTATGCTTTAGAGGGTCGTAATACACGTGATCAACAACGCTTATTACCTCATGAGCAAATCGAAAGCTTTAGCCAAAAAGGCTTAGGCGGAATCCGAATTGCAAAAAAATATGGCGGAGCTTTTGTGTCGAATAAAACCTTGGCACAAGTTTTCCGTATTTTAAGTAAAGGCGATGCAAATGTTGGTCAGATTCCACAAAATCAGATTAGCCTTTTAAACCTGATCGAAATCTTGGGTACAGAACAACAAAAACAATTTATCTTTTCAGAAATATTAGCAGGAAAACGTCTTGCCAACGGTGGCCCAGAACGTAATACACATGACTCAAAAACGCTAAAAACCACGCTCACCATTGAAAATGGCAAATATATTTTAAATGGTGAGAAATTTTATTCGACTGGAACAAGTTTTGCCCATTGGCTTGCAATTAAGGCCGTTCATCTTGAAGGCCATGTCGTTTTAGTAATTGTTAACCGAGATACTCAAGGCATTGAAGTCATTAATGACTGGAATGGCTTTGGTCAACGTACAACTGCGAGCGGTACAGTTAAATTAAATGATGTTGAAGTTAATCCTGAACTTATTTTTGATGAACGCTTATTAACACAAGCCCCAACCTATCGCGGTGCTTATTCGCAGTTATTACAAGTTGCAATTGATGTTGGCATTGCAGAAGCCGCTTTTGAAGATACCTTATCGACCATTCATAAAGCACGACCGATTATTGATGCAAATGTTGAAAAAGCCAGCTTTGAACATTACACCCTGCAAGAAGTAGGTAAGTTAAATATTGTGCTCGATGCTGCAATTTTATTACTTGATGAAGCTGCTGAATATTTAGATGAACTTGACCAACTTGAAAATGTGACTGATGAACAAGTAGCGAAAGCTTCAATTTTGGTTGCTGAAGCGAAAGTCTATGCCAATGATGCCGCTCTACAAATCTCTGAAAAACTGCTGGAACTTGGCGGTAGCCGTTCAAGTTTAAGCCAGCACAATTTAGATCAACATTGGCGAAATGCCCGTGTACATACATTACACGACCCTGTTCGTTGGAAATTACATGCCATTGGCAATTATTACCTTAATGGTCATTTCCCTGCCCGCCATGCCTGGATTTAAGGAGAAATTGTCATGACTTCATATCAATCGGTTCAAACTAAACAAACATCGGCATCAAACCAAGCACACATTATTCAAAATGATGCTGAAGCTTTAGAAATTGCTAAACAATTTGCTGAGCAATTTAAAAAAACCGCAGTAGAACGCGATACCAAGCGTATTTTACCGTATACCGAAATTGATGCCTTAAGCCAGTCTGGGCTCTGGGCAATTACAGTACCAAAGCAATATGGTGGTGCCGAAGTTTCAAGCCATACTGTAGCTAAAGTAATTGCCCTTTTAAGTGGTGCAGATGGTTCAATCGGACAAATTCCACAAAACCATTTCTATGCTTTAGAAGTCTTACGCAATACGGGAACAGAAGCTCAAAAACAACGCTTATATGGCGAAGTGTTAAATGGCACGCGCTTTGGTAATGCACTTGCTGAATTTAAAACAAAAACTTCGACTCACAAACAAACCAATATCCGTCCTCATGAAAATGGATACTTGATTCAGGGTGAAAAGTTTTACTGCACAGGAAGTTTATTTGCTCACCGTATTCCAACCTTAGTTTTAGATGATGCAGGCCGAGAATATCTGGCTTTTGTAAAAAGTGGTTCGCAAGGATTAAAACTTGTCGATGACTGGTCTGGCTTTGGACAGAAAACCACAGGCAGCGGCACAGTTAAGTTTGATCAGGTTTTTGTAGATGCAGACGATGTCATTCCTTTTGATACTGCATTTTTACAACCGACCTTAGTGGGCCCTTTTGCTCAAATTATGCATGCATCGATTGAGGTAGGCATTGCACGTGCAGCCTTTGAAGAAAGCTTGCAAAGAGTACATCAAGCTCGCCCGTGGATTGATTCAAAAGCAGAAACGGCAAACCAAGATCCTTTAACAATTTATGAATTAGGACGCATTGCCGTAGATGTACGAGCAAGTGAAGTTCTATTAAAACAAGCTGCTCAATCAATTGATGCCGCAAAAATTGAAACCACACCTGAAAGTATTGCTAAAGCTTCAATTGATGTTGCCAAAGTACGTGCTCATAGTAGCGATATCGCATTAAAAGCGTCTTCGAAGCTGATTGAACTTGCTGGTAGCCGTGGTAGTCAAGCACAAGATGGCTTAGACCGTTTCTGGCGCAATGCACGCGTGCATACGTTACATGATGCTGCACGCTGGAAATATTACTTTATCGGCAACTATGTTCTGAATGGTGTTCTACCACCTCGTCGGGGGACATTGTGATGACTGATTTTAAAGCTAAAGAGATTTTGCTGAATGCCTTTGATATGAACTGTGTTGGGCATATCAATCATGGTTTATGGACACATCCACGTGATGAGTCACACCGTTTTAATGAACTGAGCTATTGGACAGAACAAGCCAAAACCTTAGAAAGTGGTTTATTTGATGGTTTGTTTATTGCCGATATTACAGGTGTGTATGACGTCTATCAAAATGGCATTGACCTCACTTTAAAAGAGTCAATTCAGCTCCCGAGCCATGACCCATCTACACTCATCTCGGCAATGGCAGCAGTCACTCAAAACTTGAGTTTTGGAGTCACTGTGAACTTAAGCTATGAGCATCCGTATCAATTTTCTCGTCGCTTTGCGAGTCTTGATCATTTAACTCAAGGTCGTATTGGCTGGAATATCGTTACCGGTTATCTAGATAGTGCAGAACGCCTAATTGGTCAAAAAGGTTTAAAAGATCACGATGCACGTTATGAACAAGCCGAGGAGTTTTTAGAACTTTGCTATAAATATTGGGAAGGTTCATGGGAAAACGACGCAGTCAAAAAAGATAAAGTCCAACGTGTTTTTACAGACCCATCTAAAGTTCACACCATTCACCACCACGGAAAATATTACCAAAGTGAAGGTGTATTTCAGGTGTCTCCTTCTGTGCAACGCACCCCAACACTGTTTCAAGCTGGTGCTTCACCCAAAGGTATGCAGTTCGCTACTCGTCATGCTGAGTGTGTATTTATTGGCGGCGACAAACCCGACAAAATACGCGAACAAGTGAAAAAGATTCGTGCGCTTGCCGAACAACAAGGTCGTTCAGCGGATGACATTAAAGTCTTTGTCGGTATAACCGTTGTTGTTGCTGAAACACATGATTTAGCTGTACAAAAACTTAATGAATATCGTCAGTACGCAAGTCCTGAAGCAGGCTTAGCTCATTATGCGAGTTCAACAGGTATTGACCTAAGTAAGTTTGACGATGATGAAGCAATTCCATATCAAAAAAGTAACAGCATTGTTTCGATTACCGAAAAATTTAAAGAACAGCAAATCACTAAAAATGATTTAAAAGCTCAACATGTTTTGGGTGGTCGTTATCCACTCATTGTCGGTAGTGGCGAAGAAGTTGCTGAATATTTAATTCATCTTTTAGATGAAACCGATATTGATGGCTTTAATTTGACGCGTACTGTTGCACCTGAGTCTCACCACGACTTTATTCGCTTGGTCATTCCTGAGCTGCAACAACGTGGTCGCTATAAAACTGCATATAAAACGGGTTCACTACGGAACAAAATCTTTAATCGGGGTGATCAATTACCGAAACAGCACCCTGTTCAAGCGTTCCGATGTAGTCCCTATAACAACAGCAAAAACTTAACAAAAATTGAAGAAATAACTGCTTAAATTTGGAGATAGACATGGCTCAAACAGCCTCTAAAAAATGGCTAGGCGTAGGCTTAGTCGTTGTAGTCCTTTTTGTTGCTTTATTCTTTTGGAATAAACACCGTCAAAGTGGCTCAAATGAACTTGTAATTGGCATTAGTCCACCATTTGCAAAAACTTTACAAGCTGCTGCCGATGAAGCAAAGCTACAGGGTTTAAATGTGAAACTGGTTGAATTTTCTGACTGGAATACACCAAACATTACGTTAAATCATGGGGATATTGATGCGAACTTTTTCCAGCATCAACCGTTCTTAGACAATGCAATTAAAGAAACTGGCTTTAAATTAAAGGCATTTGCAGTGGGTGCAGCATCACATGTGGGACTTTATTCAAAGAAATATAAAAGCTTAGATGAATTGCCACAAAATGCACGTGTAGTCATTCCAAATGATCCAGTGAACCAAGGTCGTGCCCTACTACTTTTACAGCAAGCTAAATTAATTACGCTTAAAGATTCAAACAATCATTTCTCTGCACTTAAAGATGTTGTTTCAAATCCTAAAAACTTGCAATTCATCGAGGTTGAAGGACCACAGACTGCTCGTGCAATTGATGATGTTGACTTGGCTTTTGGCTACCCACATTACTTGCGCTTAGCAAAAACAGCTGACCCTGAGAGTGCACTTTTACTTGATGACAATACCAATAAACGTTATGCCATTTTATTTGTAGTACGTGACGACTATCAGGACAAGGGCGACAAATTAAAGAAATTTGTTGAGATTTATCAGAACTCGCCAAAAGTTAAAGCTGTCTTAGATGCTGAGATTGGGCCAACGCTTTGGTTCCCGGGCTGGAAGTAATAACGGAAAGATTATGGCTATTCAGTTCAAACAATATAAGCCTTGGTTACTCGGAATTACGATTTTAATCGTAATTCTGGGTCTCATCGGCTATCGCTATATTAAAAATAAGCAAACCGATGATGTTTTAACGATTGGCATTAGCCCGCCTTATGCTGAGCTATTACAAAGCGTTGCCAATGAAGTTGAAAAGCAAGGTGTTCATGTCAAACTTGTTGAATTTTCTGACTGGCGAGCACCGAATGTTGCCGTACAAAACGGCGATATTGATGCAAACTTTTTCCAGCAAAGCGTATTTCTACGTAATGCTGTCAAAGAAACTGGTTATGACTTACATGCATTTGCCGTGGGTTCAGGAAGTCACGTAGGCTTATATTCAAAAAAATATAAAACACTTGATGATTTACCTTCACAGGCACGCGTTGCTATTCCAAACGATCCAGTCAATTTAGCTCGTGCCTTAATTTTGCTACATCGCGCTGGCTTAATTCAGCTCAAAGATAGCAACAATGAACTTTCGACCACCCAAGACATTATTGCTAATCCTAAACAGCTGAGCTTTGTTGAAGTTGAAGGCCCTCAAACTGCACATGCATATAACGATGTCGATTTAATTTTCGGCTTCCCCCACTACTTAAAAATGGCAAAGGTAACCGACCCGCATAGCGCATTATTTTTAGATCCAATTGATAAAAAATATGCAATTTTGTTTGTAACTCGTCGTGATTACCAAGATAAAAACCAAAAACTTGCAACCTTCGTCAAGGCATTCCAGAACTCAAAACAAGCGCAGGATATTCTGGATAAAGACTTTGGCAAAGGTATGTGGTTTAAAGGCTGGAAATAAGGAGAATGACGATGGTGAGTTTTGGATCACAAGTTGATTTTTCTCTACCCCATATCAAAATTCGCGGTTTAAATAAATTTTACCAATCGCAGGGTCAAAAACTGCATGCCTTAAAAGAAATTAACCTTGATGTTCCCAAAGGTAAAATCTTAGGCATTATTGGTAAAAGCGGTGCAGGCAAATCTTCCTTGCTCCGTACTTTAAATGGCTTGGAACAAGTGAATACTGGCAGTATTCATATTCATCAACAAAACATTGCTGAATTGAGTCATGCCGAGCTCATCCAAACCCGTCAACGGATTGGAATGATTTTCCAACATTTCAACTTAATGTCTGCAAAAACAGTTTGGGAAAATGTGGCATTGCCCTTAAAAGTTTCCAATTACAACAAAGCAGATATCGACCAACGTGTAAATGAAGTTTTGGCACTGGTGGGATTAGCAGATAAGTCGAACTACTATCCCTCACAACTTTCTGGTGGGCAAAAGCAACGTGTCGGTATTGCACGCGCACTGGTTCACCACCCTGAAATTTTACTTTGTGATGAAGCGACCTCCGCACTTGATCCAGAAAGTACAGCCACTATTTTGGCTTTACTTAAGAAGATTAATCAGGAGCTTGGCTTAACTATTGTATTAATCACTCATGAAATGCAGGTTATTCGAGAAATTTGCGATCAAGTCGTAGTGATTGATCAAGGTGAGATTGTAGAGGCTGGACAAGTTTGGTCTGTGTTCTCACGACCAGAGCAACAAATTACTCAAGAATTACTGAATCTTGAACAGATCACCCTGCCTTTTAAGATCAGTCCGTTACCCGATGAAAATTCGACTCATATTATTATAAAACTTAAATATGAGGCTGAAGCACATCAGGTTCCTGATATTCAAGAACTACTTGCTAGATTTAAAGCACCAGTCAATTTATATCAAAGTCAGGTCGATACCATTCAAGGGCACATTATTGGCTCGCTTTTAGTGGGTATTCCTAATGTAGAAATTGATATTTCATCCATACGACAAGATGCATTAACAGCAATTGCACAATTTGAGGTACTTGGCTATGCCCGACCAGCTCATTGATCTATTAATTACTGGAACTGTAGATACCTTACTTATGGTGGGTGCATCTGCATTGATTGCTTTTTTAATTGGCTTACCGATTGCTGTTGTTCTAGTGAGTACTTCTGAGCATGGCATTCACCCATCACAAAAGATTAATCAGGCTTTGGGCTGGGTAATCAACATTACTCGCTCTGTACCTTTTCTTATTTTAATGGTTGCCCTGATTCCACTGACTCGCTGGATTGTAGGTACAAGTTATGGCGTTTGGGCAGCCGTTGTTCCATTAACGATTGCTGCAATTCCCTTCTTTGCCCGTATTGCAGAAGTCAGCTTACGCGAAGTCGATCAGGGCTTAATTGAAGCTGCGCAAGCCATGGGTTGTAACCGTAAACAAATTATTTGGCATGTGCTATTACCAGAGGCTTTGCCAGGTATTGTTGCGGGCTTTACTGTCACAATTGTTACCATGATTAACTCCTCTGCGATTGCTGGTGCTATTGGTGCAGGTGGCTTAGGAGACATCGCTTATCGTTATGGCTATCAACGTTTTGATATGCAAATTATGGTGGCTGTAATTTTAGTGTTGATTGTTTTAGTCATGTTAGTACAAGCAACTGGTGATGCATTAGCCCAGCAACTTGATAAACGTAAAGTTTAAACTCAACAGAACCCTGCTCTAGCCATGACTTTGTCATGGCTTTCATGTAAAATCAGCGACAATTTTTAATTTACACATTTGTGAGTGGTTTTCATGGGTTTTAATTGCGGTATTGTTGGTCTGCCAAACGTAGGGAAATCTACCCTTTTCAATGCATTAACGAAAGCAGCAATTGCAGCGGAAAACTTCCCTTTCTGTACCATTGAGCCAAACACAGGTATTGTTCCTGTACCAGATCCACGTCTAGACAAACTTGCTGCGATTGTTAAACCGCAACGTATTTTGCCAACTACAATGGAATTTGTGGACATTGCAGGTCTTGTTGCTGGTGCATCAAAAGGTGAAGGCTTAGGTAACCAATTCCTTGCTAACATCCGTGAAACTGATGCAATTGCTCACGTGGTACGTTGTTTCGAAGATGAAAACGTGATTCACGTAAACGGTAAAATTGATCCGTTAGATGACATCGCAACCATCAATACTGAACTTGCACTTGCAGACCTTGAAACTGTTGCTAAAGCAATTTTACGCTTAACTAAAGTTGCTAAAGGCGGTGACAAAGAAGCTGTTGCAACTAAAGCAGTTTTAGAAAAAATCCAACCATTACTAGACGAAGGTAAACCAGCTCGTGCGGCTGATTTGTCTGATGACGAACGTAAATTAGTTCGTGGTTTTGGTTTAATGACTTTAAAACCAACGATGTATATTGCCAACGTTGCTGAAGATGGTTTTGAAAATAACCCACATTTAGATGCAGTAAAAAAACTTGCTGCGGAAGAAAATGCAATTGTTGTTCCTCTTTGCAACCAGATCGAAGCTGAAATTTCATTATTAGAAGATGAAGATCGTGCTGAGTTCCTAGAAGCAATGGGCATGGAAGAACCAGGCTTAAATGTGGTTATTCGTGCAGGTTATGCACTTTTAGGTTTACAAACTTATTTCACTGCTGGTGTACAAGAAGTACGTGCATGGACAGTAAAAGTTGGTGCAACCGCTCCTCAAGCAGCTGGTGTTATTCATACTGACTTTGAAAAAGGCTTTATCCGTGCTGAAGTTGTTGCATATGATGACTTCGTACAATACAACGGTGAAAACGGCGCTAAAGAAGCTGGTAAATGGCGTTTAGAAGGTAAAACTTACGTTGTTCAAGACGGCGATGTAATGCACTTCCGTTTTAACGTTTAAGTTAAAGCTTAAAAAAGCCCCAACATATTGGGGCTTTTTTTATATTTATAAGGAATGATTCAGATCCATCATCTCTCGTTTACTACGTGCTTCTTTCAAAATTCGCTCATGCAATGGTTTTCTAAAACCCAGCATAAATATAAATTCTGCCAATACAAATAACGGCCCAATCGCAAGTCCTATTACATCATCCACAAAAGCTGGTTTTTTCTTTTCGAAATAATGCCCAACAAACTGAAAGACCCACCCCACCACAAAGAAGCCAATACTTGCTGCTAACCATTCTCCCCAAGATAATTGAGCAATTTGGCTCGCCAGTGGATAGACAGCGACTAAAAGAATCAGCATGAGTAAACCAAATACTTTATCTAAAATAAAATAATAAATCGTACTAGCTGCAATCAACACTATAGCTAAAGTCAGTTTAAAATCGCCAATATCGACTCCAGCTCTTGCAGTTAAACATAAAATTGAAAACACGATGAGCGGAATACCGATAAAATGCGTCAAAATATTTTTATGATTTAAGTGGTAAGCAGCATATTTGCTAAGCTGTTGCTCCAGATTCGACATGAGTTGTTCCCTATTCATCTATCTATAGTCATACTGTACAAATAAGGAAAACTTAAAGTTGTCAGCTATTTGACAAAGTAGTGATTTTTTCATGGATGGCCCCAATATTGGACCTTATTTATATTAACCGACTAAAAGAAAATACATGGTTTAGTGTGCTTCCAGAAGCATTCCAAAACTTTATTCTAGAACATGGTAAGCAAAGAACTTTTGAAAAAAATAGTTATGTTTTCCGTGCCCAAGATGTGTTTGATGGCATTTATACCGTGCTTGAAGGCTCAATTAGCTTAGGTTATGTCGATGTAAATGGTAATGAAGCACTTTCTGCAATTGCTGAACCAATTATGTGGTTTGGCGAAATATCGCTGATTGATCATGAACCGCGCTCGCACGATGCGATTGCTTTGAAAAAAAGTACGGTTTTGCATATTCCTGCGAATCCCTTAAATGAGCTACTCAAAGAAAATCCCTATTACTGGTATTATTTTGCACGTTTAACCAGTCAAAAACTTAGGTATGTCTTCTTAGAACAGATTGCTATCCAAACACGCAGTATTTCTCAAAGGCTTGCTCAGCGTCTTCTATTTATTTTAGAAGGTTATGGTAATCATATTCTTATTCAAGATCATCACATTCATATTTCTCAAGAACAATTGGCAAATATGTTAACTACCTCCAGACAGACCATCAATCATGAACTAAGCCTGTTCGAAAAACAAAAGATCATCAAAATTGCTTTTAAAAAAATTGAGATTTTAGATATTGAAAAATTGAAAGTAATTGCTCATGTCCATTCGTGATTCTTGCTAAGGCAGCTATATAACAAAAACTTAAAATTAAATTAAAAAATTAGATAACGCTGCAAAACAAAACATTGTTCAAACTCTATTTCACAAAATAAATGTTTTAAAGCAGATATTTTCATTTTACACTCAGGCTGAGCAATAATACTCAACAAGGCGCTGATTAACATGAAAAAATTATCAACAATTCTTACAGCAGGCGTATTGGCTATGTTAAGTGTTTCGGCATTTGCATGTCCAAAAGGAACTCAATTACAAGGCGGTACAGGACCAAATCATAAAGGCGGAAAATGTGTTGCTGCACACGGCAAAGCAACTGCTAAAAAAGAAGTAGCAAAAGCAAAACAAGATGTTAAAAAAGATATGACTGAACAAAAGCATGAAGCCATGACGAAATCTATGCATGCTCAGCATGATGCAAATCAAATGAAACATGACACAATGAAACCAGCAACAAAACCTTAATTAACATTCACTCATTATCGTTTAAAAGCAAAAAAGCGAGATTGATCATCTCGCTTTTATATTTGTCTGCTTTATTTTGGAGAAGTATTTCCAAGGCTTGGCTTCTCAATTGCATCCTTACATTGAGCTTTATCTCGCTCATAATCTGCCTGCTTCTTAGCAACTGAATCATTATTTTCAAGCGTTTCGCGAGCCCACACATCTAGACTAGTAAGAGCTTTACGACAAAGCGCATATTTCCCTTCTGTCACTGAGTCCGTCATTTTCACATTAATACGCCAGTCCGTACTCAATTGACGTAAAGGTTTACGAACTTCGTCATCGATTTGACTCAGTTGCTTTTCATAAACCAAATGCTCAACCGTATTAATTAATGTCCATGCTTTTTGAGCATAAACAGTTGCATCATTGGTTAGTTTCGGTGCTGGTTTAATTTCTACTTTTTTTTCTGCACCCTGATTACCATTGTCACAGCCCTGCAATGTAAAAATACCTGCACTCAACATGGCGATATAAACTAAACGAATCTTTGCGTTGAACATATCAAACTGCCGATTAAACATTTCGGCACTATGCTATTAAATTCGGCTACAATACTCAATCTTTCAAGTATTTTTATCATTTGGTTTATTGCCAAGGTGCATTGTGTCCAAACAACAATTGATGGCTGATCAAACGGCAACTTTTTGGCAAGGTGCCAAAGATAGTCAAGCTATCGTACTCACCTATTTACCCGTTTCTTTTGCCTTCGGTGTTTCTGCATCTCAGTTTGGTTTTACACCATGGGAAGCTTTTTTCCTATCTTGCTCAATGTATGCTGGAGCCAGTCAGTTCTTGGTTGTCGCACTTTTGGCTAGTGGTTCATCTATCTGGTTAACTGCATTAACAGTCATTGCACTTGATATTCGCCATGTGCTTTATGGGCCAGCGCTATACAACCTTATTCCCAACAAGTTAAATCTTAAAAAAACGGCGGTTTGGGCATGGGGATTAACCGATGAAGTTTTTGCAAGTGGCATGATCGAACTTTCACAACGTCGTCAGCAATGGTCTGAGTCTTGGATGTTAGGACTTAGCCTATTTAGTTGGATGGCTTGGGCAACTGGCTCTTTACTAGGCGGATTATTTGCAGATCAGGTCACTCATCTTCCAAAATTTTTACAAGCAGCATTAGACTTCTTATTACCTGCTTTATTTTTAAGTTTTTTATTAGCAGCATTTGAGCGAAAGCATAGCCTTGTAGTTGCTGTATCTTTAGTTGTTTCAGCGTTGTCCTGTTATTGGATTAACCTCTCTGCGGCTATTTTTATTGGTATTCTTTCAGGTATTTTAGCCGGCTTGTTTAAATATTATGTGCTGAAACAACAAGAAGAGGTCGAAGTTTAAAATGAACCTAGAGATTATTCTGGTCGGCATAATTGTGGGTATTGCTAATTTCGCCTCACGTTTTGGACCATTCTTTGTTATACAAAAGCTGCAAGGGACACAGCAAAGACGCGGTTCAGTCTGGTTAAAAATTGCTTTGGGAAGCATTGGTATATCTGCAATTAGCGCCATGCTTGTGGTTGCGACTCTTCCACCACTTCTTGAAAATCCAGACAAGAGTTTCGCCATGCTTATCGGTTTTCTGGTTTTAGCAGGCCTTTATTTTAAATTTAAGAAAATTGTTCCAGCAACTTTAACTGCCGCAATTGTTTATGGCCTGATCTATACTTATTTACCTTTATAAATAGATAAACTCATCTTCCTTATATAAACTAAAACCTAGCCAGAAGCGTTTAAGATTGAAACTTCTGGTATGAAAAATCTAATTTTTTGAATTGATTAAAAAGATAACTTCATCTACCCATTAGAGATAAAAATGTCACAAATTAAAATTTACGCAAATGAACAAACGATTATGCAATATCGAGAATTACTTTCTCATGCCATACATCAAGCCCTCATTGAAGAATTGAAATATCCGGTTGAGAAAAGATTTCAACGTTTTATTAGCCTTAAACCGGGAAACTTTATTTATCCTTCTGACCGTAGCCAACACTACATCATCATTGAGCTTTCAATGTTTATAGGTCGTAGTACAGAAACGAAAAAGAGACTTATCCAAACATTATTTCGCAATATTGAAGAACAATGCAAAATAGCACCTCAAGATATCGAAATTACGATTTTTGAAACACCTAAAGAAAATTGGGGTATTCGCGGTAAAAATGCAGATGAGCTACTTTTAAACTATCAAGTTAATGTATAAATAAAGTACATTCTTAATTGTCCGACAAAATTCATTTTTTATGCGTTATAAGGCTTAACTCCACCATAAGTTCTGCTATGCTTAAAAAAATAATTTTGTCAGGATGATTCGCATGAGCGTGACACTCGGTACCCCACTTCAATCTTCTGCATTTAAAGTTTTATTGTTAGGTTCAGGAGAGCTTGGCAAAGAAGTTGTAATTTCCTTACAACGCCTTGGTGTAGAAGTACATGCAGCCGACCGTTATGATCATGCGCCAGCCATGCAAGTTGCACATTTTTCTTATGTGTTAAATATGGCTGATCCTACTCAATTAAAACAACTCATCGAAAAAATTAAACCGAATTTAATTGTTCCAGAAATTGAAGCCATCGCTACAGAAGTTCTTGTTGAAATTGAAGCGAGCCAAACTGCAACTGTTATTCCTTCTGCCAAAGCTGTAAACCTGACAATGAACCGTGAAGGTATTCGTCGTCTTGCTGCTGAAGAACTTGGTTTACCTACCTCTGCTTACCGCTTTGCAGACTCACTAGAAAGCTTCCGCGCCGCTTCTGATGATATTGGTTATCCAAATTTTGTAAAACCAGTGATGTCATCTTCAGGTAAAGGCCAATCTCGTGTAAAAAGTTTCGATGAAGTCGATGCTGCTTGGGAATATGCGATGCAAGGTGGTCGTGTTAACCAAGGTACGGTTATCATTGAATCTCAAATTGATTTTGATTTTGAAATTACATTACTTACCGTTCGCGCTAAAAACCCTGAAACTGGTGAAATCGAAACTCACTACTGCGACCCAATTGGTCACCGCCAAGACGCTGGTGATTATGTAGAAAGCTGGCAGCCTCAACCAATGACACCTGCTGCACTTGAAGAAGCAAAACGTATTGCAAATAAAGTGACAACAGCACTGGGTGGCTGTGGTATTTTCGGTGTAGAACTGTTTATTAAAGGCGACAAAGTCTGGTTCAGTGAAGTATCACCTCGCCCACATGATACAGGTCTAGTGACTCTAGCATCGCAATTTCAAAGCGAATTTGAACTGCATGCTCGTGCAATTTTAGGATTACCAGTGAACACAGCTCGTCATAGTGTTGCTGCGAGTGCAGTCATTTATGCGGGGGTAGATGCCAACAACTTAAGCTACAGCGGCTTAAATACGGCGTTAGCCAATCCAAATACTGACCTACGCCTGTTTGGTAAACCAGAAGGTTTCAAACGACGTCGTATGGGTGTGGCAACTGCTCGTGCAGAAAATACTGATCTTGCTCGTACTTTAGCGAAAGAAACCGCTGATCAAGTAAGCGTAAAAACCAACTCTTAATATTTACTTATTGGTAGACCCATTTTCATGATCAATACATCGCCATTGCTGAACTACGTTACAAGCCATCATGATATTAAAGCCATTAATCAATGGCGAACGGATGTAGAAAAGCAATTGCAAGATTCATATGAAAATGGGCAATCTATTCGAGAAGTCATTAAAGCGCGCTCAGACCTCGTTGATGAAGCACTGATCTTTTTATGGAAACATGCCGAACTCGACCAGACAGGATTAGGTCTTTTTGCTGTGGGTGGTTATGGGCGCCGTGAAATGTTGCCCTATTCCGATGTTGATATCATGATTTTGTCAGAACATGAAATTAACGAAGAAAACGAAAAGCGTATTTCTACATTTATTTCCTCTTTATGGGATGTTGGTAATTTTAAACCCGGAATTAGCGTTCGTACCATCCAAAGCTGTGTTGAACAAGCTGCTACCGATTTAACTGTTGCAACTACACTCATCGAAGCTCGTTTAATTACCGGTAATAGTCAACTTGCAAAATGGCCACGTCGTATTGTTTCGCAAACGTGGACAGACAAAACATTTTTTGATGCAAAAATGGCTGAACAAGCCAAGCGTTACCACCAACACAACAATACTGAAAGCAATTTAGAACCAGATATTAAAAATGCACCGGGTGGCATTCGTGACATTAACCAAATTGGCTGGATTGCCAAGCGTCATTTCCGTGTGAACCGCATTTATGACTTAGTGCATTTAGGTTTTATTTCAGAGTTTGAATTAACAGTTTTAGAAGAAGCTGAAAGTTTTCTTTGGGAAATTCGCCACCACTTACACCGCTTAGCGAAACGTGATGAAAACCGTCTTCTGTTCGATCATCAAAGAGAAATTGCGGCTCAATTTGGTTATGTCCGTCAAGAAGGTCAACCTGTAAATTACGGTGTTGAGCAGTTCATGAAACGCTACTACCGTACCGCACAACAGGTTTCTACCCTCAATGAAATGTTGTTGGCCTATTTTAGCGAATCAGTCATTACTCCTCGCTTACCAAATTACGAACGTAAAATTGAAGAAGTTAATAATCATTTTAAAATCGTTGATAACAAGCTTGCAGTACAGCACCACAAAATATTCGCAGAACACCCAAGTGCTATTTTAGAATTGTTCTATATTTTGGCTAATCGACCAGATATTGAAGGGATCCGCGCTCGTACTTTACGCTTACTTATTCTTGCTGCAAAACGCATTAATCAAAACTATCGAGATAATCCTGAACATCAAGCACTGTTTATGTCGATTATTCGCTCACCCTATCGTCTATACGATACTTTGGTAGCGATGAAGCGGTATGGTGTTTTAGGAAACTATATTCCAGCATTTGGCCAAATTATGGGTCTTATGCAATATGACCTATTCCATATTTATACAGTCGATGCTCACACATTATTATTGCTGCGCAACTTAAACCGCTTTAAAGAACCTGAGTTTGCTAAAGAGTTCCCTGTTGTAAGCTCTGTTTTCCAACGTCTTGCACGTCAAGATATTGTATTTATCGCTGCATTATTTCATGACATTGCTAAAGGCCGTGGTGGAGACCATAGTGAACTCGGTGCAGAAGATGCAATCGAATTTGGACGTGCACACGGCTTTACAGAGCGTGAATGCAAATTAATTGCATGGCTCATCCACAACCATTTGCTCATGTCACTGACTGCTCAGAAAAAGGATATTTCCGATCCAGATGTTGTTAAAGATTTTGCTGAAAAACTTGGCGATATGGAACATCTTGATTATCTATATACCTTAACGGTTGCCGATATTAATGCAACAAATCCAAAACTATGGAACACATGGCGTGCTTCACTTATGCGTCAACTTTATACGCATGCCCGTGATGTAATTCGTACAGGTTTAAGTCGTCCTGTTGACTATCAAATGCTGATTGAAGACACCAAATTTGCAGCAAGTGAATTACTGGTGAATAACTTCTCATTAGCAGACGTCGAAAAAGTATGGCAAGAACTTGGTGATGAATACTTCATTAAAGAATCAGCAGATGAAATTGCATGGCACACTCAAGCAATTTTGAAACACGGTGATAATCCAGAGCCATTAGTACTGTTGCGTGCTCACCGTAAAGCTGCCCAAGATGCAGTGCAAATCTTTATATATACACGTGACCAACCCAACCTTTTTGCCACCACTGTTGCAGTTTTGGACAAAATGAATTTAGACGTTCAAGATGCAAAAATTATCACGGCAAGTACGGCATTTAGCTTAGACACCTATGTTGTGCTTGATCGTTTCGGGACATTGCTGACCGACCCTGAACGCGAAGAAACCGTTAAAACTGCATTAGTAAAAGCGCTTAGTCAGCCCGATCAATATCCAGGACTCATGCAACGTCGAATTCCACGTCAACTACGTCATTTTGATATTGAAAATACAGTTGACGTTACATTGAATGAAGCGTTACAGCAAAATATGGTCGAAATTTCAACACTTGATCACCCTGGCCTACTTGCACGCATAGGTGGCTTATTTATGATGCAAGGTTTAGACATCCATTCAGCTAGAATTGCAACTTTAGGTGAACGTGCAGAAGATATTTTCTTTGTCACGAAAAAAGATGGAAAACCGTTAAATAACGAAGAGGTCAAACTCTTCTCGGAAAAGCTTAAAGCTGCATTAGATGAAGCATCTAATCAAATTTGTCAGCACTGAAACTCAACTAATTGGTAACTGTTTAATGAACTCTAGCTTGTCGTTATTGCACCCATATCCATTTGAAAAGTTAAACCAGCTTTTTAAGGATATCACTCCTGCTAATCTTCCATTGATTCCACTATCAATTGGTGAACCTAAGCACCCAGCACCAGAGTTTGTTAAACAGGCAATCATTGACAACTTTAATCATCTATCAACTTATCCGAATAGTAAGGGTTTGCCAGAGCTTCGCCAAAGTATTGCAGAGTGGTTAACCAAACGCTTCAAACTGAATAGCATTAGTGCAGAAAATCATATTTTACCCGTATCAGGTACTCGTGAAGGGATTTTCTCATTTGTTCAGGCGCTCATTAACCGTGAAGACGCGCCGTATGTAGTAATGCCGAATCCGTTTTATCAAATTTATGAAGGTGCAGCTCTACTCGCTGGTGCAAAACCTTATTTCATCAATTGCACCGAAGAAAATGGCTATTTAGGTGATTTTGATGCCGTACCAGCAGAAGTATGGGAAAAAACAGCCCTTCTTTTTGTATGTACACCAGGTAACCCAACAGGCACAGTACTTTCCAAAGAGCAATTCAAAAAGTTAATTGCCTTATCTGATCAATATAATTTTGTTATTGCTTCTGACGAATGCTATTCAGAACTTTGGTTCGATCAAGCACCTACAGGCTTATTAGAAGTTTGTGCAGAACTTGGTCGTGATGACTATAAAAACTGTGTCGTATTCCATTCACTTTCTAAACGCTCAAACTTACCGGGTTTACGCTCAGGTTTTGTTGCTGGTGATGCAGAATTATTAAAACCATATTTGCAGTATCGTACTTATCATGGTGCAGCAATGCCTGTTCAACATCAGCTTGCATCAATTGCAGCATGGAATGATGAAAGCCATGTTGAAGAAAACCGTAAGCAATATCGTGCAAAATTTGATTTATTCCAAACCGAACTAGGTCACTTATTACCTCTGCAAAAGCCAGATGCTGGTTTTTATTATTGGTTAAAAGTTGATAATGATGAAACTTTTGCCAAGATGTTAATGGAAAAAACACATATTAAGGTTTTACCTGGCCGTTATTTATCTCGTGACACAGATCAAGGTAACCCCGGTGAAAATCATGTACGTATGGCTTTAGTTGCCGATTTAGCGCAATGTGAAGAAGTGGTTAAGCGTTTAAAAGCAATTCTCTAAGCATAAGTAAATTGTACAGCCTTTAGTAATATTAAAGGCTGTACACTACATTAACTATAAATAACCAGCAGTACTGCAAAAAATATAAAAGCCAGACTAGAACAATAATATAGGCCCTTAGCAGAACGTTTAATCTGCTCTAGAACCCGATTTTGAAGCAATAAGCGAACCAATAATAAGTTCCAAGCAAGCACGACTCCAGTCATCCACGTACTCATCAGCAATTTTTGAAGCAGATTAAAGTCATGCTGAATGAGCAACATTAAGCTGCTATAAAACATAATATTTTTCGGATTAAGAAGACTAGATTGTATTCCTAACATTAAGCTCTTAACTTTATCCTGCTGTTGATGCTCTTGATCCATCAAACCATTTTTTTCAATAGCAAAAGTTAAGGTGCCAGACCGAGCCGCACTAAAACAAAGGTAACTCAAATAAACCAAATACCCAGCCCCAAGCCATTTAAGTACTAAAAGAATGTTCGTACTCAAATTTCCAAGCACCATAAATCCAATCATACACGCCATCAAAATCAAGGCATTACCAAAAGTAATTCCCACAATGACGCCATATGTATAACGCGAACCTTTTTGCAAAAGACTCGTGAGAATCAGAAAGAAGTCAGGTCCCGGAGATAACAAAGCTAAAAAATGGGTAAAGGCAATAACTAAAAAAACTTCCATAACGGCTTCATCTATAAAACAGTATGGAATAGCTTAAAAATAGAGAAAAATAATTTCTTGTAAATTATTGCGCAGCAACGAGTTGGAACTGACGAGGAGTGATTCCTGTATGAGCTTTGAAAGCTTTATGAAAATGGCTCTGATCACTAAAGCCTAAATTTACAGCGAGCTCTGCGAGTGGAATACCTTGTTTTAATTGTGCTCTGGCCTGATTAATCTTTAAATTAATTTGAAATGCATGGGGTGTTAAACCAACATTGGCTTTAAATAGGCGAATGATTGCATATCGACTAAGACCCACCTGTTGAGCAAGCTCTTCTAAAGAAATAAATCGTTCGGATGATTTAATAATATGAACTAAGTCAAAAAAGCTTTCATACAAATATTGAGTTTTCTGTATTTCTTCTAATATAAAATGAGGTAATAACAACTGTGTAAGGCAATAGATCAGCGACTGTTCTTTTTCAAAAATCAATTTTTGAGAATCAAATAAAGTTTCATTCATATCAGAAAAAGCCTGATATAAATTTTCATCTTTAATAATGAGAGGTCTATGCTGAGGCAAATTTAAATCAAAGCCCTCTTTTTGAAACTCGGCATACCATTGATTAAGCCAAGATATATCCAGATGTAGCATCTGGTAACTCCAAGCCTGATCAGGCAGCGGGTTACAAGAATGTTCAATGTGGGCAGGCACAATCACTAATGTGCCGGCAGAAATCTTTTGTGCTGTACCAAATGAGCTTTGAAAAACGCTATTCCCTTCGTCTATAGCTCCAATAGAAAATGTTGGATGACTATGAGACTTATAACATGTTCGGCTAAAACACGACCTTCTGGTTTCAACATAAGGCATTCGCCCATCTTGCCAAAACTCAAAATCTTGGGGAATAGCGTTCATCGAATTCATTAACTTGCTAATGCTTTTTCAATATCAGCTTCTAAAGCTTCTGGTTTAGTCGTAGGAGCATAGCGATTTAACACAGCACCATCTCTTCCCACCAAAAATTTGGTAAAGTTCCATTTAATCGTGCTACTGCCTAAAATACCTTTAGCCTCACGTGTTAAATATCTAAAAATCACATGAGCTTCCGGTCCTTTTACATCAACTTTTGCAAACATCGGGAATTTCACCCCATAGTTGCGCTGACAGAACGTACCGATTTCTTTATTGTTACCTGGATCTTGCCCACCAAACTGGTTGCAGGGAAAACCTAAAACTTCCAAACCTTGATCTTTATATTTCTCATAAAGTTTTTCAAGGCCAGCAAATTGTGGTGTAAAACCACATTTACTCGCAGTATTTACAATTAGTAAAACTTTACCTTTGTAATCAGCTAATTGCTTAACTTCACCCTCTAACAGTTCAGCTTCAAACTGATAAATATTACTCATGGATAGGTTTCCTCATCATTTTTTTCTTGTGATTTCAGTTGTAATGATGCCGAGTTTACACAATAGCGCAAACCAGTCGGCTGTGGTCCATCTTCAAAAACATGCCCTAAATGGGCTTCGCAATCATGACAAACAATTTCTGTTCTGACCATACCATGCGATAAATCGTCATGTTCTTCAATTGCGGTTGCCTCAATCGGTTTAAAGAAGCTAGGCCAACCACAACCACTGTCATATTTAGTATCTGATGAGAACAATTCTGCGCCGCAGCAACGGCAGACATAGGTACCATGTTGCTTAGTATTCCAGTATTGCCCCGTAAATGCAGGTTCAGTGCCCTTTTGTCGTGTAATCCGATACTCTTCTGGTGATAACTCTCTTTGCCATTCCCGGTCTGTTTTATTGACTTTTCCCATGACATGCACCTTTATTCTGATGTAAACATTTCTGATGATTGAGTTTTTATATTTACGCCATTCATCACAAAAACACTAGTCTCTGAACGTAAAATTTGTTGGAATTTAATCATCTAAGTAATAGAAAGCAAAAAGTAAGCAAAATTCAAAATCAAAAGTAAGCAAAATTATGCTTTATTTTCTTCCAAGGAAGCAAAGATGGTGCTATTCTTGTTTGGCACGGTTGTATAGGACAAAACATGTCTCAGAAAAAAAGTGTGCTTTTCCAGCAACTATTACCGGTTATCAAACAGTATCAGCAATCGGGCTTTACCCATGAAAAAATTGTTGAATTACTAAAAGATCAACACGATCTGAATTTGGTAACAGTTAAAACATTTAAAAGTTATTTATACCGATATGCAAAAGTGAATCCAGTTATGTCTAAAAATACTGCTACCCTCCAATCCATGCCAACTTCTCGAGAAATAAAGAAATCATCGAAGCTTGAGCATGTTTGTTATGACATTCGCGGACCAGTATTACGAGCCGCCAATGAAATGGAAGAGCAAGGACATAAAATCATTAAGCTAAATATCGGCAACCCTGCTCCATTTGGTTTTGAAGCCCCACAAGAAATTATTAATGACGTTGCTTTAAACCTACCAAATGCAATTGGTTATGTTGATTCAAAAGGTATCTTCCCTGCTCGTAAGGCGATTTGTCAGTATTACCAGCAAAAAGGCATTCTAAATATGCACGTGAATGACGTGTATATCGGTAATGGCGTATCTGAACTCATTGTCATGGCGATGCAAGGCCTATTAGATGATGGCGATGAAATGCTAATTCCAATGCCGGATTACCCTCTCTGGACAGCAGCGGTTAATCTTTCAGGTGGTACTGCAATCCACTATAAATGTGATGAAGAAAATAGCTGGTATCCAGATATTGCTGATATTGAAAGTAAAATTACGCCGAACACACGCGGCATTGTCATTATTAATCCGAACAACCCAACTGGTTCAGTATATCCACGTCATGTGCTTGAACAAATTGTCGCAGTTGCAAAGAAACATGACTTAATTTTATTTGCTGATGAAATTTACGACAAAATTATTTATGACGGCATTGAACATGTTTCGGTGGCGTCATTAGCTGGTGACCAGCTATGCGTATCTTTTAATGGCTTGTCAAAAGCTTATCGTATTGCAGGTTTCCGTTCAGGATGGATGGCAATTACTGGTGATAAAAGCCGTGCTGCTGACTATATCGAAGGTTTAGATATGTTGGCATCTATGCGCCTATGTGCAAATGTTCAAGCTCAATATGCGATTCAAACCGCTCTAGGCGGTTATCAATCAATTAATGACCTGATTCGTCCGGGTGGCCGTTTATACGAACAGCGTAATATTGCTTGGGAAATGCTAAATGAGATTCCCGGGGTAAGCTGCGTGAAACCAGAGGGAGCAATGTACTGTTTCCCTCGCCTCGATCCAAACATCTATCCAATTGAAGATGACGAAAAGTTAATGCTTGATTTGTTACGTGCAGAAAAAGTGTTATTGGTGCAAGGTACGGGCTTTAATTGGCCAACTCCAGATCATTTCCGCGTGGTTTTCTTACCTGCTGAAAATGAATTACGAGAAGCAATTACTCGCTTAGGTCGTTTCTTAGCCAACCGTCGTTAAAAAAATGCATATCAAAAAAAGCATCTTAAATTGGATGCCTTTTTTGATAATTCTATTTTATTATTAAAAAAAAAGAATAATCGCAAACGCTCTCACCTTCGCGCCCATTTAAAAACAACACTTTGAAGTTAAATGTTTTTCATTGGAAATTTAATTCTTTTTATCTTTAAATTCACTTTAATAATTCATTTATATATTTTTTACCATACGTTTAAATTTGTGTGTAATTTCACACTTCTCTCAATCTTCATTATGCAAAAAATGCATGGATCAATATATTTTTGCATTTCACACTGCTTCAAAATCGAGCAACAATCCCCTTCCATAACAACATCACCATATTCGATTCGGTTAAACAAATACAGATATCTAGGAAGATAAAATCGGTAGAACGACCGGACTGAACTAACAAGGAAAGCTTTCAATCATTCAAATCCCATCAAAGAATGATTGAATCAAATGGATAGAGGTTCATATGAAGCAAAAGAAATTGCTCAAGTATATTGTTATTGCTATTTTACTCGGCATACTAACAGGTTGGATTTGTCACCACTTTTTCAATGAAGGTGAACAACTCAAACAGATCGCTTCTTATTTCAGCATTATTTCAGACATCTTTTTACGCTTAATCAAAATGATTATTGCTCCATTGGTATTTGCCACAATTGTTTCAGGCATTGTATCAATGGGGAAATCTACATCAATTGGAAGTATTACACTTAAGTCAATGACTTGGTTTATTACTGCTTCGTTTGTATCGCTTGCAATCGGTATGGGTTTAGCTAACTTCTTCCAACCTGGTGCAGCTTTAGATTTAGCATTACCAACAGCTCAACAACTTAGTGGCGCCTCTCTCCCAGCGACCACTGGCTTTACACTACAATCATTCTTAAGCCATGTTTTCCCACGCAGCATTGCAGAAGCAATGGCCAACAATGACATCCTACAAGTACTCGTTTTCTCAATCTTCTTTGGTTCAGCTCTTGCTTTTGTAAATCAAGGTAAAGAAAAAGACTCTGTCATTATTCGTTTGACTGAAGAACTTAGCAAGATCATGTTCCGTATTACCGATTACGTCATGATGTTTGCCCCTTTTGCAGTATTTGCTGCAATCGCTTCAGCAATTACGGTACAAGGTTTAGGCTTGATTGTTGACTACGGTATTTTAATCGCAGAGTTCTATTTCGGTCTTCTGTTGCTTTGGATTATTTTGTTCTCTGTTGGTGCAATCGTACTTAAAAAAGATATTTTCCGCTTAGGCAAATTAATTCGCGAACCTGTAACGCTTGCTTTTGCTACAGCTTCAAGTGAATCTGCCTACCCTAAAGTAATGGATGCACTAAATAAATTTGGTGTACCTAAAAAAGTGACTAGCTTTGTATTACCTTTGGGTTATTCATTCAACCTAGATGGTTCAATGATGTACACCACGTTTGCAGTACTGTTTATTGCTCAAGCTTACAACATCGATCTTAGCTTCACTCAACAAATCTTAATTCTGTTAACGCTCATGGTAACAAGTAAAGGTATTGCGGGTGTATCACGAGCTTCTATCGTGGTTATTTCAGCAACACTTACCATGTTCCATTTACCTGAAGCAGGCATTCTCTTATTGCTTGGTATCGATCAGTTCCTTGATATGGGTCGTACTGCAACAAACGTAGTAGGTAACAGTATTGCTACTGCCGTAGTTGCTAAACTTGAAGGTGATAAAGTAGCTGACACTGAAGAGCTACCAGAGCCTGTATTAATTAAATCAACTCAAGAACAAACGACCGCTTAAGTTTCTCTTTTCTCCCATTCTCCCAACTTAAGAGCAATTTTATATGACCTTATAAAATTGCTCTTCTTTTTATTCTAAAATTAAACAATAAAAATTTATCTGTATTTTCATATTAAATAATGAACCAAAAAATGTACTTTAACCCCTATTAAATTTTCTTAAAGTAAACCTTAAAAAGAGAATAAAAATCACCCAAACAGAATTTATATTCTTAGAAATAAACATCAAGTGATTAAATTTTAATTCATTTTATTAAAACTTAATTATATTAAACTATTGTAATTATTATTTAGTTTCCCTACTAAAAAATTTATATAATTTCACTTACAAATAAAAACTTTTATAATCAATATAATATAAATACCAAATGGTAAATAAAACTCCGTCACACCCATTATTTTTTAATTTTATAAAGATAAAAAAATCATTTGCTTTCTTTATATTAAAAAGCAAAAAAATCGAGATAAATTAGAAAAACTTAATAGATTTTTTATTTTATTCATGATATTTATTAACGCTGAATAAAAGCAATGACTAAGTAATTGTTGGTGAAACAAAATGCTATTCAGGGATGCTTCTTATTCAGCAAGTTACGAATATGTTTTACATGGTATGTATTTTGCTTAGGAAAAGCAGACATATTCGACAAACTTTTTTACTTTCGTCACTTCATAAGGATATTTTCGATGTTGACTAAAACTGTTAAATCTTTAGGTTTAGCGATGGGCTTATTGGCCTGCTCTCTCCCACTTTACGCAAAAAACAATGTAGTTGTTGTTGCCACTGGCGGTACTATCGCAGGTGCTGGCGCAAATTCAACAAACAGTGCAACTTACACTGCTGCGAAAGTTCCAGTTGATGCCTTAATTAATGCAGTTCCACAAATCAAAGATTTGGCGAATGTAACTGGTATTCAGGCATTACAGGTCGCTTCTGAAAGTATTACTGACAAGGAATTATTACAAATTGCTCGTCAAGTAAATGAGCTGGTAAAAAAACCATCTGTTAATGGTGTTGTGATTACTCACGGTACAGATACTTTAGAAGAAACAGCATTTTTCCTAAATCTGGTTGTTCACACTGATAAGCCGATTGTTATTGTTGGTTCAATGCGCCCTTCAACTGCTCTTTCAGCAGACGGTCCACTTAACCTTTATAGTGCAGTTGCTTTAGCAGCTTCTGATGATGCAAAAAATAAAGGCGTTATGGTTCTCATGAACGACTCTATTTTTGCTGCGCGTGATGTAACTAAAGGCATTAACATTCATACAAATGCTTTTGTTAGCCAATGGGGTGCTTTAGGTACATTAGTTGAAGGCAAGCCATACTGGTTCAGACAGTCTGTAAAACGTTTTACAAATGCTTCAGAATTTAATATTGAAAATATTAAAGGTGATGCACTTCCAATGGTACAGATCGTTTATGGCTCAGACTCTATGCTTCCAGATGCTTATGAAGCATATGCAAAAGCTGGCGCTAAAGCGATTATCCATGCAGGTACTGGTAACGGTTCAGTTGCGAACTATATCGTACCAACTTTACAAAATCTTCACGACAATAACGGTATTCAAATTATCCGTTCATCACGTGTTCCACAAGGTTTTGTAGTGCGTGATGCAGAACAACCTGACTCTAAATATGGCTGGGTAGCAGCACATGATTTAAATCCTCAGAAAGCGCGTCTTCTTGCAGCATTAGCTCTTACCAAGACTACCGATGCTAAAGAAATTCAACGCATGTTCTGGCAGTACTAAGTTTTTCAACCAGCTCAAACCTAGATGTTTGAGCTGGTCATATTTTATAAAAATAATGTCTTTTATATTAAATCTGTACAATAGATGTTCAACTCATTCTTCTTAAATAATAAAATCCTTAACAGTTTGCCAAAATATTAACCATTTCCTTTTAACTTTGCGTGTTAAACTATGCTGCGGTCGCATTAAGGATTGGTTTATGCAGTTTGTTCATCTAGGTATTTATACAGAATTTTCGATTACAGAGTCGATAGTTCGCATACCTGACTTGGTCAATGCTGCGGTTAAAGACCAAATGCCTGCGTTGGCATTAACTGATCTCTCTAACCTCCATGCGGCGGTAAAGTTTTATAATTCTTGTTTAAAAAAAGGAATTAAGCCGCTTTTAGGTAGCACAATTCGACTTGATGATGCTCAACATCGTGTCACCTTACTTGCAATGAGTGATATTGGTTGGAAAAGTCTCACCGAAATCGTTTCACGCGGCTTTATTGAAGGACAACAGCTCAGTATTCCATGTGTACAAAAAGAATGGGTACTTGAACAGCATCAAGATATTATCGTTTTACTTGGCCAGCATAGTGATGTTGGTCAGATGCTTTGCTCATCTAACCCTCAAAAAGCTGCTCCCCTTTTAGAAGCATGGCTTGAAAAGTTTGGTAACCGTGTTTATCTTGCTTTAACACGTACTGACCGTCCCGGTGAAGAAGACTTTATTCAAGAAGCAGCTAAGCTTGCTGCACAATATAATGTTGGTGTAGTTGCACATAATGATGTGCACTTTGTAGAAAAAGAAGATTTCGAGGCACACGAAGCACGTGTTTGTATCGCTGATGGTTATGTATTAGCAGATAATCGCCGTCCACGGACATATAGCCCTGAGCAGCACTTTAAAACCTCAGATGAAATGATCGAGTTGTTTTCTGATATCCCTAGTGCTATCGAGAACACCTATCATATTGCCAAACGCTGCAACGTTAAACTACAACTCGGTACTTACTTTTTACCTGACTATCCAATTCCAGATGGTTTTACCATCGACACTTATTTTGAACATTTATCAAAAGTAGGTTTGGAAGAACGCTTAAATTATCTTTACCCTGTTGAAAAACGTGGCGAGGACTGGGCAGAGATTCGTAAGCCTTACGATGAACGAATTGATTATGAAGTCGGTATTATCCTCAAGATGGGTTTCCCTGGATACTTCCTCATCGTCATGGACTTCATTCAATGGGCAAAAAATAATGGTGTTCCTGTAGGGCCAGGTCGTGGTTCAGGTGCGGGTTCTTTAGTTGCATATAGCTTAAAAATTACTGACCTTGATCCACTTCGTTACGATCTACTCTTTGAACGTTTCTTGAACCCAGAACGTGTATCGATGCCTGACTTTGACGTCGATTTCTGTATTGCCGGACGTGACCGCGTCATTGATTATGTATCGCGTACTTATGGCCGCGAAGCCGTTTCACAAATTGCAACTTTCGGAACCATGGCAGCAAAAGGTGCAATCCGTGATGTTGCGCGTGTATTAGGTAAATCTTACGGTTTAGCTGACCGTATTTCAAAAATGGTGCCTACCAAACCGCTCGGTGTGGACTTAGCCACTGCTATTGATATGGAACCTCAGCTTAAAGATATTGTGACCAACCCATCTAACCCAGATAACGACGATGCAAGCGAAATCTGGGAAATGGCATTAAAATTAGAAGGTGTAACCCGAAATACTGGTAAACATGCCGGAGGTGTAGTCATTGCACCAGGTAAAATTACCGATTTCTCGGCTGTACTTTGTGATGCAGATGGAACGAACCGTGTTGCTCAATATGATAAAGACGATGTAGAAGCAGCAGGTCTGGTCAAATTCGACTTCTTGGGCTTACGTAACTTAACCGTTATTGAAGACGCGATCCAAAATATTAATAAAAACCGCGACAGTAATGATCAGCTCAATATCTTGCATGTTCCTCTAGACGACGCTAAAGCATATTCTGTCTTTGCCGATGCAAATACAACAGCGGTATTCCAGTTTGAATCCGTCGGCATGAAACGGATGCTTAAAGAAGCACGTCCAAGTAAATTCGAAGAAATTATTGCGTTTGTATCACTGTATCGTCCAGGTCCAATGGACCTGATTCCTGACTTTATTCACCGTATGCATGGTGGAGATTTTGAATATCTCCACCCCCTTCTTGAAGGTGTATTAGAGCCAACATACGGGATTATGGTTTATCAGGAACAGGTGATGCAGGCTGCACAGATCTGTGCAGGTTACACGTTAGGCGGCGCAGATTTATTACGCCGTGCAATGGGTAAAAAGAAACCTGAGGAAATGGTTAAGCAACGCCAAATTTTCCTAGAAGGTGCTGCTGAAAAAGGTATTGACGAAAGCACAGCTAACCATATCTTTGACTATATGGAAAAGTTTGCAGGCTATGGTTTTAACAAATCTCACGCCGCTGCTTATGCACTCGTTGCCTACCATACAGCATGGTTGAAAGCTCATTACCCTGCTGAGTTTATGGCAGCCGTAATGACATCGGAAATGCAAAACACAGACAGTGTTGTATTCTTGATTGATGACTGTCGAAATAATAATCTTGATGTCTTACCACCATCGGTCAACATGTCGACTTATCATTTCCATGCGAGTAATGATAAAACGATTGTTTACGGTTTAGGTGCAATTAAAGGCGTCGGCGAACAAGCAATGCAGTCAGTTATTGACTCTCGTCGACAATATGGCCCTTATACAGATCTATTCGATTTTTGCCACCGTATTGATTTAAAGAAAATCAATAAGCGTACTCTTGAAGCTTTAATTCGTGCAGGTGCACTCGATTGCCTAGGTATTGAACGTGCAAGCTTAATGGCTCAATTGCCTGAAGCTGTTCAAGCTGCTGAACAAGCTCGAAGTAACCGTGAAAGCGGTATTATGGATTTATTTGGTGAAGTTGAAGAAGTTCAGCGTAAGCCAGCTAAACCCGTAAAACCGTGGAGCGATGAAGTTCGTCTAAAAGGCGAAAAAGATACGCTTGGTTTATATTTAACGGGTCATCCAATTGACGTTTACCGACAAGAACTCAAAGCATTTATTCCTGTAAAACTAAATGAAATTACTGCGACGCGTCGTGGTGTTACAACAGTTTATGCAGGTTTGGTCATTGATGTCGCAAACTTCCCGAACCGAGTTGTTATTGTACTTGATGATGGTACGGCACGTATTGAAGTCAGCTGTAACCATGAGCGCTTCCAACGTTTTAAAGATATCGTTCAAGTGGAACGTGTTGTAGTTTTCGAAGGCGAAATCTATGAACGAGAAGGCTTTGATCGCCCAATGGGACGTTTAACCAAAGCTTTCACCTTAAATGAAATAAGACAAAAACGCGCTAACAGTATTCAAATCAAATTAACAGAAGAGTTCATGCAACCAACATTGGCAAAAGATCTGCAAAACATGATCTTGCCATTTTGCAATGTAGATATGCATCAACATATCGCTCTACAGTTACAGATTGATCAACCCTATGCTCAAGCCGAGCTTCTGTTTGGTCCGCAATGGAAAGTCGCTCCTCTAGATGAATTACTTGCTAAGCTCAGAGATTATTTTGGTAAAGATAATATTTATATTGAATATCAAGTAAAGTCGAAAGCGGCTAAAGCAGCAGACCCTGTTCGTCCACATGCTGTTGCCTCTCCTCCTGCGGGTATGTCTATGGACGATGCATTGGATTTATACCAAAGCGAAGTTTCTCAATATTCGTAATTTCTGGAAATCTTATGAGTTCGTTTGACCACACCACCGTGTCAAAACAATTAGCACAAGTGCGTATTGTCATGGTAAATACAACTTTGCCTGCCAATATTGGCAGTGCTTTACGTGCCATGAAAACAATGGGACTAATTAAATTAGTTCTCGTAGCACCCAAAACATATCCTCATCCAGATATACAAGCGCTTGCTGCCGGTGCCCAAGATTTATTTGAGCACCTTGAGATTGTAGACACCTTAGAAGATGCGATTAAAGATTGCCATTTGGTTTTTGGAACAAGTGCACGTAGTCGCACCATTCCTTGGCCTTTACTTGATGTGCGACCTGCGACTAAAGAAGCCATTAAAGCAACCGCTCAAGGACAACAAATTGCGATTGTTTTTGGCCGGGAAGACCGTGGTTTAACTAACGAAGAATTAGCACTGGCAAATTACCATTTAACGATTCCTGTAAATCCGGACTATGGCGTATTAAATGTTGCGCAAGCGATTCAAGTCGTATGTTATGAGCTTCGCATGTCTGCTCTGGAACAAGACAAAGTCGATCAGAATGTAGATGAAATGCCATTAGTGCAAGGCCAAAGCATGCAATGGGATGAACCTTTGGTTACTCAGCAACAAATGGAAGAGTTTTATCCTCACCTAGAAAAAATGCTGACTGAAATTGAATTTTTAGATCCAGAGAATCCACGTTTATTGCCTTTACGCTTGCGTCGTTTGTTTGGTCGTATACAATTAGATCGTATGGAATATCATTTACTTCGCGGTATTTTTAGTCGTGTGCAAGCTCTGACAAGTGGTAAATGGAAAAAAGCATTATCTGACAAGGAGGATCAACCCAATGCTTAAGCAGCTTAAAGAAGATATAAAGGCTGTATTTGCGCGAGATCCTGCTGCCCGCAATACACTCGAAGTTCTTACGACTTATCCTGGCATTCATGCAATTATGATGCATCGTGTTGCACATGAATTATGGCAAAAAGATTGTAAAGGTGCAGCTCGCCTACTTTCTTCATTTAGCCGTTTTGCCACAGGAATCGAAATTCATCCGGGTGCTAAAATCGGTAAGCGTTTTTTTATTGATCATGGCATGGGTGTTGTGATTGGTGAAACTGCTGAAATTGGCGATGATGTTACGCTTTACCATGGTGTTACCTTAGGTGGTACAACATGGAAGACAGGCAAACGTCACCCAACTTTAGAAGATGGCGTTGTCGTTGGTGCTGGTGCAAAAATTTTGGGCCCATTTACGGTAGGTAAAGGCGCTAAAGTCGGTTCAAATGCTGTAGTGACTAAAGCTGTTCCTGCTGGTGTGACTGCTGTAGGAAACCCTGCTCGCTATATTTATAAAGATGCCGACAAAAATAAAGATGAAGAACGTCGCCGTGATTATGCACAAAGTATTGGTTTTGCCCCATATGCGACAACTGCTGATCAGTCAGACCCTATTTTAGAAGGTATGCGTGTTTTGCTTGATCGTATTCAGCACAATGAAACGCGTATGAATAATTTATGCCAGCGTTTATCAGAGCTAGACCCTAGCTTCAAAAAAGAAAACCAAGATGAACAACCTTTTAGTGATGAAGAGCTAAAAATTCTTGAAGAAGTGCGTCGTGAATGTGGTGCACAAAACAAGATATCAAAAACGTAATATTCTTGATTCATAATGTAACACGCTTACTCTTGCATGTCGGTTTAGCTTTTCCTAGACTTACCACTACCAAATCTGACTTTACTAAAATGAACGGAAGATCCTATGAATTTTAAGCCTTTGGCATATATCATCCTTGCGACCTCAAGTTTAACAGCTTGTACAATGGCACCTGTAAAACAACAAAAAATTGAGCCTTTTGTTTTCAAGGAACCAGAGCTTACTCCTCCTTTTTATGCACTAAATCCTTTTAACTATGATCAACCGCCAGCATTTGAAGTTGCGTTAAAAGACGCTGCTGCACAGCCGGTAACGAAAATGGTGGTTAATCGTCAAGATGACCCAACCAAACAGCTTACTCTCGACACCAATAAACTGATTGTTCCGACTGTAAATAACACACAGCGTTCAATGAAATACGCAGTTTTGGCAGGTGATAATGAAATTGATGTTACAAGCATTGATGACTTCTTACAGTTAGTGGAAGGCAAAGCACGTCACTATCCACCTCGCTTTACTGACCGCCAAGAACGTAAAGGCTTCGAAAGTAAACTTAAAGAAGTAACACAGCAACTCGATACACTTGCTGCAAACCCAAATGCATCATTTGATATTTTACTTCGCGCTTTTAAAGCAAGTGTTCTTGCACGTAATCTTGATTTAGGTACTGTTCATACCACTAGATCTTTAGAATATGCTCAAAGACTTTTAAAAATTAATCCAGATGATGCGGAAGCAAACTTCTGGTTCGGTTTTGGCTTATCTGAAGGTGGTGGTCAACGCGAAGCGATTCCATATTTAGATAAAGCAATTAAAGGTAATGTTCAAGAAGCATATTTAGCTGCTGCAAATAACTATATTGCGATGGAGCAAAAGAAAAATGCGATCCAGACGCTTAAGAATTATAAAGTTAAATATCCAGATGAATCGGAAATTGCTGATCGTTTAATTCAAGAAATTGAAAAACAAGGTCGTTGGAATGTATGGCAAGTTTTAACTAACCCTGCAATGTCTGCCACTACCCCTAGCACAACACCTAAAAAATAAGCCTAATTAGATAAAAAAGGGCTGTTTTGACAGCCCTTTTTTTTATTTGATCATTTGAAAAATATTTTAAAATTTGTATGATCTACCTACCATTGAGCCACTAAATTTTGACCATAATGTTTTCAATAAAAAGAAGCAAAACAGTATTGACGGTCATACTACTCGGTTCAATTCTGAGTGGTTGTCAGGTCGTTAATGTTAAACAGCAAGCTTTGAATGTAACTATTGCAAATGAACGTAATAGTATTCTTACGCAAGATAAACTCAGCGAAGCAAGTCTGAATGTTTTATCAATGTCTGGTCAGGAAGCTAAAGTTTGTACTGACACACCTGATAACTGTGTAAATCAACTCAAAAAATTACCTCAAATTTTAGATGAACAGTTCTTATCAGCTGCAAGTGAAATGTATTTGGCAAAAGCAATGGCTTTGTCAGATTCATCTAATTGTAAAGTTAGTAGATTTACTAAACATAAGTCTGAAGAAGAACAAACCAATATTCAGAACAAATATGATGATTGTTTAGACCAGCAATTAAATTTACTGGATAAAAGTATTCGTTATAGTTACGCCTATTTGTTTTCAACGAAGCGTCAGCCTACTGACCGTATTTTTGATAATAGACAAGTTCAGATTCGTGACTTCTATAATCAGGCAATTGCCAAAATGGTCGGTGTTTATGATTTGAGACACCCTCAAAAAAATGGTGTTGAACCCCAAATTCATATTGGTAAAAGTGTCTATTCGATTGATTTTGAATTTCATAGACAGTTAACGGGTCAAAAATTAGAAAAATTAATTTCAAGTTATAACTTAAATTTTTCGGGCTTAAGAACCATTAACCGCCGTGATGGTTTTGGATCTGAATTTGTAGCGGTTTTTCCGAGTTCAGGAAAAGAAGATATTAATGAGTATATTTTAGACCCACTTAAATACAATTATAAAAATGGCGTTAACCCAAATATTCATCATGCACGTTATTTGGCTGCAACGATTGTAGCTGAACCAAAACATGCGACCACTGTTGAAGAAATTATTAATAATCCTGAATTCATGATTCGGGTTTACGATCCATACCGGACCGACAATATTAGTGTAGCAGGAAAACAATATCCTCTAGCAGCCAACTTTTCCGCGCCTTACGGCTTATGGTTAGCTGAAAATAATTTAGGTGTCGCGGCTTATTTAAGCCTGATTGATCGTGATCAGCACTTGACCATGCCACACCTATATATGCTTGAACCATACAATCCAAATAAAAAAATTATTGTATTAGTCCATGGGCTCGCAAGTAGTCCTGAGGCATGGATTGCTTTGACTAATGATGTTATGGGTGACACGGTTTTAAGAGATAATTATCAAGTTTGGCAAGTTTTCTATTCGACTAATATGCCGATTCTGGAAAGCCGTTTCCAAACTTATGCCCTTCTTAAGCAAGCTTTTGGTTCTTTGAACCCTAATGATCCTGCTGCACATGATGCTGTACTGGTTGGACATAGTATGGGAGGTATTATTAGCCGTTTACTGGTAAGTGATGGCGATATTACCAAGCCTGCTTTAGAGCTAATGACGACACGTCAGCAAAACCGCTTTAAGAAACATCCAATGGTTACTGAACGATTGCAAATGCATTCAATCAATAATTTTGATCGTGCAATTTTCTTGGCTTCTCCTCATCGAGGTACAGATTATGCAGATCGCTGGTTTACATTAGCAGCGCGTAAAGTTATTCGTCTACCTGGTGCTTTTTTATCAGCTGTAGCAACTTCACTCACCACTGAAAATTTAGATGTTAAAGATTTCTTAAGTAATATTGATAGTGGTTTAATTCAAAATGGTCCAAGCGATTTGAGCCATCAGTCCAAATTTATGGAACTCACAGAAAATATTAATCCTCATAAGGGCTTGGTTTTCCACTCAATTATGGGAAATATCACCAAGAGCGATGATCCAAACGTAATTACAGATGGTATTGTTCCGTATAAAAGTGCTCACTTAGAAGGTGCCAAATCTGAGAAAGTTCTTCCAGGTGGACATTCAATTCAGTTAACGCCGCAAGCTGTATTGGAACTGCGTCGTATTTTACGAGAGCATTTAGTCGAACATGGTCTATATAAACCATAAAAATAAAAAGAGCCAAAGGATAACCTTTGGCTCTTTTGTTTCTGGACCTAAATTTTACTGTCCAGAACGGATGATGTAATCAAAGGCAGAGAGTGATGCTTTAGCGCCTTCGCCTGTGGCAATAATGATTTGTTTGTACGGAACCGTAGTACAGTCACCCGCAGCAAACACACCTTTCACATTGGTTTCGTTGCGGTCATTTACAATGATCTCGCCACGGTTGGTTAACTCAAGCTCACTGTCTTTCAAGAAGTCAGTATTTGGCAATAAACCAATCTGTACAAAGATCCCTGCAAGCTCTACCACATGCTCTTCATCAGTCGCACGGTCTTTATATTTAAGACCAGTCACTTGTGATCCGTCGCCTAACACTTCTGTACTTAAAGCATTCATAATCACAGTGGTGTTTGGCAAGCTATGCAATTTGTTTTGCAAGACTTGGTCAGCACGTAGTTTGGTGTCGAATTCAACTAAAGTCACATGCTCAACAATCCCTGCAAGGTCAATTGCAGCTTCTACACCCGAGTTACCACCACCAATCACAGCAACACGTTTTCCTTTGAACAAAGGGCCATCACAGTGTGGGCAGTACGCGACACCACGAGTACGGTATTCTTGCTCACCCGGTACATTCATTTCTCTCCAACGCGCACCTGTTGAAAGG